>NZ_AP024510.1:2751878-3103757 GCF_018406465.1 Longicatena caecimuris
TGCCATAAACGATGCTACGCATTTCACTTATTATGTAAAAAATTCAAGTTTGCAGGATACACGTCCAGCTAAGTTTGAAGATTTAATGAAAAAACAATACCAAGCAAAGGAATTCAAACGTTATCGTTATGATGCGGCAACCATTGAAGCTATTTATCAAACACCGATTCAATCCGAAACAACCGTGTTGGGAACCGATGGCAGCAGTAATTATTATTACACCTATGCGTTGATCCTCCTTCTTTATATGATGATCATGATTTACGGTAATCAAGTTGGCGTAGGAGTTGCAAGTGAGAAAAGCAACCGTGCTATTGAAATACTAACAACCAGTACAACATCAAATACCTTAATTTTCGGTAAGGTCATTGCCGGCGCAATTACAGGGGTTCTGCAAACTGCTCTTATGTTAGGTTCTTTCCTGTTGGCATATCAAGTAAATGCAGATGTGTGGAATCATGCATTGGATAAATTTTTACACATTCCTTCCATCGTATTATGGACCTTCACATTATTTGGCATGTTAGGCTATTTGCTCTTCAACTTCCTGTTTGGGGCGATTGGTGCTTTATGTTCGAAAGTCGAAGAAGTTAATGGGGCAACCATGCCGATTCAGCTACTGATTATCGCAGTTTTCATCTTGAGTTATGTAAGCTTGCAGATGCCGGATACGCTTCTTGCCAAAATCGTTGGTTTTGTACCCTTTACTTCCTGGATGTGTATGTTCATCAATGTTGCCGTTGGCTCTGCTACCGTATGGGAAATCATTATTTCCTGGTGCCTATTGGCAGTTACGACCATTGCCATGGGAATTTTAGGGGCGCGCTTATATCGCAGAGGAACATTGAGTTATGGCAATACGGTTTCATTAAAAACAATCGTACAAGCCTTACGTCATCATGAATAAAAAAATATTATAAATCATAACCGAAGTCATTTGTTTCTATATTCTGCTTGTAAACAAATGGCTTTTCTTATGGTTATTTTGAAAACTAACAGACATCCTTGATAAGATACACCATATAACATTTCCTATTTTGCATAGTATACGTTGGATAAAAAGAAAAGAGGTGAAACTTCATTATAAGAACATGCCTTTTCCACAAGTAACGCTCGTAATGAAAAGCCTTTTTTACAGTTGTCTGATACAGCAAAACATAGCTGTATCTCTCGTTTTCGTTGATATCCTTCTAAACTAGGCACTTGCTTATGCCATTTTGCAAGTAAGCGCATAGGATACGACGGATATTCAAAATCCATGCGGCGAGGTGATAAAATGGAATATGAAGATACGTTTGAACAAGATGATTACGATTATGAAGAAGAACCTTTTCAGGGACGAAACGATTGTCCGCTAAGTCGCTCATGCGAGCCTTGCATTACTCCTGTGAATACTTGTGGATGTGCATGTATTGGGCCAAGAGGTCCTAGAGGATTCCGTGGTGCCACTGGGCCTACAGGGCCTACCGGAGCAACTGGTGCTACCGGACCTGGTGTAGGAGCTACCGGGCCTACCGGGCCAACAGGTGCGACGGGAGCTACCGGCGCGAATGGTGCTACCGGACCTACCGGTCTGCAAGGACCAACAGGTGCAACAGGAACAACCGGCGCATCTGGTATTACAGGAGCTACTGGGCCTACCGGAGCAAATGGTGCAACTGGACCTACTGGACCACAAGGTCCAACAGGTGCTACCGGACTTCAAGGTTTCGCAGGAATCACGGGAGCTACCGGACCTGCGGGAGCTACCGGACCTACCGGAAATACCGGACCTACCGGAGCAAATGGCGCAACAGGTATTACGGGAGCAACCGGTCCTACCGGCATTACAGGAGCCACTGGCGCTACTGGTTTACAAGGGCCTACGGGAAATACCGGGGCAAATGGCGCTACGGGGCCTACCGGTGCTACGGGCGTTACAGGTACGATTGGGCCTACAGGGCCAACCGGAGTAACCGGTGCTACGGGAGCTACCGGGGCAACTGGCATTGGTATTACTGGGGTAACCGGTGCAACCGGCGCAACCGGGGCAACTGGACCAACAGGGCCTACCGGACCTACTGGACCTACCGGTGCTACTGGTGCTACTGGTGCTGCTGACACGTTGACAGTTAGAAGCACAACGACTGCAGAACCTGGTATACCGGCATCTGTCACAGATTCAGGTGGTCCTAATCATATCTTAGACTTTGTCATACCGCGCGGTGCTACCGGTACAGATGGTGCTGATGGTATCACCGGACCTACCGGGCCACAAGGTCCAACAGGTGCAACCGGCGCAACCGGTGTAACCGGTGCTACCGGAGCTACAGGTGCTACCGGTGTCGTTGCTGTCAGTGCTTCTTGTGCATGTGTAAGCCAGATGAAACACTTACTCGAACAGCTGATTGCTCTTTATCCAAATGAAAACGTCATTGTCAGTATGGAAAGTGGCAATAATGCAAGCGGCCGTCTTGGTTCTTTACTGCCTTCTCCTAACAACAACCCTCAAAGTGGTATTTTACAATTGGTCAATTCACAAGGAAAACCATCCGAAGCCATTTCCATCTGCCATATTGCATCAATCAGACTTACCAGTGCATCTTACAACAATGCTATCACATATCTGTCTGTACCAACACCAATACCAACAGGTTGTGACTTTGATTGTGAAGAAGCAACCCGTATGTATTTGCCAATAGGCACCACTGGTGTATCTATTAATGCCGGTGGTCGGACAGTAGGAAACGGTATGGTATTAAAGAATGAATTTGGCATTATCGTTCTTGTAGGTAATACTTGTGATAATCCTACTTTCATTTCCGCATGCAAAGCAGAAATAATTACGAAATAATATACCATCCCCATATGTATTTCATAAGCCACCGTGAATGGTGGCTTTTGTCATTTACTATTTCCTCACTGATCTCAAATTCGCTATTCTCAATCTTTCCCACTTCTCAATCTTCCTCATCTTTTTCACTTTAATAACGTTTGATGCTAACGATAAGAAAATTTTATGTATCTATTAGAATTTTTGAAAAACTGTTCCTCCTATTCAAAAAAATTTTTTAAGGGTTTACAATGAAATCAGTTATGACATACATAATGGAAGTCAAAGATGAATATCCTACAATGACTCTTATGTACAAGGATGAAGGAGGTAGTTACCATGTCGTATGAATTGACATACGAAGAGATGAATCATGTATTTGATGCACTCAGGCTGCATTATAAGATTTATGCACCGAAACGTTTAAAAAATGCCGGAAGATATTGCAATACAGATATCATTCGGTATAAAGAAATCCGTAGTCTTGAAGAAATTGAATGGAATGAGCGCAGTCAATATTCGCCAAAGGAAGTCTTCTATCCAATTAATCAGACATTATTTCATTTCACGGAATATGGCTTTATGGAAAGTCAAATTTTTGATAAAGATCTGCTGATTTTTGCCCGATCTTGTGATATTCACGGTATAAAACGTCTGGATAAGATATTCTTAGAAAATGGCAATGAAGTAGATCCTTATTATAAGCGCATGCGTGATAAGGTTCATTTTATCTTAATGGAATGTCCGGAAGAAGGCTGGGAATCTTGTGCTTGCTGCAGCATGGGCACAAATAAAACAGATGATTATGATTTAGCTATACGTCCTTATGAAGAAGAAGGACGTGTCTTGGTAGAATGTAAGAGTGATCAATTTACATCTCTTTTTAACACATATCCGAAAACAACCTATCAGCCGGAATTTGTAAAAAAGAATGAAACCGTTATTCATGTTCCAAAGATTACGGAAGACATGGTAGCGGACATCTATGCTTTCGATATGTGGAAGGATTATCAGACACGTTGTATTGGTTGTGGTGCATGTAATTCCGTATGCATCACCTGTTCCTGCTTCAATACCATTGATACAACCTACACGGAAAATGGGAAAAGCGGTGAGCGTAGACGTACCTGGACCGGCTGTATGAATGATGGATTCACCACAGTAAACGGCGGTCATGCTTTCCGTGACGATTATCAAGATCGTATGCGGTTTAAGACATTGCATAAGGTCTATGACTTTCAGAAACGCTTTAAAACCGATTATCAGATGTGTGTCGGCTGCGGTCGCTGTGATGATATCTGTCCGGAATATATTTCATTTACGCATATCCTTAATCGCTTGTATGAGGAAGTAGAAGCAAGAAAGGAGGCAAAGGCAGATGAATAACCCATGGTTACCTGAAAAACATCGTATTTTAGATATCATAGAAGAAACGGATTTAGAATCTACATTTGTAGTAGAATTCCCAAACACCTCCATACGACATGGACAATTCTTTGAAATCTCCTTGCCAAAGATTGGCGAAGCGCCTATTTCCGTAAGTAGTTTTACCGATTCCACGGTAGAATTTACCATTCGACGCGTAGGAAAATTAACGAACGTCATCTTCGATTTAGCACCTGGGGATGATTTATATATTCGCGGTCCTTATGGCAATGGCTTTCCATTAGAAACATTCAAAAATAAACATGTTGTGGTAATTGCCGGTGGAACCGGTGTTGCTCCTGTCCGCAGTACGCTAAAACACTTCCTTCATCATCCACAGGATTGTAAGGATGTATATGCCATTGCCGGATTTCGTGATCCTTCTCACACTTTATTTGAAAATGATTTAAAAGCCTTTGTCAATGCACCCCATTTTCATACGACCTTAACTTTAGATAATGGGCAAAAAGAGGGATTTAAAGAAGGCTTTGCGATGAATTATGTAAAAGATATACCTTTTCAGGAATGGGATGAAGATTATGCCGTCATCATTGTCGGCCCGCCCGTCATGATGAAATTTACAGCTCAGGAATGTATGAAATATGGTGTTCAAGAAGAGCATATCTATGTATCCTTTGAACGTAAAATGTCCTGCGCTTTAGGTAAATGCGGTCACTGCAAGATTAATGAAACTTATGTCTGCCTGGAAGGTCCTGTCTTCCCTTATACCAAGGCGAAGACATTGATGGATTAAGGAGGTAACGTTATAATGGCTAAAGATATGAATATTGGTGCCTTGCGTACCAACTGTTTCCGTCAATCAAAAGTAAAAGGTGAATATATGCTACAAATGCGTGTGCCTGCCGGTCTTATCGAGGCTAAATATTTAGGCTTTGTGCAGCATCTTGCGACAACTTATGGGGATGGCACCTTCCATTTCGGATCTCGTCAATGCTTTGCGATTCCCGGCATTAAATATGAAAATATTGATAAAGTAAATAAAGAATTAAAGGATTATTTAGAAGATATCGAGGTGGCACAATGTGGAGTGGACATGGATACTTCTGCCGGATATCCGACGATCGGCGCACGAAACATCATGGCGTGTATTGGTGGTATTCATTGTATTAAAGCAAATATTAACACTCAGGAAATCGCCAAGAAAATTGAAAAGGAAGTCTTCCCTAGCCACTATCATATTAAAGTAGCGGTTGCCGGTTGTCCAAATGATTGTGCTAAGGGACATTTTAATGACTTTGGGATTGTCGGCTTAACTAAACCTATCTATGATCCTGATTTATGTATCGGCTGTGGCAGTTGTGTCAAAGCCTGTGAATCTCATGCGACCAGAGTTTTGAGCATGGTAAACAACCGCATTGAAAAGGATGCTTGTTGTTGTGTTGGCTGTGGCGAATGTACTTTAGTTTGTCCTACCAATGCCATGCGCAGAAGTCCAAAGCCATTCTATCGTATTTTGATTGGCGGCAGAACGGGGAAACAATATCCAAGGATGGGAAAAACATTTGCGGACTTCTTAAGTGAAGAAGCTGTGCTTGCTATCATTAAAAACTGGCAAGCGTTCTCTGCGGATGTCTTAAAAGGTCAGCCACGTTATCTGCATGGCGGTCATCTATTGGATATGGCAGGTTATGAAAAATTCAAAGAAATGATGCTTAAAAATGTTACGTTAAATCCGGAAGCGCGCATTGCGGAAAATGTCTATTTTGCCGAAACAGAATATCGCGGCAGAATACATGTAAAACCGGTAAAGTAAAGATTGCTTGGAGGGGAAATATTATAAAAGAGGCATGAAAACGGCCTCTTTTTTACGATTATAGAAAAACCTATAAACAATATTTTTTTGTTCATTCATAATTCAAATGCAGAAAAGATGCAGATCGGCAATATTCATCACTTGTTTCTTCAAGTCTTTGTATGCTTTTTTTCTTACCTTAAAACAGGAATTTTTCACATTGTGAACTGTGATTACATGATACGTTCAGCATATATTTCAGCATGAATATACCATTCCCCATCATCTTTTACTGTAATGTTTTCCCAATGAAAACGATTGTCCTCTATATTTGTAAAAACCCACTTTCTGTTATCATCATTGACAAAGGTAAGTATTATCATATCATCTTGTTTTTTAGCCTCAAGTCGTATGATTTTTCCAGTATAACCATAAGCTACATCCCATGCATGGGTGTCGGGATTATAGATACGCAACGATGTCCCGTATTCATAATCGGGCAGAACGATAACATCTTGCATAGCCATCCCTTCAAGAACCCATGAGAAATACCATTTACCTTTCATTGCAATATTATCACCCTCAATATAATGTATTGCCCAACTTCCGATAAGTTTTCCAAAATAATTAAACTCGTCAGGTAATGCTGTGTTTTTACTCTTACTTGTTAATGCTTCGAAAAAATCTAGCATTGGTAATTCCTCCTATCCAATAAAGTTCTTTTACAAATGGTCATGTATCTTTCATCATTTCTTAAATCTTGCTCATTTCCTCATCGTTATACAAACAAATCATTATATATTGGTTTTACTTGAACCCCTCCATAAGTTCTGATTTTTTCGTTCAGCAGATGGGACTTATTTATCGTATATTCTTATCTATATAATCTAAATAAGGCTTTTTATTCACTTTTTCTATATTTCCTTTATATCAATCAAGTGCCTCTCTTAATCCTACAGATATCGGTTTTACATCATGCATAAGCTTATATTGTTCAGAAACATCCAGATAATATTCATAATCATAGATACAAAAATAGTTTCTTTGTTCTATATCCCCATACACATATTCATATGCGGCTTGTTTTTCAACAACATGATAACAAAGGGCAACCCATTCTCGAATTGATATAGTATCTTTATTCCCTACATTAAAAATATGTTGAGCCGGTTTTTGTTTCAAAAGTATATCTATAAATCTGCATAGATCATGAAAATGAAAAAACTGTAACTTCATTTCCCCATCTTTTGGTAAATAAAACTTCCTATCTGCCAACGCACATTCAAATACAAAAGCTTCTCTATATACATTGTGCATTTGCCCATATAAATAAGGTGGTCTAAGGATATAGGCATTTGGATTTCATTTCAACAAAGCCGCTGCTTCTTCAATTTTATCAGTTCCGTAGTTCCCCAATAATTATTAAGCCCTACTGGAGAATCTTCTTTAAAAGGCTGTGAAAGATTTTCCGGATATACAACACTTGAGCTGATTAAAATATAATCTTCATAACTGTCTAATGCAGCTAATAGCTTTTCAACATCATCAGAAGTATATGCTGTATCAATCACAACATCAAAATGAAAATCCCGAAGAAGATTTCCTAAATTATGTCTGTCTGCTTGGATCAGGTTTACCCCTTTTGATTGCTTTTTGCTATTACGATTTAATACATATACATCATAATGTTTCTTAACATAATACTCTGCAATATATCTGCTTACAAATACTGTTCCACCAGTTATAAGTACTTTTTTTCATGCAACCCTCCCAATCGATAGCTTTTTAAGCCGTGTATTTCCATATCATTATGCCATCTAAATTGCTATTACGCAATGAATAGTGCACTATTACGAGAAACCCATATCTTCCTTCATGTTCAAGATGCTTACATTTTTTTACATTCAGGATGTTTTATCTATCCTATTTTATGTGGAATCATCAAAACAACAATACCGTTAAAACAGGTGAAAAAGGAAGTAGCTTATAAACATATGGTGGTAAATACACAGCCTATGCTCACATCTAAAATCTTTCAAATATACCTTGCCATTATCAGCATGTGTCTGAAAAAATATGATAATCTTAAGCACAAATATCCTTATATGAAATGCCTTATTTTACACTCCTGCATAATAGCCGTAACTAATATATATAATGCTCATAAAATGTCAAGAATGGAGGTAATGTATGAAATACACAAATTGGAATTGTGAATGTTATCCGCCGTGTCCTTGCTGTTGTGATGATATAATCCCCCCTACAGGGCCAACCGGTGCGACTGGGCCTACCGGTGCAACAGGACCCATTGGAAACACCGGAGCTACTGGGCCTACCGGTCCTATCGGAAATACGGGAGCTACTGGGCCTACCGGTGCAACCGGTCCTATTGGAAACACCGGAGCTACTGGGCCTACCGGTGCAACCGGTCCTATTGGAAACACGGGAGCTACTGGACCTATCGGTGCTACCGGACCTATTGGAAACACCGGAGCTAGCGGACCTACAGGAGAAACAGGCGCGACAGGGCCTTTGCCTCAAGTTGAAGTGATTGGTACGACAACTTTAGCACCTGGCTCTTTAGCAAGTGTTACTTCCAGCATAACGCCAGATGGCATCGCCTTAGAATTTGGCATTCCACAAGGCTTGCCGGGTATACTGCCTGAAATTGCTTTTGCCAGCTTCATCACTTTTGCTGCCAGCTTCACCAATGCCACACGCATCCCTTTTGGCACACTTACGGAAGATGACACTGGTCAGATTCGCCAAATTTCCGATACGAATCTTGTGATAGAACCCGGTTATTATGTCATATCCTATCACGTATCTGCCCTGTTAAATCCACAAGGCTATATGCAGATAACACCATACTATAATGGTGCTCCCCATATTGAAACGGCCATTTATTTTATGAATGCCGCTGATAATACAAGTGCCTATGGCTCTAACACCTTTATCATACGTATGACTTCTGTAAGTGATTTCTTCCTTACGTTTAACACCAATGCAAGAGCTACCGAGGGTACTTTAACATTGTCGATTATTAAATTAAGGGATATCACATAAAATTTTTCCCTTTTCATCTAGTGCCATCTGCATCAGCCAATACTTTTCATTAGATTGCGTAGAACATACGTAATCTTTTTCTTCATAAGAAAAAGGGATTGCATTTCCCTTTTCATACAACTATCCAGTTTAAACAGCTTTAAATACCTCTATGTTCATTACTTTTTATTGTCAACACACTCCACATCCAGAAATCACTGATGCCATCCAGAATTAACAAAGAGCCGGACCATATCGAAACAATTCCAGTTTCCTCTAAAGGCAAAAATAAAATTAATAAGGAACAAAAAATAGTAAAGATACTGATTCCCATGGCAATATTGCCACTTCGTTTTTCTAAATAACGAATGCGTTTCGATAAAGCAATATCTTTTATGCCATGTAATAAGGTCACAAAGGCTATAACATTGGGAATATCCTGTTCCACTTCTTGCGGTAAGGTCAATGCCCAAATTCCTAAAAAACTTATCAGAATCCCGTTTATTAAAGAAGATATCGAAAAGATATGCTTTTCTTCTTCTATGATGAAGAGAAATAAATGCGGTATCCCCTGTATTAACAGGATAAGTCCTAACAGATAACAGGTCGAATAATGCACCTGATCACGTATAACGATCAACACTAATCCCATGGCAGCCCATAGCATCGCTGACAAAAAACTATTTGTTTTCCATTTACTGAGATAAGATTCAGTAATCAGCTGTGGCACCTTCATATGTGATTCCTCCTTATGCTTTATATCTTTTTATTTTACCACGAACTTCATGAATGAGAAAGTGTTTTAAGCAGTTATCTGCTTATAAGATCATCAGATAAAATTAACGCAAAAAAAGCCATCGGTTAAAGAGGAGGGCTATTTATCAATTACTGTTGCGTTTCTTTTTCTTTCGTATTTCCCAAAAGAACAATAAGATCAATACAGAAGATAAATTACATCATTTAGCTAAAAATGTTTTCTTTTTGGATATATATAATTTTGTTTAAATCTAAGGAAAAGATTTTGACAACTTGTGAATTGTAAGAAATACTTCATAAGTAGTTATATGATATATGGTATAATTTGCTTACAAATTTGATGAGGAGGACAACTATGAAATTAGGGGAAAATATTCGCAATACGAAAAAAACCATCACGAGTATTCTTTTTTTAATGCTCATCATCGCATTGATCTTCTTTGCGGGAATGAAATTTGCCGATCGTAACAGTGAGCCTGAAATATCGTCAACCGCGCTTGCCCAACAACTGCAAGAGGTCAATGAACTTGCTGTTTTAGATTATAATTATACGAAAGTAGGAAAATTCGAGAATTCATTAAAACTGAATGGCTGGAGCATTCCACTTACTAAGAAAAGCTTTTTATTAACGTACGCAGGTAGAATACAGGCCGGTGTTGATATGAGCGCTATGGAAGTAAATATGAAAGGTAAGAAAATTCTTGTATCACTTCCCGAAGTTCGCATTCTCAATAATGTTTTAGATGAAAAAAGTATTGAAGTCTATGATGAAACCAAAAATATTTTCAACCCCATCAGTATCAACGATTATAAAACCTTTGCTGCCAAACAAAAAGAGCGTGTTGAAGATGAGGCTATTGAAAATGGCTTATTGAGTGAGGCTGCAACCAAGGCCCAATCCACAATTCGTAAGTTCTTACAAATGATTCCGGAAATTAAAGATGATTATACCATTGAAGTTACCTTTAAAAAATAAAACGCGCTTTCCTATCGATTGCTAAAAAGGAGCCGACAAGATGACACATCTTATTGACTCCTTTTTTCTATTACACTGTACCATATGCAACATCTAAAGCTTGTTTAATATCTTGTATCAACGTATCGGGATGTTCTAATCCGGCATACATGCGAACGTGTGTTAATTTTAAGCCACGTTTTACTATATCCTCTTGATTTTTCCCTTTATATACCGGCAGTGCCAAACTTTCAAAACCACCCCAACTCACACCTAATGTAAATACCTGCAACGTATTTACGAATGTCTTTAATTTTTCTAAATCATCATCTGCTAAATCGATTGCAAATAAACTTCCATATCCGGTTAAATATTTATCCGCTAACGCTTTTTGTTTCGCATCTCCGCAATATGGATGATGAATTTTCTCAATGCGCTTATCCTCGCGTAAAGCATCAATTACCTTTTGTATTGTTTCATGCACATTGCGCATACGCACAGGCAATGTACGTAAACCACGCAGGGCTAAGAAAGCATTCATCGGACTGCATGTTGCCCCCAGATATAAATATCCTTTTTCTTCAATTTGCGAAATGATTTCTTTCCGGCTGATAATCGCCCCGCAGACAATATCTGAATGTCCGCCAACATATTTTGAACATGAATGAATCACCACATCAATGCCATGATCTAAGGGATGCTGATAAAGCGGTGATGCCCATGTATTATCAATTACGGTGACAATTTCTTTAGCTTTTGCAAAAGCAGCTAATTTCTGTAAATCAATCATTTCAAATTTTTGACTGGATGGACTTTCAAAGTAAATCATGCGGGTATGTTCTTGTACACGCTTTATAATCTCATCTACATCCGTTGTATTCACAACCTCACAACTTACGCCATACTTTTCAAAATAGCGTACCAATGACACGGTTGCCCCATACACCGTATTAACAAGCAACACATGATCTTGGGCTTTGAGCAATGTGATAATAGCTGCTGAAATGGCGCCCATTCCCGATGCGAATACTTTACAACGTTCCCCATGTTCCAAGACTGCCAGTTTTTCTTCCAACAATCCTACTGTTGGATTTGTGCCTCTGGTATATACATAAGAATCAAATTCATTGCTGCAGCCATAGGCAAAATCTTCAAAGTCTTCAAAGAAGAAAGAAGAAGTCATCACAATTTCTGGAGCCATTGCATGATATTGACGCTGACGCTTTTCTACTTCATTACATATATTTTCTATATATTCCATACTCTTACGCCCCTTCGATACGATGCATGCGTTCATGCAGATGAATAAATTTTTCAGCTAAAATCTGCACGGTTTCTGCTGCCATCATCTGATCTTCCGCATGAATCAAAAGCAAGCGAATATCAAGTTTTTCCTGATTGGCTTCTTTGGTAATGAGCTGCGCATGAATACGATGTCCCTCATGAAAACAAGAATCCCCTTCTGCCATCAAGGCTTTGGCTTTATCGTAATCATCTTGCTCTGCAGCTCCTATGGCTTCCATATAACAACTTTTCGCACTTCCGGCAAAACTGATGATTTGAAAACAGACGGCTTCTATTCCTTCCATATTAGCCAATCTCCTTTTTCACAACTTCCAGCACACCTTTGCCATCCATCATGCCATACATTGCCATATCAATGGTCATGACCTTACAGCTCGCCTCTTGCTTAACCTTTGCTTCCTGGAAACGAATCTGCGGTCCTAACAAGATAATATCTGCACTATCTTTTACTTGATTTAATTCATTGATGGAATAAGCATGAATATCACATGCATATTCCATCTGGGCAGCCGCCTTTTCCATAGCTTTTACTAAGATGCTTGTAGATGCTCCCTGAGAACATAATAAGACGATTTTTTTCATTTATGCCAACTCCTTTTTCTCTGCTTCTTCTTTTATAAACTGATGATCTAACGCTTTGGTAAATGGCATGTAAATCAATACAGTCAATGCAACGATAACGATCTGTACAACTGCACCTTGCCATCCGCAAACTAAGAAACCACTGAATAAGAATGGTGTTGCCCATGGTGCCTGCACATTAGTAAATAATGGCATAAATCCGATATTCATAGCTAGATAGACAATCAGACAAGATAAGACCGGTGTAAGAATCATCGGAATCAACATGAGGGGGCTAAATACGGTTGGTGTGGCAAAGGTAACCGGTTCTGAAATATTGAATAAGGATGGTACAAAGGCTACTTTACTTACCGCCTTCATACGTTTACTGCGTGCGGCAATTAACATTGAAATCGTTAAACCGATCATCATACCGGCACCACCAATTGTCAAAAATTGATCTAGCATTTGCACCGTTCCATAACTTCCGGTTGCACTTGTCAGATTTCCGGCATCTGCCAATACTTGATTGCTTGCAGCATTGGCATACAATAAAGGATAAATCAAAGAATTGATAACGGTAGGATGAATACCTGCCCACCACAATAAACCATTTAACAAGGCTACGATTACCATGGCCCATGGCTGTGAGATGATGACCTGCAATGGCAGCTGAATCAAACTGAAGATAGCTTCCGGTAAGGAACCTGAAATAACCATACAAATACCATTGATGATCAACATGACAGAAACAATCAATACACCTGGAATTAATGCAGTAAACGCATTGATTACCATGGTTGGCACACTATCCGGCATTTTGATGGTCGCATTCTTTTTGATACAGAAACGAAAGATTTCCACCGTGATAAACGATGTGATAATAGCAGTCAGAATACCTTTTGTACCTAACCAGTCAAATTGCAAGATTCTTGTCGCAACTTCACCGGATTCTAAGGTTAATGTTTTCGGTGATACGACAACATAAGATACCAATCCCAACACGGTGACCGTCAATTTATCAAGTTTATAACTTTCAGATAATTTGTAAGATAAAGTACCGGCTAATAATAACCCCATCAAATTAAAGGTTGCACGATATGCCGGAGAAATAAAATCCGCCCAGTTTTCGCCAAAGATACCATTCATGAATTCTGCATAACCCGGAATCGGAAAGTCAGTTATCAACATAAACACCGTACCAATAATCGTTAACGGCATCAGCGCAAAGAAAGCACTTCGGAAAGCTTGAAAATATCGTGTATTTGTAATGACAGCTACTTTAGGGGTCAGCCATCCTTCTACCCATTTCAAAATCATATAATTTACCTCCATATGAGTTGTTAAGCGCTTCCAACTGCCTAATTTATACAATGGATATCACGAATTGTAAATAGGGATGACAGTTTCTGTAAATTTGTTACTTTTTTTCTTATAGGATTCGTTTTAAATGCGTAATTTTGTTACGCAACCTACAATACATTCTGCTATAATACCAACATTCATGGTATAATATGAAAACGATCACGATACTTATACATATTATGAATGAAAGCGGAGGGTCCCTATGAATTTATATGAGGAATTAAGAAAAAAAGATAGTTTCTCCAGTGTTGAAAAAGATGTAGCAGACTACATCGTAGAGAATGGTGAATCCATTTTGGATATGCCGATACAACAGCTTGCAGCAAATACCTTTACTTCTACCACTACTATCATTCGCTTATGCAAAAAACTAGGCTTTAAAGGCTTTCGGGAGTTTAAGATTCGTTATTCTAAAGATCTGTTATCATATATGAACAGAGATACTCATGTAGATGTCAATTCTCCCTTTTCAGAAGGCGATTCTGCTGCCGGCATTGCTCAAAAAATCGCTTTGCTGACAAAAGATACCATCGCCTCAACACAAGCTACTTTAGATATGGATATTTTACATCAAGTGGTGCAGCAACTTTTACAAGCACGTAATATTTTAGCTATCGGGGTCAGCGACAGTTTTGTCCGTATCATCGATTTTCAAAATAAAATGCTGAAGATCAACATGTTTGTTAAAATTTCATATCTCCAGCCCGATCAAGCATATTTATGCACCCATGCTACCAGTGAAGATGTGGCTTTGTTGATCTCTTACAGTGGCAGAACGGCTGAAGTTATCAATGAAGCACGTATCTTAAAACAAGGTGGTGTGAAAACCATTGCCATTACCTCTAACACAACAAGCCCTTTAGCCCAATTGTGTGATACATTGATCATGCTGCCAAATGAGGAAGATATTCAAATAGCGACCTATTCCTTTTCCTCACAGCTTGCAATCGAATATGTTTTAAATGTCATCTATTCTTGTATTTATAAATCAAATTATGAAAAAAACAAAGAGCATTTATATCACTCTCGTCAAAAATATCTACACTTGTAACAGCTATCTTTTTAATTATATGGAAACGGTGATGAATCAAATCTTTCTCACATAATTGCTTAAAAATCCATCAGATAAGGTTTAAAATGCAAAAGAATATGCTATAATATTAACTGCGATTTAGCACGAAAGTATGTTTTGTTTTTAAAAAAGCCCTCTTGGTGGAATGGATATCACGCCACTCTCCTAAAGTGGAATTACAAGTTCGATTCTTGTAGAGGGCGCCAGTAAATTAATAACTGTTAACTAAAACAGGCAAAAAGAGGCTTTGTCCAACCGGTACAAATGCCTTTTTTATTTTTCCACATAATATTGTCAATGATAAAAAGCTTTTTTTGATAAAAAAGTCATTGCTATGGCCTTTTACTAGCAAAAGAAAAGACACCGCCAAAATGTCTTTTCTCCCATCATCTGTGCACGTACCGCAGACGATCGTATGGAAGATTCATGTACTGCCAATTAAAAGAGGGATGAAGTAATCTAATTGACGTGTCCACCATTTCCATCCTGTTCCTGCATCATAATCCCAATACTCCACAATCACTGGTATATCCTTTAGTCGTAACACCTCTTCAAGCTCCCGCAAATTGCCTTCTGCTTCCGGCGCCATCGGATAACGCCCGCTACATAATACCATATTAGTATTTTGATATGCTTTTACTTGTTCCCCATGCAAATTACGGAGGATGACTTCCGGTGTGTTTTTCAAAATAAGTTCATCATAATAATATGGAATATAATGCGATATCTTATAAATACCGCTTAGGCAAAGAACTTTACGGATATATTCAGGAATCCGAAGATAAAGATTCATGGCATGCATAGCACCGATATCTATGCCACATACCATGACCTGTTCCATGAAAGTAACAGATCTGATATAAGGAACGAGCTCCTGTTGAAGAAACTGCATCCAGCTTTCATATAACTGCATTTTCTCATGATTGCTTACCTCATTATCATCCCAAACATCATCACAAGTAGCGCAAATATAAAAACGGATCCTGCCACGTTCAAGCTGCTCCAACAGTTCACTCGACAGAGCATAATGAAGGAATTCGTTGACTCCTTCATGCAGAGGCATGAAAACAAGACAAGGTACGCCATTGCTGCCAATTGTCTTAACCGTCACATCGGCATGAAGCATGTTACTATGCAATACAAACATCGTTGCTTCAGCTGTCTTCATAACCATCCCTCCTCTAACTATGCTCATATCTAGGTCAGTTATATTATACACCTTTACAAATCCATATGTAAACGATATCATCGCATTTTACCTAGAGATGTTAGCTTTTGGTGTTGATTTACACATAAACATCTTATCGAACGCTATTTACGGATGCTTCCTAATGTTCAGGATACCGTTTATTTAAAAAAGTTTGGTATGAAAGGTGGCCATACCATCCTTTCCTGTTTTATTCGCCTATGTTTTAAGAGCTTGTCATAAAAAGAAACGCTTTTTTCATATGCCATCACTCGTATGTTATTCTCCTTATTATAAATGTCTATAGGATTTCAGCCTTACAATCATCGATTTTATCCCTGTTCATGTACATCTTTTCATAAAACTGCTAAAATAATGAAGGAAAGGATTCATGTAACTCGTCTTTAGCGAAGACAATAGCATGATATTGGGTGAAGTATGTATAAAGATAATGGAATATCTGAATTAATTTATGAATATTTGCATACCTGTTTGTCATTCAATCGGTATCCATATGGTACGCCATTTCCTTCCATTCATGAGATTGCCATGCGTTTCCATGTAGCAAAAGAAACGGTGCGGAAAATATATAAACGCTTAGTTTGTGAAGGGTTTATTCGTATGGATGAGCGCAAACAGACAATATCCTGTTATCATAAAAAGGAGGACACTTCTTACACATTAGCATATTTTCACAATTGTCGTTATCTTTATGAAGATCTATTGCAAAGTACTTCATTGCTTTTTCTCAATATCATGCAGGAAGCTGCCAAAGCTTTAACGAAGAAAGATCGACAAAAGATTTTAGCCATATTGGATGAAGATCAGCAATATCACTTAGAAAACATTACCCATATTTGTCTTATTTATCTAACCAAACTACACAATGAGCTGATTATCAGTTTCTTTTTGCAGCTCATTCATTTTTTGCGTTTTCCCTATCTGCTGCATCATGATATGATTAACGATTTAGATTTTCTATTTGCAGAAAAGACCAGTATCCTAATTTTAAAGGACAAATTAACCCATTATCCAAACAGCCCTTGGAAAGATACCTATATCAATATGCCTGCACGATATATCCATTATTTCCAAGCATACCTTGATGCGCATCCTATACAACAACAAAAAAGCGCAACGATACCATTTCAATGGTCATTGCAACATCGCCATTCACAGCAATGCTATTCCATTGCGACTGCTCTTTTGGTAAAACTGGATGATGCAGAGTATGTCGCAGGTACTTATCTGCCATCCCATCATGAGCTTGTGCAGTCTTTACAAGTTTCAAACAGCACCATTCGACGCGCCTTAGATCTTTTGGATGGTATGGGTATTATCAAGACCAAGAAAGGGAAAGGCCGGTATGCATATACAGCCTGTAATGACTGTGATATTGCCTATGAGCGCTCCTCCGTGCAAAAGATGTTAAAACTATATCAGCAAAGCCTTAGCTTTCTGGAACTGATCGTTCCTGCTGTGATCACGCAATTGCCAATGCATGCAACTTTTGATTTTACCAATCTGAAGCAGCTTATAGAGAAGCAAGAGGAATATCTGATGGGGTATGCTATTTTACAACAACTTTTAAAGGTAAGTGAACTCGTTGTAGTAAAAGAATGTATGCGCACCCTATATCAGATACAATTATGGGGAAAGCAGCTTTCCCATGTATTACAAATGCAGCAGCACGATAAGACGATTACACAATATGCATGCTCCTTTATGCAAGCAATAGAAAAGCAAGATTATACAACAGCAGCTCAAAGTGCATATGCCCTTTTTCATGCGCAAACTACAGCTACAACAACTTGGCTGCAGGCTCATCTTATAAAATAAGACACTTTTGAAAAAATAGGATAAAATCCTATCAGAAAACCACATTCTTTGAAGAATAAATTGTTATGAATATGATACAATAGGATTAACTGAGAAAGGAAAGATATATTGTGAAGAAGCGATGCTATTCCGGTATATGAGGTATCAAGTAATGGAAAAAGAACTAAGAACATTTTTTTCAGAATATAAGCGTATCAACGCTTCCTATACATTGGCTTTTTCTACCATGTATTTTGATATGGCAACCATCGCGCCAAGTGCTGGTATCCCCTATCGCAATGAGATGATGTCAATTCTGGCAGGGGAAGCTTTTGCCTATCAGATGAATCCTGAGCATCTAAAGAAATTAGAAACCTTAATGAAGATTACCAAGGATGAAAAATTAAAGAAAGAATTGGCCTTGTATTTCAAAGAGTTGGATATCAATCGCAACTTGCCAAAAGATGTGTATATCCGCTTCAAAAAAACCGTTGCGGACAGTGAAGAAGCATGGCAGATAGCAAAAGAACGTGATGACTACAAACACTTTAAGCAGCATCTGATCCAAGTTATCAAAGCACAGAAAGAAGTCATAAGCTATGTTGAAAAAGATTGCAGCGATTATGATTATTTATTAGATCGTTATCAGTCAGGTATGAATCGTGAAAAATATGATGTCTTCTTTGCCCGCATCAAAACAGAACTTTTACCACTCATTCAGCGCATTCAAAAAGAAGGACGCAAGATTGATGACAGTCTTTTATATCAAGATTTTGATCTTTGTGAACAGGAAGCTTTCATGCAAGAATTAAATGCGTATATGCAAGTAGATCCGACGAAATGCTACATGGGAACGACCGAGCATCCTTTTACGGATTTCTTTTCTGCAAATGAAGCACGTATTACAACTCATTATTATAAAGACAATGTCCTATCGGCTATTTTTTCAACCATTCATGAATATGGTCATGCCTTATACAGTCTGCAGGTTGATGAAGCATTTACCGATACCGCCTTTAAAAATGATATCGGATTTGCCATGCATGAATCACAATCACGCTTAATGGAAAACCATATCGGACGTAACAAAGCCTTTTGGGAATACAACTATCCAAAGCTACAAGCCCATTTCCCTAAGCAATTGCAACAGGTATCACTGGATCAATTCATGACCATGATCAATGTTTCAAAACCTTCTTTGATCCGTACGGAAGCAGATGAACTTACCTATCCGATTCATATCCTTATTCGCTATGAGCTTGAAAAAGAAATCTTTGATGGCAAGGTTGATTATGAACATTTAGATACCATGTGGAATGATAAGTATGAAGAGTATCTCGGCATTCGTCCAACGCATGATAAAGATGGCATCTTGCAAGATATGCATTGGGGCGCTGCAGATTTGGGATATTTTGCGACCTATGCATTGGGTAGTGCATATGCCGCCCAATTTTATCACGCCATGCAACAGGATATTGATGTTGAAAACGCCTTACGCAAAGGTGAATTCAAGATTATCAGTGATTGGCTAAAAGAACACGTGCATTGTTATGGAGCAAGCTTAACAGCTGATGAAATTCTGCTCAAAGCAAGTGGAGAACCTTTCAATCCAGAATATTATATAGACTATTTGAAAAATAAGTTTATGAAAGTTTATGGTCTATCGCATGTATAAAAAAGCGTAAAAACACGCTTGAGGATCTTTGAGGTAAATGGAGTCGACATCATGAAAACAATAGAAGAGGCAAAAAACATCTGCCGTACAATATGGCATCTTTATTTAGAACAGCGAGACTATAAAACATTAGCCACCTTTGTTGATCAGGAAATGACACTGATCGGTACAGGGGCGCATGAAATCTGTCATACCAGTGCGGAGTGTTTTCAGAAGCTGTATCAGGAAGAAGAACAATGGGATGGTTCCTTTCTCATCACTCGAGAATGGTATCAAGGATATGCGTGTGATGCGCATACTTTCAATATCATAGGGGAACTGCATACAAAAGAAAATGGAAAAAATCGCATTATTTATGAGGTCACAACACGCTTTACTATGTTGCTTCATTATAAGAATGAGCAATGGAAAGTTTTGCATGTCCATCAATCTGTTGGTGATCATAATCAGATGGATAATGAATTTTTTCCTAAACACATTGTCGATCAAAGCAATCGGATGTTGAAAGAGCGCATTGCGCAAAAGACGAAAGAATTAGAAGAGCGAAATCAGCAGGTTCTTTATTACTCACAATATGATTATTTGACGGATATCTGGAATCGCCAATATTGTGAAAAACAGATTGAACAGACTATGGCGAAACATGCTTACGGCACCATGCTGATGATTGATGTTGATCATTTTAAATGGTTTAATGACAGCTATGGGCATCCTTTCGGTGATAAGGTGTTGAAAACGCTGGCTTATTGCATGAAAACCGTGTTCTCTCAAGGTCTATGCGGACGAATTGGCGGAGATGAGTTTGTTGTCTATGGAACAAATTGTGAAGGTGATATCACTTGTGTAGAAGATAAGATCAATAGCTTTTTTACCTATTGGAAACAAGCACAAAAAGCACTTGATATTGCACAGACAATTACGTTAAGCGTTGGTGTTGCCTATTATCCGATACATGGTACAAACTTTGATAAGGTATGGCAAAATGCGGATAAGGCCATGTATGAAGCTAAGAAACATAGCGATAACACCATTTGTTTTTATGACACAAAGCATTAAAATATGCATATCATCTTATATAGCAACAATAAGGTTTATTCAAGCTTTGCCGAAATATCAAAAAAAGTCCATCAGGACTTTTTTCATTTTATTGGCGCACCCGACAGGTCTCGAACCTGCAACCGTCAGAATCGGAATCTGATACTCTATCCAATTGAGCTACGGGCACATATCAGCTTTCCTATTATAGCACAACAACGCATGCTGTGCCATAAGTAATTTAAAGCTTTTCCTCTCGAATACGTATATTAAAAAGTAAACTCCACATAAAACAATTAAAATTATCCTTTCATAAACCATGTTTGCATTAACACAATGCTTGTGGAAAGAACATCCTTTCCAGCATGTGTATTTCCAGATTATAACTTAAGATCATCGCTTTTTGTGAAAACATACAATAAGGAAGTACAAAAATCGTGCATCCTCTTCACTAACGTGTTTTAGATAAGATTGTGCAATGACATTCATACTTCCTTTTTTAAATTATGATTGCTTACTCAATTGATTTCAAAGATTCGACCATTGGTATTTTTTTCAGCTTTTGATACATTACTAAATTTACCATGATAGCAAACAACATCGTGATTGCCACGGCATAGCCAAAGGATATCGGATAGATATTGCGGCCAAACATAACATTTTCGAGTTCTGCCAGGCTCATGATCAGCGCATGCAGGCCTATACCGACAAAGATTCCCGCGATGGAACCGATAAAGGTCAATACGATATTTTCACGATATACATAAGTAGATACTTCATTATCATAAAAACCTAAGACCTTAATGGTTGCAATCTCTCGCAGACGTTCGGAGATATTAACATTCGTCAGGTTATATAGGACAACAAAGGCAAGCAGTCCGGCTGAGATAATCAATACCACAACAACAAAAGATAAGGAAGAAATGGTATCTTCAAAGCTTGAGGCAATACCGGAATAGAAAGTGAGTGAACTGACGTTATCTTCTTTCATTAAAGTATTACCTAAAGCATTTTCCACTTCACTATTTGTTGTCTTTAATTTCGCAAACACTGTCGTATCACTCGCTGAACGATGATAAATCTTTTTATAATAGGATGGTGTCATATACAAAGCATGACCAACATAGTTTTCACTGATCCCACTGATTTTTACTTTATGTTTTACACCATCTCCATTATCAACAGCAAACGTATCGCCTATTGATAAATGCTTCATCTTGGCAAGCTTTTCCGTAATGATCGCCCCATCATCATGTAAGGTAAGCAGTTCATGGCCTTTTCGTGTCCGCAGCATGATATAATCACGGAACTGTTGGACATCCGATGGCACATAAAGATCAATGCCTTTATCCTCACCACTATCCGCATAAAAGCCATGATAGACAGCCATCGACGATGCCTCTTTAACAGCATCCTGACTTTGGACCTTTTTTAATAGCTTTTCTTTCTGAGAAGCTGTTATATCACTATCAAATTCCATACTCATATCAAAAGCATAGATTTCCTGATATTGCTTTACAGCGATTTCACCGATGGAATCCTGAATGCCGAAACCGGCCAACAGTAAAGCCGTACAGCCACTGATTCCGATTACGGTCATAAAGAAACGTTTTTTATAACGAAAGATATTACGAGCTGTTACTTTATGAATAAAGTTAAAATGTTTCCATATGAATGGAATACGTTCCATAAGAATCTTCTTACCGTTTTTCGGAGCTTTTGGACGCATCAATTGGGAAGGAACTTCGATCAGCTCTTTGTAACAAGCCATAATGGCAGCTGCTACCGTAATCAAGGACGCTAACAGGATCGCTGTGGCTGCTAATGGAATCTGTGCCTGCAATTGCACCGATGGCATATTATACATAATACCCCAAGCATTGTAGATCACGGTAGGGAAAATGATCATTCCAATCACCGCACCAAAAATACCGCCGCATACACTGGCAATCGACGCATAAATAATATACTTCATCGCGATATGCGCTTTGGTATAACCAAGTGCTTTTAAAGTCCCGATTTCCTGACGCTGTTCGTCTACCATACGCGTCATCGTCGTTAAGCAAACAAGTGCTGCTACCAAAAAGAAGAAAAGTGGAAATACCTTTGATATGGCACCCATACGATCTGCAGCACTGCCATAGTCCATATAAGAGTAATGTGAATGGCGATCTAATACATAGGTTTTGGGTTCCTTTAAATCGTTGATATCCTGTTCACTTTGGTCCAGTTTTTCTTTTGCTTTCTTTAATTTATCAGCACCATCTTTTTTCTCTACATTTAACTCACGCTGCCCATTTGCCAACTCTTTTTTTTCATGATTGATTGTCTGTTGCGCAGAAGCAAATTCACGTTCAGCTGTTTTTTTAGCTTCTGCTAACTGTATCTTTCCTTGTTTTAATTGCTGTTCCCCCAAAGCTATCTGCTGTTTGCTCTGCGTCAGTTTCTTTTCACCTTGCGCAAGCTGTGTCTGAGCGCTTTGTTTTTGTGTTTGTAATGGCTGCAACGTCATCTGTAGTTTTTGCATTCCGGCAATGACTTCCTGCTGTTTAACAGACAAGATCTGTTTTTCATCTTCACTAAGATCAGGAGCAGCAAGCTGAGCATCCAAGGCGGCCTTTTGTTGTTTTAATTGTTGCAGCTGTGCTTGCAACTGTGCGATATTTTTATCCAATAAGGCAAGCTGTTGCTGTACCGTCTTTTTTTGTTTTGCGAATTCGGCTTTGCCCTTTTCATACTCCTGACGCGCTTTCTTCAGCTTATTTGCATTTGTGTTAAGCTCTGCTTCTTTTTCCTGAAAGGTGATGGCCGTTGTCTGTTTCTTATGATTTAATTCCTGCTGTCCATCCTGTAATGCTGTTTGCGCATCCACCAATTTTTGTTGCGCTTTGGCTATTTCATTATCATATTTTTGTTTTTGCTTTCGATATTCCTTACGTCCATCCGCAATCTTACGCAATGCTTTGTCGCGTATATCTTGAAAACGATCAGCTACCTTTGTTTCCACAAGTGACGTAACCTCTTTTTTTACCGGTTTCACAATATCAAAATACGCATCATCATAGGAATTCAGCTGTTTTACATTATCTAGTGTTAAATAGATTTCCGTGAAATATTCGCCTTTGAAATTTTCTTCCGGTATGAACGCATAATTATTAATTTCTCCACTGCCAATTGACGAACTGCCCTTTTCATAAGACAAATAATATGGCGTATTCACCTTGCCGACAATCGTATAGGTTGTTCGTTTTAAACGATCACGTAAGACATCCTCTGTTCCGCTTACAAATGTGATTTTATCACCGATATTCATGCCGGATTGACGAATAGCATCCTTTTCAATTACGCATTCATCCTTTTTCTTAGGTAAGCGTCCTTCAATGACTCTGGCTTGATTGATATAGTTTTTGTTTTCCGCAGCGGTGTCAAGAGGCATCGACATAAGCTTAAATACACGCATCTGATTATGGCGCATATTTACCACATCCATACTATAGCTGCCATAAACACCATTTACTCCGTTTACTTTGGTCAATGCCTGCACATCTTCTTTGCTCATGCCAATTGTTGACATAACTTTTATATCCATCAGATTATAGTCATCAAAATACTTATCTGCGCTCCCCTTCATATCAGGTACACTTGCTTTTACTCCAGCAAAAAACGCCACTCCGATTCCCACAATCATAAAGATGGAAATAAAGCGTCCCAGCGATTTTCGCATTTCACGAAAGGTATCTTTTAAAAGCGCTTTTTTCGTCATTAATACTCGATCCTTTCTACCGGCAGCGGATGTTCATTGATCGTCACACTTTCAATTTTTCCGTTGCGCACCTTGATAACTTTATCCCCCATGGCAGTTAATGCCAAATTATGGGTGATAACAATGACACTGACCCCACGTTGGCGGCAGGTGTCCTGCAAAAGTTTTAATATCTGTTTTCCGGTATTATAATCCAAAGCTCCCGTAGGCTCATCGCATAACAAAAGTTTAGGATTTTTAGCAATAGCACGGGCAATGGCTACTCGCTGCTGTTCTCCACCGGACAATTGCGCCGGGAAGTTTTGACTGCGTTCTTTTAAGCCTACCGCCTCAATCGTTTCATCAATATCTAAGGGTTCTTTGCAAATTTGTGTTGCCAATTCCACGTTTTCTTTTACCGTCAGATTTTGTACCAGATTGTAAAACTGAAATACAAAACCAATATCATAACGGCGATAGGTGGTCAGCTGTTTTGCATTATAGGCGCTGATTTCTTTGCCATCCACATAAATCGTTCCACTGCTTACACTATCCATACCACCAAGGATGTTTAAAATCGTACTTTTTCCGGCACCGCTCGCCCCGGCTATGACGACAAATTCACCTTTCTCTATGGAAAAATCCACACCGCTTAATGCTTCAATCTGAACTTCGCCCATCTGATATATTTTTTTTACATTTTGAAATTCAATATATGCGCTCATAAAGCCGCCTCCATCTTCTATCATGTTCTATTATACTAGAATTTTCGTTGAAAAGCAGGGCTTTTCCATGTTTTCAATAGTTTTTACGCTTTTTCTCTTCTGTTTTAAAAAAGCCTACCAAAGCAATTATATCCTAGACACACTTTTTCCTACCATTCCTCATAGAATAAGGAATACTAAAAGAGGAAAAACGGTATGAGCATACCGTTTTAAACATCTGATGTATTGTTTTCACAATTTTTCTTAAATTGTCGAAAAGGTTGGGGCTTACCAAAATAATACCCTTGAATGTAATCAAGTCCCATCGTTTTCACCTTTTCATATTCTTCTTTTGTTTCTACCCCTTCCAACAGTACTTTTATATTCACATCATGACATAAGGTAACAATAAAGCGAATAAACGTCGCATCAAAATTGCTGGTGAGTACATCTTTCATAAACACTTTATCGATCTTAACAATATCGGCCGGTGCTTTTTTTAAGACCCCAAGAGAAGAAAAGCCTGTCCCAAAATCGTCCATGGCAATGCGAATGCCTAAAGCGCGGATCTTATGAAATAATGTTTGTTGCATATCATCATTCTTTACCATATAGCTTTCGGTCATCTCCACAATGATATGCGAAGGATCGATCATTTCTTCTTTTAGTACCTGTTTCATGAAAGCAAAAAATTGCAAATCACTTAATTGTATATAGGATAAATTAATGCTTACACAGAAAGTAGGGAGTATCGTCGTCATTTCTTTACAGTACCGTACTGCTTTTTGAAAGATCCATTTGCCTGCTTCATTGATCAAGCCGCTTTTTTCTAATAAGGGAATAAAAATTAATGGTGGCACATTGCCATAAATATCGCTCTTCCATCTGGCTAAAGCCTCAGCTCCAACGATTTGCTTGGTATTTGCATCGACCTGTGGTTGAAAGTGCAATGCAAAACCGATAAAATCGTGTTCAATACTGTAACGTAATTGTTCTATCAAATCAAGCTCGCGCATTTCATGCAACCGCATGCCTTTTTCATAAAATGTTAAACGATTCCGTCCATTGCGTTTACTGTGATCCAATGCGTAACGTAAATTCTTTGAGATATTCATGACATCTGCGGCATCATCTGGACAACTTAATGCAGCAGCCGAAATCGTAATATGATATTTACGATCATTTAATTCCTGCTGGGTGCGGTAAATATGCTGAATATCCGCAAATACTTCTTTCATCTGTGTTTTGGAAGCAGCTTGAGCGAAAATCACATGGAATTCATCACCATCATGACGATACATCTTTGCCCCTTGCGGCAAGATGGATTGAATCTGCTGAGCTGTTTTCGCTAATACTTCATCGCCGAAACGATGATTGTGAAACTTGTTGATATTAGAAAAATTATCCAGATCCAACAGCATTACACTGAATGGACGAGTATTCTTTTTTGTCAGCATTTGCTCAATCGTATCTTCAAATTCATATTTATTAAATAGACCTGTTAAATGATCGATCTTATTCTTTTTACTGAGGTCAGTTATCATTCCGGCAAATAAGATTGGATTTCCATCTATATCCCGCTCCACATGTCCCCGACATCTGAGCCATACCCACTCCCCACGGCAATTCTTAGCACGGTATTCCACATTATGACAATCACTGCGATTATCTGCAATGGCCAGATTAGCTTCCAAAAAAGCTTGTTGATCCGCTTCATGAATGTGCTTGCCCCATTCCAAAGCCGCATCATGAATTACCTGATGAGGAAGCCCAAACTCTTTTACCATTGCTTGTGAATATAAAAAAGTAGAGGGATCTTCTGCCATATTACATACATAAATATAATCATCGGTACTGGCTACTAAAGCATGCAACAGACGTTTTGTATCATAAGAAAATTGTCTGGCATCTTCATCTTCAAGAGAGTGGTGTGTGATAGAATAACGTGCCTTATCTAAGTGATAACGGCGTTTCCATTGATACATCGCATCATCACATTCCATGATTACTTGTTTAGCCGTGATCTTTTGTGTCGGTTCTACAACCGTAAGACCATAGCAAAAGCTGATGTGAAATGCATCCTGATCGGTTTTACGGGCAAGGTATTCCATTATCTTCTGTAAACGATCATGAATCTCTTGGCGCTGTTTTGCAGGATATATACAAAGAAATTCGTCTCCACTAAATCGTGCAGCATATTCTTCTTGTTGAAGATCTTGTTTTAAACATTGTGCGACCTGTTGGATAACAGCATCACCTGCATCATGACCATATTTCGTATTTATATCGGTTATATCATTAATATCGATCAGGGCAACGCATAAAAGCTGGTTGCGCAGGATTGCTTTTTTCAATTCTTTTTCTAAACACACTTCCCCGGCATGCCGATTCAACAAAGTGCTTAAACGATCCATTTCTTCTGTAAAATGCAAAGATTTACTCTTTTCGTTTTGCATGTCCCAACCTCCTGATACCTCTTTCATTGTAACGCAAATCATAAAAAATAAATAGAGGAAAGTCGGTTTTTCTTAGGTTTCATATTCTCATTATCAGATAAAAACTTGTTTCCGAACACAGCTATGTCGTATAATAAAGAAAAAGGAGCTAGCTTATGAATTTTAAATTAATCCATTGTAATATCAATATCACGAATATTGAAAAAAGTGTTGCTTTTTATGAAGAAGCCTTAGGGCTGCATGTGGCGGCGATTAAAAAAGCAGAAGATGATTCTTTTCAATTAACTTATCTGGAAGATGATACTCACCAATTCCAATTGGAATTAACATGGTTAAAAGAACATCCACAACCTTATGATTTAGGAGAAAACGAAAGTCACATTGCTTTTTCTTGTGATCACTTCCAACAGGCATATGCAAAACATGCCGATATGGGATGTATTTGTTATGAAAATAAAGCGATGGGCATTTATTTTATTGAAGATCCGGATGGCTATTGGTTGGAAATTGTTCCTGCCTAAAACTACTTAAAAACCACTAGGGTGGTTTTTTTGCTTACTTTTATATCTTTCTTAAAAGATAAGCTTAGCCCTTCTTTTAGGTGTATGTAAAGAATGTTATAATAAAGATACAGCAATTATGAACAGGAGGTGTTAGGATGCTTGATTTTCGTATGCAGACATTTCTTACGGTATGTGAAGAAATGAATTATACAAAGGCCGCAGAGCGTTTGCACATTACGCAACCGGCTGTGTCGCAGCATATTCATTATTTGGAACAACATTATGGATGTGCCTTATTTACGTTTACAGGAAAGAAATTAAATTTAACAAATGCCGGAAAACTACTTTTAAATGCCATGCAAACACAACAGCATGATGAAACACGATTAATGATAAAAATGAAACAACCAACAGAGGCTCCTTTAGCCATTGGAGCTACCTTAAGTGTTGCCGAAGGGTTATTGCAAGATGCCTTTGCCAGTTATTTAAAACAACATCCAAACCGCAGCATTACCTTAACGATTGATAACACCAAAACTTTATTAAAAAGCATTGATCAAGGAAAATTAGATGTCGCTTTTGTGGAAGGATATTATGCAAAAGATGCTTATGATGCTATCTGTTATCGCAAAGAGCCGTTTCTTGCGGTCTGTGCCCCATCCTTTCCACATTGGCAAAGCCTTACGACGCTGGAAGATCTTCTAACTTGTCCATTATTATTACGTGAAGAGGGCAGCGGCTCCAGAGCAATCCTAGAACGCTATTTAGCAGAGCAGAATATTGCCATACATGATTTCACTGCCTATACGGAAATCGGCAGTGTTCATCTGATTAAAGAACTTGCTGTGAAAGGCTGTGGCATTACGTTTCTTTATGAAAACACCGCTAAAAGAGAGATTGCCGAAGGCAGTCTGGTCATCCTTCCTTTAAAAGGCATGCCTTTGCATCATGACATTACATTTTTATGGCGTAAACATAGTCAGTTTGCGGATGATTATCGTCGTTTATTGGAAGAATTCCAAAAAGGTGAATGCTTATACACAAAGTAGCAAGTCGCTGCTATAAGCAAATTTCTTGTTTTTTATGATGACCGCGCTATAATATACCATAGTAATAATGAGAGAGGTTTTATGAAAAAACTAACGATTGAAAATTGGAAAGAATTACAACCCTATATCGCGCTAGCTGATTACCGTGAATATAACTCAAACGCTATGACGTTGCTGATGTGGTCTAATCGCTATGAGGCCTATTTTGAAACATACGAAAACTTTGCATTGGTATATACGAAAATGCCGCATCATGAGCCTGTATGGCTTATGCCATATTGTGCCTTGTCTTACCGTAAAGAAGCCTTAGAAATGCTTGCAAAGCGCAGTGAGCAATTGCATATCGCCTTTGAGGTGCATTCAATGACCAAGGAGTTTAAAAATTGGCTCACAAAGGAATATCCTCAAGCGTTTTTAATTTGGGATTGTTATAATGCACGCGATTATGTATATGATCGCATGCAGCAACAAACTTTATCCGGTAAGAAAATGCAGAAACGTCGTAATCACTTTCATGCTTTTGAAAAGCTATATGAAGGAAGGTATTATTATAAACCTTTAACACGCGAAGATATTCCTCATGTTATGGCTTTTTTAAAGCGTTGGAAAGCAACCAAAAAGGAAGAAGAGTATGAAACAATCGACGCTGAAATCATCGGCATTGAGCTCTTGTTTCAATATTGGGAACAATTACCTGTAGAAGGCGGATGTATTTACATAGATAATCAATTAGAAGCCTTTTCGATTACCTCACGATTGGCTGAAGATATGGTACAAATTCATGTGGAAAAAGCAAATCGCGCATATCGTGGTTTATATATCGCTATTTTGAAATGCTATTTAGAAACCCTTCCGGATACCATCCGTTACCTAAACAGAGAAGATGATATGGGACTTCCGGAACTGCGTAAAGCCAAGAGTGACATGCAGCCCGTATATAAGATTCAAAAGTTTGGCAGTTGTTATCAACCCTTAAAGATTCATCAGGCGGATGCCCATTGGAAAGATGCCGTTATGCAATTATGGGAAACAAGCTTTGCGGATGAAACTAAGGCATCCAGCCAATACTATTTTACGCATTTTTATCATGAAGAAAATACCTGGCTGTTAACAAGTCAACAGGAACCGATTTCTATGTTGCAGTTACGTCCGATGGACATTTCTCTGGATGGGAAAAAAGAACGTGTCTATTTCGTTGTCGGTGTCGCTACGCAAAAAGCATATGAAGGCTGTGGCTATATGAAACAATTGCTGCATAGTGTCTTACAAAAAGAGCCCTATGCATCGGCAAACTTCATTTTGCTGCAGGCATATGATTGGGAAATTTACAAATCAAGCGGCTTTGTGGAAACTTATATGGGCAAACGTTGGAAATTGGATAAGCAGGCATATTTACAAGATGAAGAAAAAGGTAAACTGACTACACAGTTTACAATATCGGCGCTTGTGGACATCTATCAGACTTATACAAAAGACAAAGAGGGCTATCGCATTCGTGATAAGGATTACTTTATTCAACAATTTCTTCCTTATGCTGACTTGTGGCAACAGACATTGTATGTCTATGAAGAAGATCAACAACCATGCGGTTATCTGTTAATCGAAGAGCATGAGCAGGATGTCGAAGTTATAGAATGTGCATATACAACACCAAAAGTGTTTACCAATATGCTATCTCTTTTAGCCCAAACAACAAAAAAAGTTTATCTTCGTACTTCTATTGAAGAAGATGTGAGCGGCAAAGGAAAATTAATGACCGTGATGATGGTAAAGCAGTTGCACAAGCCATCCTTACCGCTAGAGCATCTATATATAAATGAAACCATCTGATAATATCCTATGCGATACGATCAAACCTTAGCAAATGTATAGATGTCGCATTCTCAATAAGCATCAGATTTTCCATATAAATAACTATGCCCGCTGTAAACAGCGGGTCTTTTTAGGATATCTGCCTTTTTAATAGGTTGTTGATATAATCGATAGAAAATTGATATTTCTCATGTGTTTCTTCTACACTGTGTCCTTGCTTGATATAGTTTAACATCAGATAATCCATCGATTCTCCTACTTCAATCATATGATCATCATAATCAAAAAAACGAATCATTCGCTGACCCCAATTACTTACTTGTATTGGCTGATAAAGCTTTACATCATATGCTTTCATCTTTTCTATAAAACCATATAAATCCTCAGTTTCAAAGTATAACTCATGATCATAACAACCCGCTTTGATATCAACAGGTGCAACATCTAAAAACGATGCCCAGCATCTTTTCTCCTGTAAAGAAAAGCCCATATACACTATATTTTCACCAAAGTTCTCCAACATTGTCTGTTCCAATAATTCCTCATACAATCTGCGTGATCGCTGAATATCTTTCACACAGATGAGTCCTCCTGCAAATTTTACCATTTGTAACACTCCTCTCTCTTATTATCAGTATAAACGATTCATAAGACATAGAATTGTAAAAAAAGGACAGCTTGTGTCCTTTCATCTGCCCCCTGTCTAAGCGACAGTAAACTATATTAAAATTTATAAGGCTCTTGATAATAGCTTGTCATCTTTTCCACATAAGCTTTCGGTGTACAGCCACATACTCGAATAAAATCATGAATAAAATGCGACTGGTCATAATATCCACACAGCTGTGCCACCTGAATCAGCGAATGCGCATTTTGTAAGAGATGGATTGCCAGATTCATGCGCTGTATTCTTTGATAGTGCTTCATGCTGCAGCCAATCTGCTCCAGAAAGATACGCTGTACATGCCGTTCACTGTACCCAATCGCATTTCCGACTTCCTTTAAGGACACTTGTGGGTGCATCTTTTTTCGTAACATCGTCACTATATCGCTATCCTTATGCCCACCACTTAACAATATGCAATCAATCTTAGCTAAAAACATTTCCAAGGTCGTACTTTGCAAATAGGCTTCCACCATCTGCTCTTGCAACGCTGGTAAAACCTTCGACAAGGAAATCTTCTCATCCAACAGTTCCTGTAACCCTCGCTGAAATAGCTGATAAGCACCACCTTGATGAAATTCAATAAAAAAACTGAAAAATGCATCGTCTGGTTCTGCCTGTACCTCGACTAGTTTTGTTGTAGGGCCCCAATACTGAGCATCTATCGTATTCTTTTTCACCTTGAATACGATGCATCCGCTGACATCCGGAACTAAGAGCAAGGTTTCTTGGCCGGTATAAGCACTTTCCTGCAAAATAGTGTAATGTGCCACTGCTTTTTTAAGGAAAGGATGCGGTTGCACATAGAGATGAGAAGACGTCTTATGCAGAAAACGCTTTGGTTCAATGATCATCTGCATAGGGCATTCCTCTCCTTCCATATCTTTTCTAAAGCGATATCGTTACATATTCATTTTAAGCACTGCTAATGGAAAATCGCTTACCTTTAGGGATTCTGATTATCGTTTTGCATTGGGAACACATCTTCAGAAGACCTACACCTAATGCATAGTCATTTCCCTTTGAGATTACACAAGGTAACCTTCACTTAACTGATGACATCCCTTGAAAATACCTTAAGAAAAACTTTGCAAGCTGATCTTTTGAAACGATATTTATTTTTTAATATACTGAATAGCGATACAGTCTAAGCCGGTATGGGCACTGATAACAGCACAAATCGTATTGACATGTACTTTAACCAACGGACATTCCTTTTGAATAATATCAGCTATATTTGTAGCTTTATCCAAACAGTCTGAATGGATGACATAAATATCCCCTTCACTGTTCTTCATGATATCACAAATCGCCTGCACTGCTACATGTTGTGCTTTTTTCTCGGTTCTTACTTTCCCATAGACATCAATGGTACCCTTTGTCTTAGGCCCTATCGTTAAGATCGGTTTGATTTTCAAAAGACTGGCCAAAGCAGCTGCAAGTGGCGTTAAACGTCCCCCACGTTTTAGATGTTGTATATCGTTCGGTAAGATCAAAGTGCCACTTTCTTTTACCTTATCTTCCACATATGCCTTGATAGCTTCTGGCTCCATATTCTGCCTGCTGCATGCTAATGCTAATAAAGCATCATGACACTGTAAATCACAAGTTGTGTAGTTTTCAATAATGGTCATAGGTATGGCAAGATCTTCTGCACACATACGCATCGTATTATACGTACCGCTTAACCCTGAGGATAAAGGGACTGCGATAATATGGGTATAGCCATTTCGCTTAATTTCCTGTAGTACATCTTCAATTTCAGAAGTTAATGGCATGCTTGTTTTAGGTGTATGCTGCAGCCTTAAGCGCTCATAGAGTTCCTGTGTTGTCATATCCACACCATCCCGGAAAGCATCCGTGCCGTCTATGACCTCTAAAGGCACCACATATAACCCTAACGCTTTTCCACTTTCCTTTGTTAAAGCACTGCCACTGTCGGTTAATACTGCAATCTTCATCGCGTCCACCTTCTTTTCTAACAGCTTAGCTGTTTAGTTCTTTATTTTGATCTTTCTTACCTCTATGCGCAAGAAAGATTCTTATTTTTCATAGCCATAGGCAAAACGGTCTTTTACCGGTTCTTGCTGAGCCTGTTCTTTTTGGATTGCATAAGTATCAAATACACGTTGTGATGATTCATAAATACCACTGCGTTTATAGATACCACAAGGACTTCCATTCTCCAACAGCCAATATTCCTCTTCATCTTCCATGGTGACAAGCCATAAAGAAAGTTCTTCCCCTTCTTCTTCCACCGTTTCCATAAGCGTGATATCTTTCGCTGTTGCAGGAAGTAAGACATCTTCTGCATAGCCCATCAATCGTTCACGATTTACTGCGTTATTTAACATCGAAAACCCTTCTTTCTTCTTGTCTATTATACTCCTTTCCCATGATAATGAAAAGTGACAGCATCCTTGCAGATAAGCACAATCTAGCAATATGTCTTTGCTGATGATTTATGATGAATAATATGCTTGTTCTATTATTTTCTTATCGACATTTTTTAAATATGACAAGCATCTGTCATATTCATCTGTTACAATAGAATAGAACGGAGGGATCCTATGCACTTACAACGCCTCTTTGAAATCGTATATCTCTTATTATACCGTAAGAAAGTGACAGCCAAAGAGTTGGCAGAACGTTTTGAAGTATCGACACGTACCATTTATCGTGATATTGATACCTTAAGCGCTGCCGGTATTCCCATTTATACCAATAAAGGAAAAGATGGCGGTATCTTTTTAATGGAACACTTCATCTTAAATCGTGCTTTATTAAGCGAAGAAGAACAACAACTCATCCTATCTGCCCTCAAAGGTGTCCAAACCATTACCGATGATTCGACAGATACTTTAGAACGCATGCGTACCTTATTTCATCAACAAGAAACTGATTGGATTGCTATGGATCTTTCTGATTGGTCTAATCGCTCACGTAAAGATTTTGAAACCATACGGGATGCCATTCAAATACGTCATACTATTTCGTTTTCCTATTGTGGCAGTAACGGCAGTCAAAGCAAACGTCAGGCATATCCTCTTCAGCTTTGGTTTAAAGAACATACCTGGTATTTAAAAGCCTATTGTACTACACGAGCGGATTATCGCTTATTTAAGCTCTCGCGTATGCAAGAGGTGCACATGGAAAAAGAAACCTTCTTACCCATGCAGTATCCCGATGAAGAGGATATGACACTTCCAATAGCTACAACGGATATCACCTTGTGGGTGGATAGCTGTATGGCATATCGCCTGTATGATGAATACACTTTTGAGCAGATAGAGAAACTGGAAGATGGGAATTTCCTTGTGCATATTAACTACCCTGAGGATGAATGGGTCTATGGTATGCTGTTATCTTATGGTCCTTATGCAAAAGTACTTTCTCCTTCAACAGTAAAAGAGAAAGTTAAACAGCGGTTACAAGCCATGCAGAAACGATATGAAGAAGATGTAGAAACAATAGCTTTGCATACACAAGAAACAAAAGAAAAGTCCTCTGTTGATGCAGATGGCATTGCTTTTAAAAAGGGAAAGGAAAGATAATATGAATGCCTATGATGTAAAAAAAGAAATGAAAGATGCCTATGGTGTAAAAACCAAGCCAATGCGCATCACACTTTCTAAAGCAAGCTATCTTAAAATAGCAGGGACAGGAAATCCAAATGAAAAGGATGGTGCTTATGCAAAAGCGGTGCGTCTACTATATGGATTGCAATATACAATTAAGATGAGCATGAAAAAACAATGGGAGATTCTCGGTTATTCTCCCTTTGTGGTAGCTCCTTTAGAAGGCTTATGGTGGTTGGAAAATGAGCAAGCCTTGGAAACTGCTCACAAAGATCAGCTGCATTGGTATTCCATCATGCGCTTACCTGCTTTTGTGACAGCGGAAGTCTTAAAAGAAGCTTGCTTACGCTATGAACAAAAACATCCTGATGCAGATACTTCAGGAGTAAGTCTATGGGAATGGGAAGAAGGAGACTGTGTGCAAATACTACACATCGGATCCTATGATGATGAGCCACAATCCATCGCCAAATTGCATGCCTTTGCACAAGAACGCGGCTATCGAGTGATGATTAATGAAGCGAATCTGCGTTTTCACCACGAAATTTATCTGAGTAACCCTAATCGAATCTGTGAAGCAAAGCGTAAAACCATCTTGCGTTTACCCATCATCAAACAGGAGGCAGAAAAATGAAATATATACAACTCACTACAGAAAATATCAACAAAGAGCATATCTGCTGCGCCATTTCAGAAAAGAAAGGCGAACATCGTACTACCGATAAGAAAGCATGGCTTAAGAAGCGAATTGCAGAAGGTTTGGTCTTTTATAAAGCCGATGTTCGAGGTAAGGCATTTATCGAATATCTTGATGGCGAAAAAGCATGGATACCCATACAGGCTGAGCATTGCCTGTTCATCAATTGCTTATGGGTTGCCGGTAAGTACAAAGGAACAGGTATTTCTAACGCATTATTAAATCATTGTATCGAAGATGCCAAACAGCGCAATAAGAAAGGTATTTGTATTTTATCATCACGAAAAAAGATGTCCTTTTTAGCTGATCCAAACTATCTTACCTATAAAGGCTTCCAATGCGTTGATGAGATAACCCCCTTCCAGTTATACTACCTTCCTCTTAACACAAAGGATGCTGCTGCAACACCGAAGTTTCAAGATTCAGCGCGAACTTTGCATTGTGAAGAAGATGGTTTTGTTTTATATTATACTTGCCAATGTCCACATGCCGCACACTATGCCGCCATAGCCAAAGAGATTGTAGAAAAAGCAGGGTGGAGAGCGCATCTTCATCTTATAGAGTCACAAGAAGAAGCCATACAAGTACCTGCACCGGTAACGACCTATGCATTATTTATAAACCATCAGTTTATCACCAATGAAATTCTGTCAGAAAAGAAGTTGACAGCTCTTTTGCAATCCTATGAAAGCTGAAAAAATACATCAAGATGATATTTTTTTGGTAGGAATGCGCACACGCCTTACCTCTTCGCTATCAGAAAATCTTATCATCATCAAAAATTTCTGGAAACAATTTAATGCAAAACTAAAAAGTGTTCATATGCCTATGACACAGCCTTGGATTAAGTATGGGATTACCTTATACGAGCATGGACAGTATTATTATTTTTGCGGTGTAGTATCAAATCAGTGTTATCCGCTTGACTTTGAATTATTGCATATTCCCAGAGGTTCTTTTTTGCAATACACGCATACCGGCAGCATGGATGCTCTTACGCAAACCATAAACACGATTTGGAAACAAGAACTCCCCTTTTCTCCTTACAAAACCACAGATACAAGTATTCGCTATTTGGAAGTTTACAAAGAAGGCTTTTCCTTTCAGTCATCGGATTCCACTATTTTCATATATGTTCCTATACAAGAAGATGAAAATAAAGATTTCTTATATCTTCCTGCCAAGACAATCCTAGCAGGAAGCGGCGCACAAGCTGGAAAAAGTTATGCGCATTCATGGTTTGGCATGGACTTCAACATGAATTTGTACAAGGGTTGTTGTCATGGCTGTGTATATTGTGATTCACGCAGTAAATGCTATCAGGTTGCTGATTTTGATATTGTCAAAGGCAAACAAAATGCTTTGGCGATTCTGGAAATGGAACTGCGAAAAAAACGAAAGAAAGGAACGATTGGCATTGGCGCTATGTCGGATACCTACAATCCTTTTGAAAAAACACAATGTCTAACGAAAGGAGCCTTAGCATTAATCGAACGTTATGGCTATGGGGTCGGTATTGATACGAAAAGCACCTTGATTCTACGTGACATTGACATATTAAAACGTATCGCTAAACAATATCCAAGCATTTTTAAAATCACGATTACCTGTGCACAAGATTCCCTGTCGAAACAAATAGAACCCTTTGCCCCGGTATCTTCTAAACGCTTTGAAACCGTAAAAGCATTACGGGAAGCTGGCTTATTTACCGGTATCCTCTTAATGCCTATCCTGCCTTTTATTAATGATACCGAAGAAAATATTCTCACCATTGTTCAAAAAGCACATGAAGCTCATGCCAATTTTATATTTGTATATGGCGGCTTCGGTTTGTCTTTACGTGACAATCAAAGGGATTATTATTATCACTGGCTAGATCAGCACTATCCCGGATTGCGTTTTACGTATGAAGAACATTATCATAAATGCTATTCCTGTAATTCTCCACACTCTCGACGTTTGTATAAACTATTTGTGAAAGAGTGTCGCAAGTATGGCATCTTATATCGTATGAGTGATATTATACGTGCTTATAAATCAGCGATTCCAAATGAACAACTACAACTAACATTATAAAGGAATGCCATATACCTATTTTTGAGGTAAAAGGCATTCCTTTCTTTTTCCTTAGATACTTAAAAAATAACTATGTACCTCCTAATGTTCTACTAAGGTACTCCTAACATTTATGAATTCATGTACTTTTAAATGCAAAAAATGATTACTTTGCATTCATTTTTTCTGATAGATACATTTACCTTCTTTCCATGTTTCTAATACTTGTATCGTATCTAACTTCGTCTTATCTATCTGATAAGGGTTTTTATCCAGAAGAATAAAATCTGCTTGTTTTCCCTCTTTAAAGCTTCCCTTTTTATCTTCTTCAAAATATTGATGTGCCACATGAATCGTCAAGCCACGCAAAGCATCTTCCACGGATAAGGCTTCTGTATTTCCTATCTGATGTCCACTCTTTGTTTTTCTATTCACTGCACACCATAATGTTTTTAACATATTTGGCGGAATGACCGGGCTGTCATTATGGAAGGTATAGGGCAACTGCAATTTCTTGGCTGTATGTGCCGGTGAAATCTTATCCGCTCTTTGTTTCCCAAAATTTTCAATATGAATATCGCCCCAATACCAAGTGTGTGCAACAAAGAAAGATGGAATCATATCTAATGCCGGCATTCTTTCCAGTTCTTCCTTACGGACCAGTTGGGCATGAATCATGACCGGACGATGCGTCGTTGCCTCAGGATGTTGTTTCATGACCTTTTCAAATTGTGTAATGTATTGTCTTGCGGCAGCATCACCATTGCAATGTACAAGCAATTGACGTTTCTTTCTAACACTTTTTTCAATACGCTGATACATCTGCGCATCTGTCATCGCCGGATACCCGCGATCCTCACTTCCACAATATGGTTCCAACATCCATGCCGTCTTACCTTGTGGTGAACCATCAGCAAACGTTTTGTAACCACCTAATCTCAAATGATTCTGGTACCGCACATAAGTCGGGTATTGGGTAAACAAATCTTTTTCTTCACTTACATCTGCATAAGCAACTACATCGAGATATAGGGTATTTGACTTAGCGGCAGACAATAATAACTGAAATAAAGATGATTGCGTAAATCCCTCCTGCACTGTGGTAATCCCGTTACTGGCATAAATTGCCTGTGCTTCTTTCATCAGCTCTAACAGCGTTTCCATGGATGGCATAGGTACTTGATTTTGAAAAGACACAAAAGCCCTTTCTTCCATATAACCATTCATACTGCCATCAGCTTCTCTGCCATATCTTCCTCCCTCTGGATCTTTCATTGCATTGTGTAAACCACATGCCTGCAAAGCAGCGCTATTGGCAACTCCCATATGTGAAGAAGCATGAGAAATGTAAATCGGTTGCTCCATGCTAATTTCATCAAGCACATGTCGGTCAGGATGTCTTTTTTCTTTCATGAAATTATGATCATAATTCGCACCAATCAGCCAGTCCTGCTTCCCTAATTTTCTATCTTTCGCAAACTTCTTCATTTTTATAATAATATCATCAAATGATCTTGCATCACTTAAATCACAAAGGCGAAGCGCATTGGCTACTCCTGTAAAATGGGAATGTGCATCAAGAAAGGCCGGCAGCATTGTTTTCCCACACAAGTCATGAATTTCTGCCTCAGGGAAGCGTTTTATCAAATCAGAGCGATTTCCTAATCCCACAATACGCTCATTTTCAAAGCAAATTGCTTCTACTTGTTTTTGCACATCTTCCATTGTCAAGATAGTTCCATTTACATAGATATGTTTCATCTTATCCCTACTTTCTACCTTTATTATAGCTTACGATCATGTGAAAAATACGGTTTATCAAAAGATAGGCATCTTAAGACATATGACTGCTTTATGTATGAGAATATATACGATGCTATTTTATGCCATCGTAAAATAGCAATATGCATTTCTTTAGACTATGTAAATCCGATATTCTGTTTTCATAGCTAGCTTTAGGCAGCTTTGAAGGGTGCTCTTTTCTTAAAATCTATAAGTTCTTCTTCGCATCTTTTTTACGTTCTACTTTGATGCAATCAAACTCTTATCATAGAAAAAAACCGTCTAAACAGACGGTTCATCACGTAATAAACGATTGATATGTACATTTCCTCATCAGTGATAAGTTTCTGGTATTGATCATAGAGAAAACTTTTTACCTTATTCGCCACTTCAACTTCTTTTTGATAACGATTTTTTGATGTTAAATAGAAACTATCGCCATTATCCTCTAACATCTTATCCGTGAAGAATCGTTCAACAAAGAAACGGATATGTGTAATAAAGCGTAAATAATGTATACTATCTTTATGAAACTCTTTATTCAATGAATAACGAACAAGATTTATGATTTCTCCTATTAATTTCGCATAACGAGCACTGTCATACTCCGGGTTATTAGAAGATTGAGCATTTACCAAATGAAACGCAATATTCACTGCTTCATCATCCGGAAGTAGAATATGTAATGCTTTATTAACCAATTTTAAACAATGAACACCGGCAGCATATTCTTCAGGATAAAAATTTTGTATTTCCCAAATTAAACGATTGGTTGTTACCATGTTTTGTTTCAAACGTTCTATCGCAAAGTTCAAATGATCTGCTAAAACAAAATACAAATTATCATTAAACTCTGTATGTAAATCTGCTTTAGCCAAAGAAATAACCTGATGGGTCACTTCCAATACTTCAGGAGAAATGGCATCTAAAAGATCCATAATCTGTTTTGATTTATCACTCACAACAGGTATATAAAATTGATAGGTAGAGTCATTCACATCGATATTCTCGCCAGATTTTTTACCATAACCTATCCCTTTTCCTAATATGATAAAATCGGATTTTTGTTCGTCCTCGACCAAAACAACACTGGAATTTAAAACTTTTTTGATCTTAGCCATTCTCTTTCCTCCTTCATCTATCATTCAAAATCTAAACTATTATGGTGAATAACCTTTTGATACCAATAGAAAGAATCCTTCCGATATCTATCATACGTTCCATTGCCGTAATCGTCAACATCCACATAGATAAAACCATAACGTTTTGACATTTGTTTTGTGGATTCACTGATTAAATCAATGCATGCCCAGGATGTATAGCCCATCAATTCTACACCATCTTCTAAAATCGCATCCAACATACATTTAAAATGTTTTCGATAATAATCAATGCGATATTCATCATGTACCTTTCCATCTATCAGCTCATCTTTAGCTCCTAGACCGTTTTCCACGATAAACAAAGGTTTACGATAGCGATCATACAGTTCTACAAGTGAAATACGAAGTCCGATAGGATCAATCTGCCAACCCCATTCACTAGAAGGAAGATATGGATTCTTCAATCCCATAACCGTATTCCCAGCGGTTTTCTCAATACCTGTTTCATCCTCAGCAACACAACTTGACATATAATAACTAAAAGATACAAAATCAACTGGATATTTTTTCATGATTTCATCATCTCCTGCTTCTTTATGGATATGAATATCATGATTTTTATAATAGCTTAATAAGTAGGATGGATATTCTCCAAATACCTGTGTATCGGAATAAGCATAAATATTACGCATCATTTGTTGTGATTTTAAAATATCTTCAGGTTTGCAAGTCATAGGATAATACGATAATTTCGTAATCATGCAGCCAACTTTTGCCCCCGGTATAATTTCATGACAGATCTTTGTTGCCAAAGCGCTTGCTACAAATTGATGATGCATTGCTTGATAACATACTTCTTCAAAATTTTTATTTGGAAAGCGATCCTTAATTAATCCACCGGTTGTATAAGGATGACGAATAATACTGTCAACTTCATTAAATGTCAGCCAATATTTTACTTTATTTTTATATCGCTCGCAAATTGTACGAACATAGTTCTCAAAGAAACCGATCACTTCTCGAGAATACCATCCATCATAAGATAAGGTTAGATTTAAAGGAGGTTCATAGTGAGACATGGTTACAAGCGGTTCAATGTTATATTTTTTTAATTCATCAAATACATCATCATAGAACTGCAATCCTTCTTCATTTGGCGTTTCATCATCACCATTTGGAAAAATTCTGCTCCATGCAATGGACATACGAAATACTTTAAATCCCATTTCTGCAAACAGCTTAATATCTTCTTTATAATGATGGTAAAAATCGTTTCCATGGCGTTTTGGATAATTTACCATATCTTCAGGATGTGCTAATGCTTCTTCAATATCTTTTGATGTAATTTCATTTTGTTTCTCATAATTTTTCACATCAACATCAAACTTTGCTCGTGCACAATCTGAAACGCTCCATCCTTTTCCCCCTTCATTCCAACCGCCTTCCATCTGATTCGCAGCTGTTGCGCCTCCCCATAAAAATCCTTCTGGAAATGTTCTCATGTTATTTCTTCCTTTCTGTCATCATCATGATCCCACTTGGATCCATTTGTCCTTTTCCTTTTACAAATATATCATAAGCAGCAGTGTTTGTTACAATGATTGGTGTTGTTACATCATAACCTTCACTTTTAATTTTCTCTACATCAAATTTTAACAAGAGATCCCCTTGCTTTACATGATCACCGGCTTTTACACATGCTTCATAATATTTCCCATTTAATTCAACGGTATTTAAACCAACATGAAACAATAATTCCGTTCCATTCGTTGTTTCCATACCAATAGCATGTTTTGTATCAAATACCATTTTTATGGTCCCTTCACATGGAGCATACAATTCACCGATTTCAGGAATCATAGCAATTCCATCACCCAACGCTTTTTTAGAAAACATCTCATCATTAACACTTTCTAAGGCAATCACATTTCCTTTTAAAGGTGCCTGTATTGTGTTGATTTCATCATTATTTTCGGGTGTTTCACTATTTGCTTCCTCTTTCCAAAGAAAGAAAGTTATAACGAAAGATAAGATAAAGGCCATAACAAATCCAATCACACCATATATGAAATTCATGCCATTCTTTGGATCGATAAACATCGTGATATTCGCAAGTCCAGGTCCTGCAATAACAAAACTTTTTAATAATACAAATCCACAGAAACCTCCGGTGATAAAGCCACTGACAATCACACTGATTAACACTTTTTTATTTAATAATGTTACACCATATAATGCAGGCTCAGTAATTCCCATTAAAGCAGAGATGCCGGCTGATGCAGCAACAGACTTTTTCTGCTGATCTTTCGCCTTGATTGCTACCGCAAAGCAAGCTCCTGATTCAGAAATATTGTGAGCTAAAGAAGCTGGAAGATACATCATTTCATAACCTAAATTACCATAAGTCGATACGGCATATGGTACCATAGCTTTATGCATACCGGTTGCAATCATAAATGGTAAGATACCTGATAATAAAGCAATGCCTAAGAATCCTAACTTATCATATAAGAACAGAATTGCAGATGTTAGATATTCTCCCAATGTATATCCTAATGGTCCTAATACCAAGAATGCCAAGGGAATCGTAATTGCTAAAGCTACCATAGGAACAAAGAATACTCTAATTGCTTTAGGTGAAATTTTGTTTAAACCTTTTTCTAACACACCTAAGCATAATACAGTAAGTATTGCCGGAAACACCTGAGAGTTATAAGCAACATTCTTTACCGTAATACCAAAGATTTTAAATCCTTCTGCAAGTAAAGCGACATTATTAGGCAGTAATAAAACGCCGACGGCAGCCAAAGCAACAAGTTTGTTTGTATTCATTTTGGTTGCTGTGGTTACAGCGACCATTAAAGGTAAAAAGTAGAACGTCGCATCTGAAATAGAAGATAAGATTACATAAAACCCATCACTTGCCGATACAATTCCTAATGTAGATAACAGGATCAAGATAGATTTTAATACACCAGCTCCAGCAATAGCTGGTACAAGCGGCTGGAAGATGCCAACAATAAAACTTAACAGGGTATTGCCAAAACTTTGTTTTTCCGTTTTTATCGATTGCTGTTCTTGCGGTTTACATAATTTCATCAATTCGTTATACACTTCAATAACGGCATTCCCTATAACGATTTGTACTTGAACGTTTAGAATAACGCCAATCACACCGGGAACCTTTTTCAGATTTGCTTCATCAACTAAGGTTTGATCTGCTACTGTAAAACGAAGGCGTGTGGAACAATGTTCCAAATTTACAACATTTTTTTCACCTCCGATATAGGTTAAAATATCGGCTGCACTTTTTTTATAATCCATTTTTTTCTCCTTCCCATGTACGATGCAATTTTTGGCCAAAAAATAAAGGCAGGATCTACAATACATCCAGACAAACATATTTGCCTTCTGGATATTGTAAGATCCTGCCTGCATTACCAGTTACATGTCTTATTACGCATATAAATATAGCATGCTGAAAGCGCTTTGACAAGAGGTTTTTGAATTTTTTTATTTATTCACTTTATTTATAATATCAATTTGATTGTTAAATCGATTAAATTACTTTAAGATATGCTTTTAATCTTATTGCAAAGAATGCTTCCATTTCGCATCTGTATTTTCTTAAGTAAGCGAATTTTGTTAATGTATATACAACTTCTTGCGGCTAGTATGAATGCTAATTTTATATGAAACGTAAACATAAGTCTTTCCTTGATTTCTATAAAGCACAAATAGAAAAAACAGGCATTTTTATAAACACCTGTCAACATTTTAATCTTCTAATACCTGAATACATATTCCTATCGTTCCCGGACCCGTGTGCACACCAAGGGCCGGAGATACTTGATCACTGACAAATACATCCATATGAGGTAGCTTCGGAAGCAAATCTTGCTTAATTTCCTCACATAATGCAGCAGCATCACCATGCATAATGGAGACATTATATTTCTTATGATTACCGGCAAATTGCAAAGCCAATTCTTTGGTCTTGGATATGGATTGCTTTCTTCCTCTTACCTTTGCTACCGTATAATACACACCATCTTCATTACATGATATAATTGGCTTTAAATGTAAGGCATTCCCAAATAATGAGGCAACCAGGCCGATTCTACCACCTTTTTGCAGATATTCTAAAGTTTCCACAACAAAGAACACCTTACAATTCATTACTTCTTTTTCTAATTTCTCACAAATTGCTTGATAACTCATGCCGGCTTCTAAATAACGAGCCGCTTGAATGGCATGAAATCCTGATCCGATGGAAATATTTTTTGTATCCAACACAAAGAACTCCAATCCTTCATAATTTTTTGCCAATAAATTGATCATATTATTCGTGCCACTTAAGCCACTGGATATCGTAACAGCAATGACCTTTTCATAACCATCTGCTTTTATACGATCAAGTATCTTCTGAATATGTTCTCCAGAAGGTAATGATGTCTTAGGGATTTCCTTTTCTAAACCACGGTATACTTCTTCAGCGGTAATATCTACACCATCCATATATTCACGATCTTTATATAATACCTTTAAAGGAATAACATACATTCCATATTTATCTACGAATTCCTGCGGTACATTACAACAGCTATCCACCAGAATAGCAATCTTTTCTTTATTCATGAACTTTGAACCTCCATTTATATTTCAAATTGAAATACGATTGTTACATACATAGTATAGTATAATTCTTATAATTAGTCAATCTAGTTTCTATAACTAAATGAATTGTCCATATGAAGTAAATGTACCTTTCTTTTTTCTTGTTTCTTCTTCATGATCCATAACTGCTATCATCCGCACACAAAAAAAGCTGTCATCTTTAAGACAACAGCTCATTTCTTATCAAAATTATTTATTCAATGCTTCTGATACAGCTACAGCTACAGCTACGGAAGCACCAACCATAGGGTTGTTACCCATACCGATCAGACCCATCATTTCTACGTGAGCAGGAACACTTGAAGAACCAGCAAACTGAGCATCAGAATGCATACGTCCCATTGTATCTGTCATACCGTAAGAAGCAGGACCTGCAGCCATGTTATCTGGATGCAATGTACGACCTGTACCACCACCAGATGCTACAGAGAAGTATTTTTTACCCTGTTCGATACATTCTTTCTTATATGTACCTGCAACTGGATGCTGGAAACGTGTTGGGTTAGTAGAGTTACCAGTGATAGAAACGTCTACACCTTCGTGATGCATAACAGCAACACCTTCACGTACATCATCTACACCATAGCAGTTAACAGCAGCTCTTTCTCCATTAGAGTAAGCTTTTCTGTAAACTTCTTTTAATTCACCTGTGAAGTAGTCAAATTCAGTTTCAACGTGTGTAAATCCATTGATACGAGAAATGATCTTCGCAGCATCTTTTCCTAAACCATTCAGGATAACGCGCAGTGGTTCTTTACGAGCCTTGTTAGCGTTACGAGCGATACCGATTGCACCTTCAGCAGCAGCGAAACTTTCGTGTCCTGCCAAGAATGCGAAACATTTTGTGTTGTCATCCAACAACATAGCAGCCAAGTTACCATGTCCCAGACCAACCTTACGATCGTCTGCAACAGATCCAGGAATACAGAATGCCTGTAACCCTTCACCTAATGATTTCGCTACTTCATAAGCTGTTTTATCACCTTTTTTGATAGCGATTGCTGCACCGGCAATATATGCCCAGCATGCATTTTCAAAACAAATTGGCTGAATGCCTTTTACGATGTTGTATACATCAACACCTAAATCATCACACAGTGTTTTTGCTTCTTCGATGGAAGAAATACCATATGAGTTTAATACTTCATTGATTTTATCAATACGTCTTTCGTATCCTTCAAATAATGCCATGATTTTTCCTCCTATTCGTGTCTTGGGTCGATGTACTTAACAGCATCTGCATAACGACCATAAGTTTTCTTTGCATTGTTCAGAGCTTCTTCAGGGTTAGTGCCCTTTTTAACAGCGTCCATGAATACACCCATGTTTACGTATTCATAACCGATGATTTCATCATTTTCATCAAGACCCATCTTTAAGATATAGCCTTCAGCTAAGTCTAAGTAACGAGGTCCTTTTAATTTTGTTGAGTAAACCGTACCAACCTGAGAACGTGTACCTTTACCTAAGTCTTCCAAACCAGCTCCAACTGGAAGTCCGTTTTCAGAGAATGCAGACTGTGTACGTCCATAAACGATCTGCAGGAACAGTTCACGCATAGCTGTGTTGATAGCATCACAAACTAAGTCTGTATTTAATGCTTCAAGCAGTGTTTTACCAACGATAGCCTCACTAGCCATAGCTGCGGAGTGAGTCATACCGGAACATCCTAATGTTTCAATCAGTGCCTCTTCGATGATACCTTCTTTAACGTTCAGTGTCAGTTTGCAGGCACCCTGCTGTGGAGCACACCATCCAATACCATGTGTCAAACCTGAAATATCTTTGATTTCTCTGGAGTTTACCCATTTTCCTTCTTCAGGAATAGGTGCACAACCATGGCTTGCACCACACTTAACAGTGCACATGTTTTCAACTTCTTTTGAATAAATCATGTCATTTCTCCTTTCTCGCATAATCCATGAAAGATTTACCATAGTGCTACTTTAACGCTTGTGTAGCTGTCTTGACAATGTCATTTTCCTCTATTTAAAATAACATCATCGAGGACGTTTTCCCTACGAAATTTCTATTTGACAATATCTTCACAAGAAATGTCGTCCTACTTCATTATTTTAATTCTTTTCCTATTTTATGTCAACATAATTAGGCCTTTTTATCCTTACAGAAAGGGTGTAAAAAAGCGTTCCAAAAGGAACGCTTCCCTAAATTATAGCTCATGAACCTGCCTGCTTTGATACCATGCAATCGTTGCCCTTAGCGTGTCCTTCATACTTCTTGGTTGATAATCCAACTGTGTGGTAGCATGTTCATGTGAAAAGCGCACATTTGATGCTAAAGTATAAAGAGAATATGGAGTATATAATGGGCGCTGATGGCGCAATTTTGCATATCCTGAAATTATAGGGGCAAAGGCTTTTGCCACCCACATAGGTAACATAAACAGTGCATCTTTTCCACATAAAGAGGCGGTTATATCTAGAATATCGGATATCTTATAATATTGATTAGATAAAATATAACAATCTCCTTTTTCTCCATGTTCTAAAGCCGCAATACATCCTTTCGCGACATCTCTGACATCAACAAAGTCGTAACCACCAGAAACACCAGCCAGCAATTTTCCTTCCAGATAATCGCTTATCATCTGCACTAAATAATTGTTCTTGGTTCCATATGGCCCTAAGATACCGGAAGGATGAACAATAACGGCATCCAAACCATTGGCAACCTCATCCATGACCAGTTGAGATGCAAGTGCTTTTGTTTTGGCATATCCACCTTTTACAAGGGACGCATCAAAGTGATGCACCTCAGTAATTATTTGCGGATACGTTTTTTCGGGTATAGCATGTACAGAGCTGGTGTATAAGAAACGCTTTATATGATATTGCTTTGCGAATTGCAGCATCGTTTTTGTGCCTAAGACATTCACATCATAAAGTTTAGTGGATACTTTTCTTTGAATATCAACAATCCCTGCGGCATGCAATAGATACACTTCTTTATCTTGTAAGTTCGCAAAAAAGGGAAGCAAACTATCCGATTCTAAGACATCTCCTTTATAATAATGTACATGACTATCATCAGTTGCATGATCCTGCGGCATGATAAGCGCACGTATTTCATAAGATGTTTCATGAAGTTCCTGCAGGATGGCTTTTCCCAAATGTCCGTTTGCTCCTGTTAGTAAGATTGTTTTTTTCATAAACTCACACTTCTTTCCATCATTTTCTGCGCCAACCTTTACGGTATGTGAAAAACGAAATGAAGTTGTGAATATGCAAATCTCTCTCTTATATTATAACGCTATGAAAAGCACTGTACTACTCTTTTACAATGCTTTTACAAATCCTACATTTTCTCATGCGATATTGCATCAGAAAATCATATTTCAAATGTTTCAGATGAAAAATTACTATAAAACCGACCACTTTCTGCCGTAAAACGAAGCACACAATAATCAGGATCACTTACACCTTGCGGATAATACATCGTATCGTTTTCTTGCCAGATCATTTCTTTCGAAACGGCATCTTCCAACACTTCCATTTTTCCTATCAGCATGACACCGCGAAAAAAACGTTTATCACAAAAATAAATACACGCTTTATCATTCTTTCGATACTGCTCTACACGCATCGAAGATGTATTGGTTGTAAAATAGAACACTTTGATACCTTCTCTTTTACGTGGCGGCAACATCGCCTTCGTGTTAGGAAATCCTTTCTCATCAACTGAACTGATGAAAGATACACTTTGTTTATCAATTAGGTTCCCGATCGTTTTTACTTTATCGCGCATACATAACGCCTCCTCATATATCTACACTTTACCTGAAAGTCATTTGTTAAGCAATCGTTTTATTGCTTTTCATAAAATCAATCTTCTTTCATGAGGAAGATTCGCATAAATCTATTTTACATCAAAAGAGGAAGATGCAGTTCTTCGTTCATATACCAGATCAACGATACCGTTATAGCTTTGTGTATGCAACAAAGTTAATTTTCTTTCAATATCCGTGTTATGAAACAATCGTATGCCTGTACCTAGAAGAGTAGGAATAACATTGATATGATATCGATCAATGCTGTCGGCTTGCATGATTTGATTCACAATGGATGCACCACCACAAATCCAGATATCTTTTCCCAGTTGTGTTTTTAAATGTCTTATCAATGCCACAGGATCTTCCATAGTGAACCTTATCTTTTCAGTAGACGCTTCAGTTTGATGTGTAATGATATAACTGGTAAGAGTAGGATATATCCATTGTTTTGGTGATATTTCAGTACGTAGCTGATGATACGTATTTGCCCCCATAATGACAGTATCTACACCTTGGATAAAGGTTTCATATGTAATCATATCATTTTGATTGGCATCCTCCCCTGCTAACCAAAAAACTTTGCCATTTTTATCAGCGATGAATCCATCTAAACTCATAGCGATAAAAAGAATTGTTTTACGCATAACATAACCGCCTTTCATTGTCTTTTCTAGTATGGCAAATTATAGGCTGTTTATAAGGTGATGGATGATAATGTAAACAACATATTAAGGAAGCTGTTCTTCTTTTGGATTTCCATAAGCAAACATTAAAGGCTTGATAAGTCACATTATTTTAAGCTTTTTCATCAAAGCTATCGGTTCCCTTACAATTTAAAAAAACGATATCTTGCATATCCATTACGGAATCAACATATCGTTAACCTTATATATGGTGGAGGTGGCGAGAGTTGAACTCGCGTCCAGAAACAGCCCCACGTACAGACATCTACAGTTTAGTCCATTACCAATATTCAACAGGTAACAATGGACAGCTCCTATTGAAGGTGTTCAATTTATTTTCGTGATCAATCCCTTGAACTAGAATTGAACCTTATCCTTCGTGAATGAGATGCTCATCTAGTATGCCAAAGGACAACATACTAGCGGCAGCTGCGAACCTATGTCGGTTATTAAGCAGCAAAAGCCATTCTCTGGTTTGCACCAAAGATGTTAGCTAATTTAGTTTTTCCGTTTAAATTTAATTGGTTATTACGTAACCACTCGACTGCCGTCTGTACCAAGCGTATCCCTGTCGAAACCAGTACACCCCCGGTTTTAGGTAGTTGTAGTTTACCACAAAATACCGCAAACTACAACTGTCCTAATATTGGTTTTTTAAAGCTTTTTCAATTTCACGTTTCGCATCTTTTTCTTTCTGAACATTTCGCTTATCATGCAAATCTTTACCTTTTGCTAAGACAATTTCCATTTTAGCTTTTCCCTTTTCCAAATATAATGAGATAGGAATCACCGTATAGCCCTTTAACTTCACCTTTTGTTGCAGCTTTATAATTTCACTCTTATGCAGCAACAGCTTACGGATACGCGTTTCATCGTGATTAAAACGATTGCCGAATTCATATTCCGGGATATGCATTTCTTTGATAAAAGCCTCATTGTTCGTAAAACTGATATATGCATCTTTGATCTGGGCATGCCCCTTACGAATCGCTTTAATTTCCGTACCCTGTAACACCAAACCGGCCTCAAAACGATCTTCCAGAAAATATTCGTGGGATGCTTTCCGATTAAATACGATTACTTTTCTACCAGCTGTCATAGCTTCACCTCTTTAGTTTATGTCAAGGAACAAAAGATATGCCTTTAACGGCCCCTTTTTCCCCTCTTTTTTGTTAACAATGCAAAATCAACTTCACGTTTAAACCGATTTGCATCAATACATCTAACCTGGACTTTTTGTCCCATGCGATACACATTTGCCGTATGCTCACCAATTAGACTGTGACTCACTTCATCATAATGATAATAATCATCTTCCATGGATGAGATATGCACCAAGCCTTCTACCGTATTATCCAGCTCAACAAACATTCCAAACTTAGTAATACCACTGATGACTCCTGCAAAACGCTGTCCGATATAGTTTTCCATATACTCAGCCTTTTTCATATCATCTACGGTTCGTTCGGCATCCACAGCATTACGCTCACGCTCACTTGCCTGAATGGCTGCCTGTTCACACCATTGTTCATCCTGTTTCATTTTATCTACATCTTCAGATGATGTAAAGATATATTTTCGCAGCATGCGATGTACGATCAAATCCGGATAGCGGCGAATCGGTGATGTAAAATGCAAATACTCCTTTAAGCCCAGTCCGAAATGTCCCAAACAACGATTATCATAGCGCGCTTTCTGCATGCTTCTTAACATGAAACTGGATAACACGAAATAATTATCCTGTCCTCTGGCTTCATCTAATAAAGCCTGTAGCTGTTTTGGATGTACGTCTTGGATACCTCCCTTAAACGTATATCCCAATGTTTTCGCAATACGTGCAAACTCCCGCATTTTCTTAGGTTCAGGAGCTTCGTGAATACGATACATCGATGGCGTTTCCAGCCATTTCATATGCGTGGCTACAGTTTCATTTGCCGCTATCATAAAATCTTCAATGATGCGCTCTGCTTCTCCACGCTCACGTAAGACGATATCTTTTGGTTTCCCTTTTTCATCAACCAGAATTTTAGCCTCTCTGCTATCAAAATCAATGGCGCCAAGTCCTTCTCTGCGTCTGCGAATGATTCCAGCCAAAACCTTCATATCTAAGCACATCTTTAACAAATGAGGATAAGCTTTTTGTGTTTTAGCATCACCGGATAATATCTTATTCACATTCGTATAGGTCATTCGCTCATTGCTATTGATCACACTAGGAAAGATACGATAATTCATTACATTGCCTGTACGATCTATTTCCATCATACAAGTTATGGTTAAGCGATCCACATGGGGATTTAAGGAACAAATGCCATTGCATAACGCGTGAGGCAACATCGGTACGACGCGATCTACCACATATACTGAAGTCCCCCGATGATAAGCCTCTTTATCAAGCGCCGTATTTTCTTGTACATAATAGGAAACATCCGCAATATGCACATAAAGACGATAGCCTTTTTCTATCTTCTCAATACTGATGGCATCATCTAAATCTCTGGCATCTTCCCCATCTATAGTAATTGTCAACAGCTTACGCAAATCCTCACGATTCTTCAATTCATTTACGTCCACTTCTTCTTTTATGCCAGCTACTTCTGCTTTCACTTTTTCATTGAATTCAGGAACGATATCTTTTTCAAGTAAGATACTTAAAATATCAATCCCCGGATCATATTTATAACCGATTTCCTTTTCAATATGACATTTTAAAACCGTTCCATAACTATCAATATGAAGCAGAACTTTAGAATCATTCACCAATTTAAAATCATCATAATTCGTAATTTTGATTTTACGATTGTTTAAATAAGAATCAGGTAAGAAATACTTTGATCCTTCTTTGATTTTTACTACCCCCACGATATGCGTGACGCTATGTGAAATGACTTCGACCACTTCACCCTCTACACTTTTATCATTATTGGTCCATGTTCTGGCATATACAACATCTCGATCCATACCGAAACCCAATCGTTCTCTGGCTATATAGTAACTGTCATCCGCTGTTTCCACAAAGCCAAAGCCTTTCGGATTTATACGCAGCGTACCACTCACATACCCTAGTTTTTCACTAAGGAAATAGCGATGTCGCTCATCTCTGGCAATAATACGTGCAGCTTCCAAATCGTTTAATAATTTCATCAATTCTGTGAAGGCAACACTATCTTCCATTTGGATCATCCTGGATAATTGTTTCACATCCATACCACGATAATCGTTTTGTTTGATCAGGGCGAGTAGTTCTTCTTTTTTGCTCATTATTTGCCCTCCTTTTCATTATGAACTTATAGTTATAGTATACCATTCCACGCTTATTTCATAAATATGATAGCGCATTTTATCTAGATCTTAACAATTTGCGGAACTTCATAAAAAAAGACCTTGCACGGTCTTAGTCTAAAATACGGATAATTATAACAAGAGCGAAAAAGATAATTCCTGTTACCATAGTAACATTAGATATGATTTTTTCAGATCCTCTTTCTTTGACATTGGCAAACAGATTCAATCCATCACTTCCACCAAATGCACTTCCAAGACCATCTGACTTTCCGCTTTGTAATAAGGAGAGTATTATCAAAATGACCGATGCAATCATTAATAGTATTTCTAAAATGCCCATGATAGTCCTCCTTCCTATTTCTCGATACCTTACTAGTATAGCAAACAATGCTAATAATTACAATATTGTTTCGAAAATATTTAAGATACATGCAAGCAAGGGCAGATTGTTTCATGAGAAATGCTCACATACGTGATATCACACATTTCTTGTTTGAACGTAATGAACTACCAGATACTACAATAAGATAACATCTAAGAACGCTTTAAAGGAAAGGAACACTGTTTAAGAATTCATGATATCCTTTCGCAGTGTTCCATTAAGTACTTATTTAATGTTTGTAAATATTATAGAAGGCAGATTTCCCAGGAAATACTGCTACATCACCCAACTCTTCTTCAATACGAAGCAATTGATTATATTTGGCAATACGATCAGTTCTTGACATAGAACCAGTCTTAATCTGACCGGCATTGAATGCCACTGCAATATCGGCAATCGTCGTATCTTCAGTTTCACCGCTTCGATGGGATACAACTGCCGTATACCCATGTTTCTTAGCCAGCTCCATAGCATCAAAGGTTTCCGTCAATGTGCCAATCTGGTTTACCTTGATCAAAATGGAATTAGCGATATCTTTATCAATACCTTCCTGTAAGATTGCCGGATTTGTTACATATAAATCATCACCAACCAACTGGATTTTCTTGCCTAAATGCTCCGTCAGTTTCTTCCAGCCATCCCAATCACGTTCGCCTAAGCCATCTTCAATCGAAATAATCGGATATTTTTCTACCAGTTCATCATACCAGGCAATCATCTCATCGGTTGTTTTAGAACCCTGACCTGATTTTTTCAAATCATACATTTTCGTTTCCGTGTTGTAGAATTCACTAGCCGCAACATCCATAGCAATGCAAATATCTTCTCCGGCCTTATAACCAGCAGCTTTGATTGCCTCCATAATAGCTTTCAATGGCGCTTCGTTATCTTCCAGATTCGGTGCGAAACCACCTTCATCACCAACAGCTGTTACTTGGCCTTTTTCCTTTAATACTTTTTTCAAGGCATGGAAAGTTTCAGCACCCATTTGAATTGCCTCTTTCATACTTTTAGCACCAACCGGCATAATCATAAACTCCTGGAAATCTACCGAAGAATCCGCATGACTTCCTCCATTTAAGACATTCATCATTGGCACTGGCAATGTTTTCGCATGAATACCGCCTAAGTAACGATATAATGGCAATCCATAAAAGTTAGCCGCAGCATGGGCAACCGCTAAGGAAATACCTAGGATGGCATTTGCACCATATTTAGACTTATCCTTTGTACCATCAGCTTCAATCAAAGCTTTATCAATTGCCGCCTGATCAGTAACATCCAAACCAATCACCACATCTGCCAAGATTTCATTCACATTGTTTACGGCAGTCATGACACCTTTGCCATTAAAGCGATTCTTATCACCATCGCGTAACTCTAAGGCTTCACGCTCTCCGGTGCTGGCACCACTTGGTACAATGGCACGGCCAAATGCTCCACTGACCGTTTCCACCTCAACTTCTATGGTAGGATTTCCTCGAGAATCGAGAACTTCTCTTGCGTGTACATCAACAATAACAGACATAATTTTGTCCTCCTTTATTATCTATTCTCAGTATAACACCAGGAACTGTACAAAGAAAGAAGTTTGCTCAATCTAACTAAATTTCACATATTTCTATAACAATTCCTGTAAATCATCTACGATATGCGTAGGATGAATACCTAATCGATCAATATCCTCTCTTTGATGAACGCCGGTTGTCACAAAAATGGTTTCAACCTGATTGCGTACACCTAACAGAATATCTGTTTCCAGATTATCACCGATGAGTATCACATCCTCTTTCTTTTTATGTAAAAAGTCTAAAGCTTCTTCCAAAATCGTATCATGAGGCTTACCAATTTTGGGACTTTTTTGTTGTGTTGCATATTCAAACATAGCCACAACAGAACCATTTCCAATGGAAAAACCATCCGGCTGTGCCAGTATGCGATCATCATTTGTCCCAATCAGCTTGGCGCCATTTAAAAGCAGCTTTAAAGCTTTGGAATATTTTTCATAAGTTCCGGAAGTATCTAAGCCGACAAAAACAAAATCAGCGTTTGTATCATCAATGGTAAACCCTTCATCCTCCAGAGCTTCTCGTAAACCATCCTGTCCGATATAATATGCTCTTCTGCCTTCATAATGCTTACGGGCATAGATAGCTGCAGCCATAGCACTAGTGAAAAAATGTTCTTCCTTGATACCGCAATATCCCATGCGTTCCATATGTTCTACATTTTGGCGTTTTGTGCGTTTGGCATTATTCGTTAAAAAGTAAAATTCTTCCTTGCGTTTGATTAATTCATGAACGAAGTGCATAGCACCTTCGATCAATAAAGTTCCCCGATACATTGTTCCATCGAGATCAATTAAATACGTTTTCTTCATCTTATCCCTGCTTTCTTACCCATAATAGTAAAGCATATCCTACTGGGAAAGCAAGCGTTATCTGTTTCTGCTGCGTGTTTTTCGTTTTCCTGGATTGATTAGAATCATACCTGCAAGAATCAGTCCTACCGGCCAGTAGTGTTCTGCTATGTAAGAAAGGTAACCATATAATTGCTGTTGATTGATGCTTGGCTCAATCAGCAGAAGGATGCCACTGATACCCAGAATGATTCCAATGCGTTCCCTCATATTATCACTTCCTGCTTACAGTATAGAAAGACATTACTGCTAATTTTGTCAGATTGCGGAAGAAAACCATTTTTTTATGTTTTTATCAAATTTATCAACAGGTTACCATCTTTAAACCGTATCATATACTACCCATATATTGTGATTCACTTATTATAAACGGCTGACATCTTATGTTTTGCTTTGCATGTTTATCCGCTTTGTTATACAACAAAGCCATTTTCATCCAAATAAAAAAAGCCTCAAAACCAGATTGGTTTCAAGACTATTTACATCTGTTTTACAGCTCTACTTTTTCTAAGTCACCATAACTGATTTCAGTTGGCGTTTCACGTCCAAATAAAATCAATAAGACGATAGCTGTTTGGGAATCCTCGTGTAACTCTTCCACCGTTCCTTCGGAATTCGCAAAAGCACCACTTAAGATACGAACACGATCTCCTACAGCAAAGTCAATCTGTACTTTACGCTCACTCATGCCAAGACGTCGCAGAATTGCTTCCATTTCATCTTCGGCAACAGGGAAAGGCTTAGCTCCACCACCACTGGATCCGATAAATCCGGTAACTCCCGGTGTGTTACGTACAATATACCATGCCTCATCTGTCATGATCATTTCTACGAATAAATAGCCGCTGAAAGGATTTTTGGTCTTTTCAACTTCTTTGCCATTTTTATATTCGATCTCTTTTTCCTCTGCTACAACGATGCGAAACAGAAAATCCTGCAAGCCCATGGTTTCAACACGACGCTCCAGATTTTCCTTAACACGGTTTTCATGTCCGGCATATGTATTTACCACATACCATTGTTTTTTCTGTTCTTCTGCCATGTCTTGCCTCCTACATTCCAATTAATTTCAAAAAGCCGGATGATGCAACCTGACATAGGAAGAAAAACAATCCTAAAACAGCTGTAAATGCGATGACCGTCGCACTGTCTTTTGCCAAATCTTTGCCCTTCGGCCAGCGAATTCGTTTCATTTCGGTTAAAATACCATTAATACTGAACCACTTCATAAGAAACCTCCTTATTTTGTTTCTTTATGTATCGTATGCTTGCCACACTTCTTACAAAACTTTTTCAATTCAATACGCTCATTATGCGTTTTCTTGTTTTTTGTAGTTGTATAGTTTCGAGAAAGACATTCGGTGCAGGTGAGAATTACTTTATCGCTCATGAAAAAAACACCTCTTTCTTTGCTTATTAACTTTATCATAAAGTCTTGTCTTAGTCAATTCCATCTTTTTGCTTACGCAGTTTTCGCACCATATAATCTATGGTATTACGCGATAAATGCATCTTTTCCGCAATTTCTTTATAAGTATATCCCTGCATACGCATAGCAAGGATTTGATATTCCCTCTCTTTAAGAATAACTTTTGATTCGCTTAACAGCTGTCGCAATTGTTCATTCTGCAGTTCTTTTTTGGCATGTGGAAATGCTTCATTTCCTTCCCTGAGATAATGACCACTTTCATCACAGACTTCAAATCCATATAACATAGTAAATTCATCTATATGACTCTGATAGCGCGCTTGCTTTTTCACATAATCAAGAATTACATGCTTCACAATTTTCATGTAATAAGTAGCAAAGGAGCTTTGTTTATCCATCTGATAGGAGTCAATTGCTTCTGCAAGTTTAATCATGCACAATTGATATAACTCTTCACGATTTCGCTGATTCATCCCAGTGCTATGCTGATGAATCATTCGCCAAACTTTTACGCTATAGTTCTGTATGAAAAGATGCAATGTGACATCTTCCATTTGCCGATACATATAAAGAAGCTCATAATCATTTTTACGATTGGTGTTTTCCATAATACCCTCCTCGTGAGAGCATGGAAAAGGATTACGTTATTTATCATATACGATATACAATAGGACATACTTCTTCCTGCATGCTATTGAAGTAAGTATTTATAAAGGATGTCTTTGGTTGTAGATTTCATACAACAAAATGCCGCAGGCAACACTGGCATTCAAACTGGTTACAACCCCTTCCATAGGAAGTCGTACACAATAATCACAGTTTTTCTTTACCAAAGAACTGATGCCAAAGCCTTCACTACCCACAACTATTACGAGTGGTACATCGTATTGCCCTTCGCGATAATCGCGAGAATTTTCGAAATCAGTACCAACAATCCAAAACCCCTGTTTCTTTAAATATTTAATGGATTGTGCCAGGTTTGTCACCATGGCGACCTTTACCGTATCAATGGCTCCGGTACTGACTTTTGCCACCGTCGGGGTTAAGCCAACATTGCGATGTTTACCAATAATGACACCATCCACCCCAACACAATCACAGGTACGTAAGATTGCTCCCAAATTATGGGGATCTTCCAAACCATCCAACATCACGAACAAAGGCATTTTACCTTTGGGTATGCTTTCTAACAATTCCAATAATTCATATGTCTTATAGTCATCAATTTTTGCAGCGATTCCCTGATGATTTCCCTGTAACATACCATCCATTTTTTTACGCGGTAAAATCTTACATGTGATCTTATGCTCCTTGATAAGCTTTTCTAAAGCTGTATCTCGCATACCTTCTGCCATTAGGATCTCATAGATTTTTTTATCCTCCTGCAGCAACTGTTTTACTACATTTTTACCATATACATATTGTGTCATTTTACATCTCCTAATGCAACAATGCGTTGCCATAGCTGTAAAAGCCGTTCTTCTTTTTTCATCAGATACAGCCAGCCAAAAACAGCTTCTAAGCCGGTAGCTTTGCGATAAGTGATAACATCCGCATTTTTTGCCTTACTTTTAGGATTGGTATTTCTGCCACGTAAGACAATAGCCCATTCTTCTTCTGTAAAAAAGCCCTCGGTTTCTAATTGATTCAAAAATCCTGCCTGTGCTTTGGCACTGACCCATGCCTCACTGAATTTTTGTAAGTCTTTGGATTTCTGATAACCTTTCGATAATAGCAGCTCTCTTACATACAGTGACATCACAGCATCTCCCATGTAAGCCAAGGAAGTGCCATTATACTCCTGTATTTCCATTACAGAATACCCTTTTCGATAAGGCGCGCACGATAGTCATCGGCCGTAGCAAAATCTTTTTCCTTCACTGCAGCTTTCCACTTGTGATGCAATTCTTTATCCTCATCGGATAAGATCAAGCGGTTATTTTCAATTCCTAACACATCCAACATCGTTTCCACTGTTTTGACAATTCTTTGCAAGAAAGTCAAATCAACTTCCCGCTGGCGAATCGTCTGATTTAAGACTTTCACTGTCTCAAACAAAGCTGCAAAGGCATTTGGCGTATTCATATCATCCTGCATTGCATCCATGAATGGGGTAAGCAAAGTATCTTCTGCTTCATCTGTAATCTCCACATCCGCAAGAGCTAGCTTTACATACGCCTGTTTTAAAGAAGTCTGTACCTTTTGCAATTCCTTCTTCGCTGTCTCAATGGCCTCTTCGTTAATATTCAGAGGGCTGCGATAGTGTGCCGATAAGAATACCCAGCGTAATACATTGCCGCCAATCTTTTCAATCATGTCTTTAGCCCAAATGACATTTCCTAGTGACTTACTCATTTTTTCACCGTCGATATTCACCATTCCATTGTGAATCCAATAGTTCGCAATCGGTGTTTCATAAGCCGCTCTTGATTGTGCAATCTCATTTTCATGATGCGGGAATTTCAGATCCATACCACCGCCGTGAATATCAATCGTATGCTCTCCATGAAATTCCTTATTGATCATGACAACACACTCTGTATGCCAGCCAGGTCTTCCAACGGACCATGGGGAATTCCATTGAATGCCCTCATCCGTACGTTTCCACAAGGTGAAATCCAAAGGATTTTCTTTCTTGCTGTTTTCATCGATACGCGCTCCCACCATCAAATCATCGATTTGTTGATTTGACAGCTTCCCATAGCTTTCCACACTGTTGACACGAAAATACACATCTCCATCAATTTCATAGGCATGACCTTTTTTCACTAACAGTTCAATAAAGGCAATAATGGCATCCATCGTTTCTGTAACCCTTGGCGCTGCATCTGGCATCATGGCATGCAATGCCAGACGATCATCGTTATAGGCTTTGATAAATTTTTCCGTAATCTCTTTTTCACTAACTCCACATTCTTTTGCGACTTTGATGATTTTATCATCTACGTCGGTATAATTTGACACCATTTTCACCTTATATCCTAATGCCTGAAACGTTCTTTTCAGTGTGTCAAAAACAACGATGGGGCGGGCATTTCCTATATGAGGATAATTATATACGGTAGGGCCACATACGTACATATTGACCTCATGTTCATGGATTGGTTTAAACTCTTCGATCGTCTGATTCATACTATTGAATAGCTTCATAACTTACCTCCTAGCAATAAAAAAAGCACTTCGACTGCAAAGACGCCTATCTTAGACGCGGTTCCACTTTGCTTGAAATATGCTTTTCCACTCTTCACGTATAACGCCGTGTCACGTATTTTTCTACTTATCGAAAAATCCCTCAAAGGGGCATTCCCTGTTACCTTATGCTTTCTGCTTCCACCATCCAGAAATCGCTATGCCACAATGGTATCAAGTACTCATCCTTTGTCATCAGTTTTTTATAGTATAACAAGCTTAAGGCCAGAGTTCAATACTAACTCTTCCCTTTTTGTTCATCTAAAAGCTTCGTAATATCTTTGAACTGTTCCAATAGATCTTCTTGGATGCTGCTTTCTTTTAGTTTATTCACATAGACAGCATCGAGTTCATCCAAATCATCAAGTTCGTTTGTTTCTCCTTCATCATTGGTATTTAATTTCATGCGTAATGCCATCCATCTCACCTCCGAATGCTTATAGTTTACACCTTTTCACAATATTTAAAAAGTGCTTTCCTCAACATTTATAATATTTATCATGGTTTTCATAGAGCTCTAATATGAAAACGCTAGTAGACAAGCTTGGCTCATATGTGTAAAAAGAAAAGAAGTCAACAAAAAAGGACTGCAGCATTAAGCCACAATCCTATTTAAGTTCTTACAATACTTGAATTAAGCTAATTCAGAGAAGTATTTGATTGTTCTAACCATCTGGCTAGTGTAAGAGTTTTCGTTATCATACCAAGATACAACCTGTACCTGAGTATTTCCATCTTCCATTTCGATAGCCATTGTCTGAGTAGCATCGAACAGAGATCCAAAACGCATACCGATGATATCGCTAGATACGATTGGGTCAGTGTTGTAACCGAAAGATTCGTTAGCAGCAGCTTTCATAGCAGCGTTGATTTCATCAACTGTAACTTTACCCTTAACAACAGCAACTAAGATAGTAGTTGATCCTGTAGGAGTTGGAACACGCTGAGCAGAACCGATTAATTTACCGTTCAGTTCAGGGATTACCAAACCGATAGCTTTTGCAGCACCTGTAGAGTTAGGTACGATGTTTACTGCAGCTGCACGAGAACGACGTTTGTCACCTTTTCTCTGAGGTCCGTCTAATGTCATCTGATCACCAGTGTAAGCGTGAATGGTTGACATGATACCGCTCTGGATAGGAGCTAAGTCATTTAATGCTTTTGCCATAGGAGCTAAGCAGTTTGTTGTACAAGAAGCAGCAGAGATAACTGTATCTTCTGGTTTCAATACATCGTGGTTTGTGTTGTAAACAACTGTAGGTAAGTCATTTCCTGCAGGAGCAGAGATAACAACTTTACGAGCACCAGCTTCGATGTGAGCCATTGCTTTCGCTTTTGATGTATAGAATCCTGTACATTCTAATACTACGTCAACACCTAATTCTCCCCAAGGCAGGTTTTTAGCATCAGCTTCAGCATAGATAGTGATTTCTTTTCCATCAACTGTGATTGATTTTTCACCAGCTACTACTGTATCAGCTTTTTCATAACGTCCCTGTGTTGAGTCGTATTTTAATAAGTGAGCCAGCATATCAGGAGAAGTTAAGTCGTTGATTGCAACTACTTCATATCCTTCAGCTCCAAACATTTGTCTGAATGCCAGACGTCCGATACGTCCGAATCCATTAATAGCAACTTTTACTGTCATCTTCAAAGTCCTCCTTTTAACACCCTTATTATACGTATTATCCTTTCTCTTGTCAATTGACAATTCTTTCACTTATACACTTTTTTACAGCCCTTCCCAAGCTTTTTCTGCTTGTTACAAAATTCCCATTTCTGCAAGCCTTTACATTCTTCGCTAACCTTGAAAACATGGAAATGGACAAGTGGATATGCACATAAAAACTTGTGTTTTTTCATTTCCATACATCGTTAAATACAACTATTCGTAAATATATCGTCTACGTCAAAGAAAGTTCTACATCCTTATCCATCTGCAAAATGATAGCCAATGTATCTTTCTCAATCAATTCACTGCGCCCATCCGCATAACGTCCGATATAATAATCATCCTGTTCTCCAATCGCAGCATAACGTGGTGTGATTTCATGCTTGCCATCCATGCTCAGCAATCCCATCTTTCCTGTTTTGCCATAACCCTGGCGTGTAAAGAAAGCAAAATGATTTTTATATAAGACTCCATACATAGATCCACTGCTAATGCCCGCAAACTGTGTTCGCTTCTTGCCTTGCAAATCATACACGGTAGATGTTGTATGCATTCCTTCCGTCAAAGGCGATTCCTTCACCAGTACCCCTTCCGGTTCACCATCCAAATACACAAAGCTTTCATCCACACCTCCTTGCAGCACCTTTTCTCCCTTCATATCGTACAGCGTACATACCGCATGTGTACAATGCTGAAACAGCCTGCCAACGCGTGACATTTCATCATGCGCCTTCCCCTGCTTTAGCGTTTCCCCTTTTTCATTGATCACCCGGCTAAGCCCTGCCTCACGCACAATGGCATACCCATTTTGAAAACCATCTCCATGACCTTTCACTTCCAAATATGCTTTGCCTTCCTTAGTAAAATACGCTGTCGTATCTTCTTTATCCACCCAAAAGCCTTTTTCATCGGTTCCGATAACCTTCATAGAAGCATCCTTTTGCACACGTGCAACACAAGGAATTAAGGTCTTTCCTTGTAATGTTAGGATGCCATAATGACCATCCTTCACCACTTGAAAGCCGACACCCTCTATATAATCGAAAGCATGAAAGAGATTTCCATCCGCATCCTTATCACAGGCATCATATAGAAACTGCACAACGACATCTCCACGTGTATTGATGATGCCACTTTTCCCATCACGCACTGCCTGATAATACCCACTAAATTTATCATTGAAAGAACCGTAATTCAAAGGACGCAGCTGCTCATACACAAATGCACTGCATGGTTTTCCTTCTTCATTCAAGATAGCGGCCAATCCATTCTTATACCCTATCGTATACGCATGTTTCGCATAGGTTTGAATATCCGGAAAACGCTTTATCTTATCATACAGGAACTTTGTTTTTTGATTACCCTTCGTATCAAAGATGGCACTTTTATTCCCCTGCTCCATCCATACAATCGGATCGTGGAATGATTGTTTCACCAAACGTGCATCTATCGTTTTATGTTTCTGGCCATCCTTATCAAACACCATCGTCTTTTCCTGTTTCCGAGCAAAGAAATATCCACTATCATAAGCATAGAGAATACGTTCATATTCCACAGGCAACAAGATTTGATTCTGTTTATCAATCACGCCATACTTGCCATCTTTTTGCGCAATATACACGTCTTTTTCCTGTGTTATCAAATCATATTCACAAGGAATCATCACTTGTTTTTGCTTATTCATAAAGCCATATTTCCCCTTTTGCTTCACTTTCATATATCCATCACTGTTCACATATCCCAAAACGATGGTATCCTTTTGCTTTACCTGCTTTTGTTTTGTACTATGCTGTTGACAGCCACACAACAATAACAAACTTAAAAAACACATCCCTATTTTCTTCATACCCGCTTTTCTCCTTTTGTTTATTGTAGCACATTTCCTTCTGCAACGTTTTACATTTCCATATGGATTTAAGAAAGTATAAGGAAAAAGTATTAAACCTTTTGCTTCGCGCATACTTATATACAGACAGATTGGAGTGATGTTATGGTGATCGTTCCTACCATCATTGAACGCAATGCCGCAAGTGAGCGTGTATATGACTTATATTCTTGCTTATTAAAAGAGCGTATTATCATATTAACAGGGGAAATTGATGATGCCATGAGCAGCAGTATTTGTGCGCAGCTGTTATATTTGGCAAGTATCAGTAAAGATCCGATTCAAATGTATATCAATTCACCCGGAGGAAGTGTCAGTGCCGGTTTAGCCATTTATGATGTGATGAAGTATATTTCCTGTGAAATTGCCACAATTGGCATGGGCATGTGTGCCAGTATGGCAGCAGTTTTACTATGTGCAGGTGAAAAAGGAAAACGCAGTGCCTTACAAAATGCTGAAATTATGATTCATCAGCCGCTTGGCGGTATGCAAGGGCAGGCAAAGGATATGGAAATCGCCGCACAACATATCAATCAATTGAAACAACGCTTATATCATATTTTAAGCAGTCAGTGTGGACAACCTATTGCCACCATTAAGAAAGATTGTGACCGTGATTATTATATGGATGCGATAAGCGCAAAGGCTTATGGCTTAATTGATACCGTCATAGAAAACGGCTCTCATTAAAGAGAGTCGTTTTTGTTGGATAGCTAACATGTAGCTAACATTATTTTAAGGAGAAAATAGCCCTTCGCAATTGACCAATATCCTTATGCGTATAGATTTTTTCTGTTGTCGCATAGGAGGTATGACCAATCAAGCGCTTGATACTTGTCGCATTCGCACCAAAGTTTGACAGCCTTGTCGCAAAGGTATGGCGACAATCATGAGGCAAATGATTCATATCCAGCATATTCATGATCTTATCGAAGTAATTGTTACGATAGGCATGGTAATTGATCTTCGCCCCTGTTTCTAAATCACAAATTAGATATTCATTTCCCATATTGTAATAGTTTAATACATAATCCTGGATTCGCTCATGAATTGGTACGACACGATTTTTACCGGCTTCCGTTTTATTCCCACCGCGGATTGTCAAATTCTGTAAATCAACATCTTTGGTCTTGATCTGAAACAATTCGCTGACCCGAAATCCCGTGTAGATCATAATCAGAATCGTATCCACAAACGGTATATTATCATGTGCAAACAATACCTCAATCTCTTTTTCACTAAACGGCTTATGAATTTCCGGTGGCCGTTCTTTCTTATTGATCGTGACATATTTTGCATAATTCTTGTTTATGATATCGTTTTGTACGGCATATTCGCATACTAAAACCATCAGTGATTTTAATTTCAGATCACTAGCTACAGATAATTCACTTTCATCCATGATCCGCTGAAAGTGAATGGTCTTTAACTCTGATAACTTGCAATGCCAGATGGGTTCACATTTGGCATACGCTGCCTTATAGCCATTGATGGCATTTTGTGAGATACAGCGAAACTTCATACTTGACCATTCCTGATAAATCGTTTCAAACGTAATTGTCCCAAGCTTTTGAATTTCCTCAAATAATACCGGATTCTTGTTATAGTTCCAAAGTGAAAATTCCGCCATCTCCTGTGTTTCGTAATACCCAATGATCTTGCGCTTTTGTTTATAACCAGCATCATTGCTGTGACGCAATGAAATGGTTACACAAGCGACCCATGGTTTTCGTCGGTTTCCTTGCAGGCGATAGACACTCCCCATGCCATTCGCCTTTTTGATGCCATAGTTACCGCTCATCTTCAACACCTTCTTATACTTATTCCCTTTACATATTAACCTTACTATGTTATGCACATGAAAGCAACGCTTTCTTATAGCGTTACTAACACGTAGCTAACACTTTCACAAGTCTATAAAAATCATAATATCCCTTAATTTCAAGCCATTTTTTACTTTTTATACCTCATTCATAAATTACTTAAATAATAATTTAACAAGAATTTATTACAAAAGTGTTATTTAATGAAAAATTAAATAATGGAAGGAGAAACTTATGGACTTCAATATTATTGAATGTGTACTGCTGGCCATTGTAACGTTCATCTTTGCAATTGACCAGTTCTCATTAACAGAAATCGTATACCGTCCAATTATCGCTTGTCCTATCATCGGTCTGATCCTTGGAGATGTAAACATGGGTCTTATTATCGGTGGTACTTACGAGTTGATGATGATCGGTAACATGCCAGTTGGTGGAGCTCAGCCACCTAACGCCGTATTAGGTAGCGTTGTTGCTATGATCTTCGCGGTTAAGGCACACATGGATACAAACGCTGCATTAGGTGCTTGTATGATCTTCGCTACTTTCGGACAGTATGTAGTAACTGTAATGTTCACTATCATGTCTGGATTAATGGCTAAAGCTGACAAAGCTGCTGCTGAAGCTAATCCTAAAGGAATTACTGCTGTATTGAACATCTCTATGGCTGGTTTAGGCGGATTGTTTGCATTAATCGCAATCGTTGCTTATAGTGCTGGAGTTGGTATGTCAGATACATTGACTGAAATCTCTAAGAACGCTAGCTGGTTCATGGGTGGTTTAGGTGCTGCCGGTGGTATGATGCGTTTCGTTGGTTTCGCAATCCTGCTGAAAATTATGCTTTCTAACGATTTGTGGGGCTACCTGCTTGCAGGTTTCGCATTCGCATTGATCCTTGGAAACATTCCTGCAACTTCATCAGCTGCTCTGATCTTAGTTGCATTCATCGGTATCGCTATTGCATTGAATGACTTCTTAACAACATCAAAAATTAAAGAAAACGCTGGAAGCGGAATGGGAGGTATGAGTGATGGAATCTAATGCTATGACAACTTATAAAGACACTACCCCTGCTGCCAGAGTCGATAACAAAACATTAAATAAAATGGTATGGCGCTCTATGCAGCTGCAGGCAGCTTTCAACTATGAAAGAATGCAATCAGCTGGATGGCTGTGGGCTATGTTACCAGGTTTGCAGAAAATTCATACAAACAAAGATGATTTAGCTGCATCCATGACACACAACATGGACTTCTTGAACACTCACCCATTCGCAGTAACATTCGTTATGGGTATGGTTCTTTCTATGGAACAGCAGAAAATGGATATTCAGACAATCCGTTCTGTACGTATCTCTACTGCAGCTCCATTAGGTGGTATCGGTGACGCATTGTTCTGGTATACACTGATTCCTATCACTGCTGGTATGACTGCTAACATGGCAATCGACGGCAACATGATGGGACCAATCCTGTACTTCATCATCGCATTTGGTGCTGAAATGGCATTGCGTTATGGTTTAATGTACTGGTCTTATAACTTAGGTACAAAAGCTGTATCTATGATGACTGCTCATGCAAAAGAATTCACTCATGCAGCTTCTCTGCTTGGTGTATTCGTTGTAGGTGCTTTGATTTCTAACTATGGTGGCGGAACTCACTTAGGTATCTCTATCCCTAACGGACAGACTGTTGCTGAAGACGGAAAAACTATGGTTGACGTATTCATTAACATTCAGGAATACTTAGATAAGATCCTGCCTTGCTTAATTCCATTACTGTTCACTTTGATGTGCTACTTCTTGATCAAGAAGAAAAACTGGACTCCTACAAAATGTATCGGTTTATTCTTGGTTATCGGTATCGTTGGAGCTATCTTCGGTATCTGGGGTGGCGATTACACACCATTAGTACCAGTACCTTGGAATGTAGTTGCTTAATCTAAATTAAAATAGTAGATGGTGCTCTCTCAAACTAATAACTCTATCTACAATTGAGTTTAAAGGTCATTCGCAAGAATGGCCTTTTCTCATGCCAAGAACGAGCTTTGTTCTTTCTTACGATGTTGCATAGTGAACTCAATACGTTGAAACAAAAAGAAAAAACGTACCTTAGTAAGATACGTCAATTCTACGTCTATTCCATTGATGTAGGTGGTAAGAGAACTATTTTGCATCTTTTTTAGGAACCATACGATATCTTTCTACCATATCAATATCGGTATGAATTGCTACATCAGCTTTTCCATAATGCAAATAGGAGGAATTTCCATAAGTATCAATATACTGTTTGGCATCATCATAAAATAGATAAGATTCAGCCGTTTCAAAATTAAATAATGCATTATCGAAAGCATGCAATGCTTCTTCGATGGCATTTTCATGAAAGCATAATTTACCTTTTAAATAATATAATAAACCGGCATGGAAATCAGCACTTCGTATCTTGCAGATGTATTCATCAAGGGCAGTAATATCATGCAGACTGTTCTCTAATAATATTTGATAGGCGAGATCTGCTATTTGCAAGGTTTGTTCATCAGCACACGCATGCAATGCTTGTTGGTAGGCATTCGCAAACTCCGTATGCTTACATCGTAAACTGTGGTAATACCAAGGCTCTAATACACTTGCTGGATCTCCTTTTTTATATTGTGTGTGGGCAATCTTTGCAATCTGTTCTAGAAATTCGTTCTTTTTGCCTGCCATGAAATAAGCTTTCATCAGTAAACGATCTTTTTCCAAGGGGGATAATAATTTCTCAGCACCAGCGCCATTTAAGAGTTCTAAGGCATGCTGGTAATCTGCTCTTTGAAATGCTCCCTGTATGGCGATGATAGGAAACTGTTTGATGCGCCGATAGGTAAACCAGGCAACACCGCCACAGATTATGATAATGATACTTGCGGCACTCATAATAACACCTCTACTTTATTGTTTTCATTATAGCATGAATCACAAATATTTCGACTTTTTTCGAATCGTATATTTACAATTTCACAACTATAAGTGTATAGTAACTGTGTGTGATAATGTAGTCAATTCATTTTGACACCTCCTTTTGATTCAAAAGAAATCAAAAGGTTTTTTTATTACCTTTAATGAAACAGAACCATCTTCATAACTTACGATAACCTAATACATATAGGAACATCTTCCCTCTACATTAACATAGGAATGAAAAAACAGGTCACCCAAGTGGATGACCTGCATACAGATATCAATTGTACCTGTTTTAAGGTTTGAGAGAGCAATATTACTATTTTATGCGTGCCAAGGAACTGGAATTAATGCCGTATAAGCACCACCAGTTGCCCATACACCAAACATACATCCTACGATACCGATTACTAACAGCAGAACGATACATTTGATTGGTGTCCATTTTTTCTTCAACAGAGCATAGCACATTAAAGTTAATGCCAAAGGAATTACTTTAGGCAGGATAGAGTCTAACTGACCCTGTACATTTGTAGTTAATCCGCCTGAAGAGAAGACGATTTCTAAAGAAGTAGAACCCATGTTAGAAATCAAAGCACCAACGATGAAGATACCCATAACAGATGCAGCATGTGTAAATTCTTTCGCATGTTTTGTTAAAGAAGCTACAGCTGACATACCTAAGTTATAAGACCAGTACATCAAAGCGAAACGTAAAGCCATCTGTGCACCGAATACGATAACGAAGAACAGAATTGGTCCTAAGATATTTCCATTCTGTGCCTGGATAGCTGTAACACCAGCAACGATAGGTACAAATGTATACCAGAACAATGCGTCACCGATACCACCCAATGGAGCTGCAGTAGAGATACGTACAGAACGAATTGTCTGAATATCCATCTTCTGCTGTTCCATTGATAATACAATACCCATTACGAAGGTTACCAAGTAAGGGTGTGTATTAATGAAGTCCATATTGTGTGTCATAGATGCAGCTAAGTCATCTTTATTTGTATGAATTTTCTGCAAACCAGGTAACATAGCCCACAGCCATCCACTGGACTGCATTCTTTCATAGTTGAAACTTGCCTGCAGCATGGTAGACATCCAAACCATTTTATTTAATGTTTTTTTGTCAACTTTAGGAGCAGGTGTAAGATCTTTATATGTTGTCATTGTATTAGATTCCATCACTCATACCTCCTGCATTGCTACCAGCATTTTCTTTAATCTTAATATTGATCATGAAGTCGTAAATTGCGATACAGATACCAATGAATGCCAGCAATAATAATGCAACACCACTCATTGTTCCACTAGCAGCTACACTACCAGCTTCTGCATTAAATGCAAAGCCTGTAGGGATGTAGCTTAAGATGATTGCAGAAGCGAAACCTGCAAGCAGGAAGCCCCACAGATCGCTTGCCATCATGATCTTCATCAGGATAGCGAAACCGACAAACTTCATCATACCACCAGCAGCTGTTAAACCTGCTGTAAACCAAGAGTAATCTGTAGCAATCTGCTGCAGAGTGTCAGCCATAGCTGTTCCACCAACATAGCACAGGATAGAAATAACAGCGAACAGTGTTCCCAGGATTACCATTGAAATGTAGTTAACCTGTGCAATTCCCTTAGGATTTGCTTCTGCAGCTGCTTTATCAGCTTTTGACATAAGACCAGCCATGAATGTAAATACTAACGTAACAACATACTGACCGAAGATTGAGAAGATAACAGCTGTACCTAAAGCAGCATTAACTTCCATGTTAGCTTTGATAGCTAAGATACATCCGGCAACACCAGCGATGATTACGTTAGGTGGCTGAGCTCCACCAACTGGCATGTTACCGATAACCATGATTTCATACGTTCCACCAACTAAAAGACCGATTTCCATATTACCTAAGATTGCACCGATAATAGTACAAGAGATAATTGGACGATACAGTGTTTCAGTCAGAGAGAATTGGTCAATCGCAAAGATAAAGGTTACGACTGCCAACAAGATAATTTGAATAATATCCATGATAAATCTCCCTTCTGTTTAAGCGAATTCTTATTTAAATAATTTATCAATTGGTTCTGCAGCAATATCTGGAACTCGTTTGATTTCCAGTTCAACACCCAAGTCCTGCAGTTTTTTGAAAGTTGCAACATCGTCATCATTGACAGCAACAGAAGTAGCAACCTGACGTTTACCTTCTGCCATGTGCATGTTTCCAATGTTTACTTTCTTAATAGGAACTCCACCCTCTACTAATCTTAGTACATCCTGTGGAGTTTCACAGATGATAGCGATGTGCTGCTGTGGGCTAGCTTTACCGATGATGTTGATTGTCTTTTCGATACTGAAGTATCTTGTCTGTGCATAAGCTGGTGCAGCCATATTCATCAGACCCTGACGGAATTCATCACCTGCTACGGCATCGTTTGCCACTAATAATAAGTTAGCTCCAACGACTCCACACCACTGTGTTGCAACCTGTCCGTGAATCAGACGGTTGTCGATTCGTGTTAAAACGATATCTGGCATGTTTGCTCTCTCCTTTCTATCTGTTTAAACATGAACTAGCGGCAGCGCTTCATGATGAGGTGAATGCGCTACGTAAACCCTTTCAGTTCACTTAGATTTTATGCCAAAATGGATGTGATTTCTTTACACTTTTTATTAGTGATTTTGCACTTTTTAGCAATTACGCCCATTTTCATCTACTAATTAATGCAAATAATCAGAAATATCCATACATTTCGCAAAAATTTACATACGTACTTACTTTTGGGAAAAAATGTGATAAAAGTAATTGACATATGACATTTTATTCATCGATTATCACATAATGTAAACACTTACATAAAACAGGCGAGTTTCTCTCACATTTTTATCCATATTCTTTTCTCATTAATTTCTTTTCTGGATGCGCAAAATTTGCTATACTATTCATAAAAGAGGTGAACTTCTCATGTTTAACAAAACAACTAGTTTTATTTTTAACAAATATGGGGAAATCGTAAATGATTTGACTCGCCGTCAAAGCATCAAAATGACACACTCTGTATTAAAATTGAAGGATAAAGAATTCACATCTTATTATACATATAATAGTGATGTGTATGTGAAGGTATTATCGGGTATCGTCATGCTCGTAGTCAGCAAAGATGAAAAAGCAGAAGAATTTGAACGTTTTGTCATCCACCGCTTTATTAAAATAAAAAAAGGTGTGAAGTTTAATTTCATCACGATCACCCAGACTTCCAAGGTTGAATTAGAAACTGATTTTAAAGCGAAAAAGACCTATGTAAAAACATATGATGGAAATCCTATCAGTTATGAACCTATCATTCCAACCTTTTCAGTAAAAGAAATTCTTGGTTATTACTATCAGGTCCGCAATGCCAGCTACACCTTTCCCGGTGAACAACATAATTATTGGGAACTCACTTTTATTGATAATGGAGAACTAGCAACAACCGTTGATGATGAAGAATATCGTTTAGACGAAATGGATCTGATTTTATATGCGCCGGGACAGTTTCACACACAAAAAACAGGAGATGCCCAGTCATGCAGTTACTTAACGATCCTCTTTGATATGGACATTCCGGATTCTTATTTAATTACAAATCGTGTTTATCACGCTCATCGTGATATTCACAATGCCCTGAATAATTTCATCAAGGTTTCTAATAATGAAATGCTTTATGACAGTGAATTGATGATTTGTTATATAAAAGAATTATTGATTAAAATCCTCCAATATGATTTCTTATCCAGTTCTCCGGTAGCATCTACCCCTATGCAGCAGCGCTTTGAAAATGAATTACTGAATGAAATTGTCATTTATATCAACGATACGATTTATGAACAATTAACCATTGAAGAAATTTGTAATCGTTTCTCCATATCACGTTCCAGTCTGCAAACGTTATTTAAAAACAACTTAGGAACGGCACCTAAACAATATATCAGTGATTTAAAATTAAAGAAAAGCAAACTATTGATCAAAGAGAGTGTATATACGATCAGTGAGATATCCAGTATGTTGGGATTTACCTCAATTCACTATTTTTCTCGCAAATTCAAACAACAATTCGGTATTACACCAACAGATTATGCAAAAACCATTTACAATTAAAGCATGAAAAAAACCGCATTGCATGCGGTTTTCTTATATATTATGATTTTTTAGATGCCGTCTGAAGATTCTTCCTGAACAACTGGTTTAAATTCATAACGAACTACCTGATCTTTTCCTGTGTTCATAGCCATTTCTGTTAAAGCCCCTAAGTCTTCAATGAAAGAGCGGCCCATATTCACTTCGATCAGCATAGGCAGGTTAGTACCAGCTAACACTTCAACATTACCTCTTGGATATCCAACCATTACAGCTGTTTTGAAAGGAGAACCTCCACCAAGATCAGAAAGTACCAAAATACCATCACAATCTTTTAAGGAATCTAAAGCTTTAGTTAATTCTCTTTCTAAATCTTCTACTGAATATTCCTGTGGAAAGTCAACAGCTACATAGTTTTGTGGATCACCAGCAATTAATTTCAAAGAGCTAGTAAGACCTGTTGCGAAATTTCCGTGTCCGGTTACGATTAATCCTATCATGTTATTTACCTCCAACAATTATTTCTTTGTATATGGGTGCAAGATGACACCTTTTACTACACGGTTAACTTCTCCTGTAGGACATGGATTGTCTGGAGTAGAACCATATGCTAATGATTTGAATAATGCTAAAATCTGCGCAGCTACGATGTAGTTGAATCCTAAGAATGCATTGTCATGTTCATTTTTCAAGTTGCAAGCATATGCATAATCAACTAATTCAACGATTTCTTTATCTTCTTTATTCATGATCGCAGCAATTTTATTGCCTTTACGCTGTGCGCTCATTTCTTTGATCAAATCCACTTCATACTGGCGAGTATATGGATCATCACTAACATAAACAACTGTTAATGTTTCATCATTGATGATTGATTTAGGTCCATGACGGAATCCCATTGGCGTATCAAACATTGTAGCAACTTTACCTGCAGTAAGTTCCAACATTTTCAGCTGACTTTCCTGAGCGATACCTTTTAAGCAGTTTGCTCCAAGGTAAACGATACGGTTGAAATCAAATCCATCAGCGATTTCTTTAAATGTATTCCAATCATTTGCGCAAGTATTTTCAGCAGCTGTGATAACATCTTCTAATTCTGCTTTTACTTCATCCAGATTATCCAAGCTGAAGCATAACAGCGTTGCTAACATCATGTTAGAGAAACTGCTAGTCATAGCAAAGCTTTGATCGTGTGTTTCTGGAGTTAAATTGATAGCATATGCATTATCACGTTTTGCAGCTGCTTTACTCAAAGCTCCTTCTGCATTACAAGTGATGAATAAGTGATATACATTCTTACCGCATACTTCATCCGCAACATCAACAGCACCTACAGATTCTGGTGAGTTACCACTTCTTCCATAAGATACTAACAGGGTTGGTTTGTCTTGAGATAAATAAGCTTCTGGAGTTGCAACAATATCGGTTGTTCCATAAGATTTTGTTTTGTAATTTGTACGTCTTGCAACATACGTATAAATAGAGTTACCAACAAATTCACTTGTTCCGGCACCTGTCAGAATGATGTCATAATCTTCATTCTTTGTAACATTTTCAATAAATGCCTTTAATTCATCTTTGCTGTCTTCGATCTGTTTGATGGTTTTTCTCCACGTTGCCGGCTGCTGGTTAATTTCCGTTGCAGTGAAGGTTCCCTTCAAACTTTCCCACTGTGCTGAGTCTTTTCCAAAAATCATGTTTCATCGCTCCTTTTCTGAATTTTGAAATCCTTTTCATTACGACTTCATTATATCTCACGATAGTAAAAAAAACAACGCACTGTGCATAAAGTTGTTAAAATGTGCAAAAACCTCACTAATTTTCGATATTGCCTTTTTTATAGCGTTAATTATCCGCTGACAGCCTTAATAAATGTGAAAGAAGCGGATTCTGATATGGGATAAGAAAATAGGCATGCGATGCTTTAAAAAGCATTATTTTCTTTGTATTTCTTTCTTTTAAGGTAGACGAACTTCTTGTTTCCATATATAATAAGCGTTAGAGGTGATTTTTAATGGCTATAAAAGGCAGAAAAACCGCGATGTCAGCAGAAGACAATAAAATAGGCGGTCTTAATGTATATCATGATGAAAAAGGACGTCCGGTATATCTTAACCGTATGAATCATGTAGGTTATGTGTTAACAGATAAAACCAAACCATTCCGTACCTATAGTTCGCGTTTCTTTATCGGTGGCATTGCCGCAATCTTTGCATATATGTTTGAGCTTCCTTTGATTATGTGTATTTTCTTAGGTATTGCAGCATATGCGCTCATGGAATTCAAATTCCGTAAATTCCTGCAGACTTTGCCACAGATACCAAATTTCAAACCGGTTAATCACATGGGAACGATACAATCAGAAGCAAATTTAGATGCGAAAAAAATTGTCATCAAAATCTTTTTATTTATCGCTTTATCTGTATTGCTAATCATCAATGCATATCAGCAAGGGTATGAAGGTGTCATCCTGTATCTGAATTGGGCAATTGCCGTTGCCGCTGCTATCATGTGTATAATTGAAATCAGAGCGTTTCTATTCAAGAAAAACAACGTTGGTTAAGAAAAAAAACTGTAATCAAAAGATTACAGCATAAATTCATTGGGAAAGAAGAGAATTCTAAACGGCTATTCAGCCATGTATAAGAATTCTCTTTTTATTTCTTGATTTCGCAAAACAATCTTTTTAAAGCATACGGTATATTACAAAAAAAGCTAAAGATGTTATTTTCATCCTTAACTTTCTAAATATCTTTTGCTTAGGCATCTGCCAGTTTTACACTTGACTACCTTAATAATACTCATGCAGCCATAATGGCTTTTTTAAAATGGCATACGCTTCTTTGGGCGTTTTTGCTTTGGCATTAAACAGCTTATTGAACAATGGATAACTGTTAATGCGGGCCATCATAAAGGCTGAACGTTTAGGTATCGCCAAGGTAAAGATTTTTTCAAGTTTTTCACTTTGACTGACTTCCACGATAATAGCCTCATGATCACCAAGTATCTCTTTCATCATTCGCTGTAAAGCAATCGACTCCATATAAACAGCCTCTTTCACAACAAGATCATTTTTCTGCATTTGATAAATCAAATACCCGCAAAGCGTTCCATGCGCATCACGATATGTTACCAACTGCTTAATTCCCAGAGTCAACTCTTTTAACAATGTTTCATAATAGGCCACATCTCGTTCATAATATCCATCAAAATGACGGATAAATTGCCGATACGCCTTTAACAACTCTTTTGCTTCAGCCTCATGTGCCACTCGCAGTGGTATGATCTTATTAAGGTATTCCCTTTGAATGAGATATTGTTTGCGTTCATATAGTACCTGAAAGCCAAATTGTTCATATAGTCGCGGATTGAATGCTTTCACCAATGTAATTAAATGGTTATGACTCGCCTCATCCAATGCACTGTTCATCAATTCACGCATATGTCCGCGGCGGCGATAATCGGGTAATGTGCTAACTCCTAATATATAAGAGATATTCAATAATTTACCTTGAAACCGCATGACGTGTGTATTCATTTGCAGACTGGAGATAATACGATGATCCTGTTCCTGTACCAAACAAACACCTTCATCAAATAAATGACGGAAATAGAAGCTTAAATAATTACGATTTTGACTTGGATAGGCATGTTTCCATAATTCATAAACCTCAGATTTGTCGTCTCTTCCAGCTTCCTTTACCATGCTTACCACGCTCCATTATCATCTTTTTCTTCCGTTTCTGTATATTCAACATCAATGATATCATCTGTATCACTTGTTCTACGCTGATTGTCATACCTACGATAGTCTTGAAAATCCTCTTGATCATAAGAATCCATATCATCTTCAAACTTTTCCATGTTTTTTTGGATTTTATGTTTCATATATAAAATATAGAAAAATAATGCCAAGACGATGAATAGAATAATCGGTAAAACAATTGGTAAAATCATAAAGAATACATAAAGCAATAAAATAGCTACGATAATATAGATAAGAATGTCCATGATATTCCTCACTTTCATTAAAATATTACAGATTCATTATAATATAAAATCTTTGTTCTGTATATGAAAAGAGGGATTTCTCCCTCTTCTTCTATAATAAGTCTTTTTCGTGTACACCCAATGCTCTCGCAATTGTTTCCACTACCCGCAGCGACACATTCCGAACACCACGCTCAATGTCGGAAATATAATGTTGATGAACATGGCAGAGGGCTGCCAGTTCTTCCTGCGTCAAATGTCGCTGTTTTCTCAAAGAACGCACATTGCGTCCAAAGCGGGCTTCAATACGCAGTCGTTGATCTCCTCTACACTCTTTTTGCCGTCTTTCCAGCTCCTTTTTCGAAACATTGGGGGTACGTGCAATGTATGCCTGCATACACGCTTCCCACCTTTCTAGGTTCTATTGTATCATATTTTTATGACGTAAAGACGACTTTTTCGCTTTTTTATGAAAGCCATAATAGAGCAGCATACCTAACCATAAAAGAGTACATATTCCAAGATATATAGGCCCCTGAAAAGGATAACGTTTATGTTTTTTTTCTATCGTTGGTTTTGCCATCGTCTGTGTTGTTTTTGTTTCTGCTTTCTCCATTTGTTCCTCATATACATATTCAGGATTGCGTATTAATATATAAGCAAGACCCTGTGAAAGCAATTCTTCTTGTATAAGCGTTCCATCCGCAAACAGATATACACTTAACTTTTCATTAATTTGTGTCGTAGGATCTATTTCCATTGTTACATGATCTGCCTCCATTAAAATAGAACAGGTTTTCTTCCAAGCATTCTCATTTTTTAAATGGATATTAAATAAAGAAAGATTTAATTTACTTCCTTGACTCTCTGCTATGATCTGATCTTTTTGGCAGTCACTAATTTGTACTTCATAAGGCGTATTATGTAGAAAAGGAAAAAGTGCAGCTATTAGTATCATGAAGATTTTCATATCATCACCCTTTTTAGTCTGCACTTTTCTATTTAATTTATACCTTGCGGTACTGGTCGGCCATTTCCTTTAATTTTGCCAAGCGATGTTTCATGCCCGATTTCGATATGGTTTCATCATATACATCTGCGCAATAATCACATAGCTCTAAAAGGCTAGCTTCCGGTAATTCCTTTCGCGCATAAGCAGCATGCTGAAGCTTTTCAGGCAATGCCTCTAAACCACGATAATTTTCAATCCATTGAATATCTTCCAATTGTTTTTTTCCCGCTGCCATACTTTTCATCTCATTTGCCAGCTCACAATTATCCAAACGTGTCAATGAGTTCATGAAATCTCGTTGAATACGACTATCTTCAAACGTAAAGACTGCATCACTTGCGCCGATATAACGAAGAAAATCACCAATCTTATCACTAGCCTTTAGATAGATTACATCTTGATTGCGGCGTTTGATATATTTTGCCGGCAAATCAAAGCGGTTCATCAGCTTTTGAATAAACTTTGCCAACCCTTCATTGTTGGTACTAATTTCTAAATGATAATTTGCTTTATTCGGTGAATTAACGCTGCCTCCAGCCAAGAAAGCTCCTGCTAAATATGCTCTGGCACAGCATTCTTTACGCAACATACGGCTAGATGGATGAGCCTGCAAACCTTTTTCGGTGAATATTTCCAAATCCTTTAAGATTTCCATTGCTTTATTTTCCACACGTATCACATAGATATTATTTTTTTTCAGTTTCATCTTTTTGATAACAGAAAGTCGTGTAGTTACATCATAACGTTCTTTCACCAATTTATAGATACGTTTCGCCGTTGTGGGATTTTCTGTTTTAATTGTCAGATGCACCCCATCACTAGTGAAATTCATCGTTGAACACATTTGTAAAACAGCGCTCAATTCTGCTTTCATACAGCAAGGATGCAACTCATTCGCCGCTATTTCCGATTTAACTTCCGTCGTAAAAGACATCTACATCATCCTAACTCTTTTTCTATAACTTCCTGAATTACATCTCTAATCTTATCTGAATCATGACGAATCAGCTGATCTTCAAAACTTAAGACATCACGATATAATATTTCATAATCATGCTGCTCTTCCTTTACCTTGACCGGTTCACTTCCCATAGCTAAATATTTATCAAGTAATTCTTTGCTGACAACATTATTATGCGTAATGACAATATCTACGGCATCCGCAAAGGAATGACGCTGTAAAGCCCGAATATGATCTTCAACTGAGAAATGATCTGTTTCTCCCGGTTGTGTCATCGCATTACAGAAATATATCTTTTTTGCTTTATTTCTTTTTAATTCATCCACCACACCATTGACAATCAAATTAGGCATAATGCTTGTATACAAGCTGCCAATGCCGTAGAAAATGATGTCCGCTTCATGAATGGCTTGTAGAGCTTCTCTAGTAGCTTCAACATCATCTTGATAAAAAACCTTTTCAATACGGTTGGAAAACTTAGGGATATTACTTTCACCGCGAACAATCGTTCCATCTTCCATAATAGCGTAAAGCGTAATGACCTGTAAAGAACTCGGTATGATATTTCCACGCACTTTTAAGAATTTTGAAAAGGCACGGATGGCCTCCATAAAACTACCGCTTGTCTGTGTTAAAGCAGTCAAAATCAGATTGCCTAAATTATGACCGCCGACATCACTGTCATCCCCGTCAAAGCGAAAATTCATCAGCGAGGTAAACATCGTTTCTTCCTCTGCCATAGCACACATCACACTGCGGATATCCCCCATAGCGGGGATATGAAATTGTCTGCGAATACGACCTGTACTGCCACCATCATCTGCGACGGTCACAATAGCGCTCAGGTTAATGTCAGGAATCTGTTTTAACCCTCTCAGCATAACCGATAACCCAGTGCCCCCGCCAATGACTGCTACATTTTTCATAGTTTAACCCACTTTCTTATCACGGTGTGATTTATAACAGGTATATTGATCACGATAATGAGAATACAGCCAATTGGTAATTGTCACACTACGATGATGCCCACCGGTACAACCGATCGCTACCATAATGTGACTCTTATTTTGGTTTTTATATTGTGTGAAAACAAAATCTAAAAAGTTTTTTAAATGTCGGACATATTCTTTTGTCTGATCAAAACTCATCACATAATCATAAACCGGTGCATCATCACCCGTTTGTTTCTTCAGTTCCTCTATATAATATGGATTTGGTAGGAATCTGACATCAAAAACTAAATCTGCATCCATAGGAACTCCGTGTTTATAGCCAAAGGATACAAACGAAATAGAAAAGACACGGCGACTGTCTAACGCCAGCTTTTCCATCAACATGCTCTTTAATTCATGTTGATCCAATTTCGTGGTATCAATATGCATGATGGCATGTTCGCTTAAGGCATCAAACATATCGCGTTCCAATTCAATTGCCTCTTCTAAGGTTTTGGCCTTATGAAAGATGATCATGGGATGATGACGTCTTGTAAATTTGTAGCGCAATAGTAACTTCTCATTGCTGGCATCTAAAAAAACAATATGAATATTCACATCGATATTCTCAAAATACTGTAAAAATTTAGGATAATCCATTGCTGTTGTTGCCAAGGCAATGTTTTTATAGCGTGGATCCGGTTCGGTGTTGATAATTTTTCCCAGTGATGCAATTAACTGTACAGGGAAATTATCAATACAGTGATACCCCATATCTTCCAGAATACCCATGGCAGTCGTTTTACCTGCTCCAGACATCCCGGTTATTAACACAACATTCTGTTCATTCATCTGTATCACCTCGCTATAAGTTTACCACAGCGAGCACACATTCGCTACTTTTTCTCACAAAAGAATCCTCTTTCCCTAATCATAAAAAAGAAGCTGTTTCCTTCTTAGTAATCGGATAAAATCAATTACACGTAACAGCTGCTTTTACTGATTTGCTCTTTATCGAAAATGATATTTATTCTTGCTTTTCACTCAACTCTCCGCTTTTCATAATTAAAACTTTGTCGCAAAGGCAATCAATATCTTCTTTATTGTGACTGGCAATAATAATTATGCATCCCGCATCTCTTAGTTTTTTGAATAAATCTCTAATTCGATAAATACTAATCTCATCCAATGCATTTGTAGTTATGCAACAATGTTTCTACACGATAGAATTTTACAATCATGAAAACCGTTTTAATCACATTCGCAGTTAAGGCCATAATGAATGAACACCCTACAAGCGCCGGGAGGCATTTTTTGAAATATTGTGTTCTTGTCATACGCGTTATTTCAAATGATTTTATTGGTGGGATAAAAATTAATATAAATAAAAGAAACATCAAAATATCTCTTGTGAAAAGACTTGGATCTAATCCTGTAAATATATTAATTTCGTGTTCACTTAATACTTCTCCATAAATTCTATAAAACACAAGATGCCATCTTGTAATTAAAAACAGAATATAAAAAATATAGGTAACTGTAAAAGTACTTATTTGTCTTTTCCACATTTGGTTTCACCTTTCTTCCTGTAAGAAAACTATAGCACAAAAAAAGCGATTCTTATGGTGATGTCTGAAATAAGGATATTCTTGTCTTAAATAAGAAAAGTCATATCTTTTTTACGGATATGACTTCTTTACCATTATAAACCTTTTATAACATGAAAGGCATGCTGTGCCGCAATTGCACCATCATTGGTTGCCGTTACAACCTGACGTAATTGTTTTTCAATCACATCACCTGCACCGTAAATACCTTTTACCTTTGTTTCACAGTTCTCGTCCACAACCATATAACCACGTTCATTTAGTACAGGCAAATCTGCTAAGAAAGAAGTTGCCGGATCTAAACCAATATATGGGAAAATGCCATGTGTCTCGATTGTTGTTTCAATACCTGTATCAACATTTCTTACTTTTAATCCAACCACTCGATTTCCATCATCTATAACAGCAATTGGAATGTGTTTTGGAATGACATGGATTTTAGGATTCTCTCTAATTGCTTTTTGTACGATACTGTCTGCCCGAAATACATCTCGACGAATTATGATATTCACGCGGTTTGCAAATTGCGTTAAGTAATTTGCCTCTTCTAAAGCCGAATTACCGCCACCGATGACACAAACTTCCTGATTGCGGAAAAATGCCCCATCACACACTGCACAATAGGATACACCACGTCCGATATTTTCTGCTTCGCCTGGAATCTTCATCATACGCTCCTGTGTTCCGGTTGCGACAATAACAGCCTTTGCTTCATATACCTCACCATCATCACAGATAACTTTCTTATAATCTCCTGCATCTTCTACCTTGATAACATTTCCATACAGATATTCTGCACCGAATGCCGTAGAATGTTCAAACATATCACTAGCCAGTTTAGCACCGTTTGTTTCTATGGTTCCCGGCCAGTTACTGATTTCATTTGTCTTTACTAACTTACCTCCGGGGGCTCCCATCTCCAGCATAGCCACTTGTAAGCCGGCACGGCTTCCATAAATAGCAGCACTCATTCCCGCAGGGCCAGCCCCGATGATAACTAAATCGTAACGTCGCTCCATTCGTGATCCTCCTTTACCAAATTGATGATCTCTGTCATGTCATGTATTATAGCACAAGGTTTTTCTGCTTTCATCTCTTCTGCTCTTACCTCTTCATATACAAATGCGACGGAATAAGCAGCCATCTTCTTACAAGCCTGTATATCGGTCGGAGAATCTCCTATGTAAATAACATCATCGTGCGGCACATGGAGTTTTTCACATGCTTCCAAAATACCAACTGGGCTTGGTTTGGGCTCGCTGATTTCTTCACCACCTAAGATGACCTCAAAATATGCTTCTAAATCAAATTGCGCTAACCCCATCTTCACGATATCCAACAGCTTATTCGACATGACTGCTAAAGGATAATCATGTTCCTTCAGATAGGCAAGTGTTTCTTTCACATGCGGTATTTCCGTTACATATTCATCATGATGTGCATGATTAAACGCACGATAATAGGCAATGATTTCATCAACTTTTTCGGCATCAAAATAACGTAAAAACGATTCTTTTAATGTCGGCCCTAAGAAGGAGTGCAATTCCTCATCCGTTAAGGTATGCTCTGGCAGATACTTTTTAAATGTATGGCGAAAAGAAGCAAAAATAAGTGCTTTTGTATCAACAAGCGTACCATCTAAATCAAAGATAATAGCAGGCTTACGGCGCTTAAATGGCCAAATGTTTTTAAACAGGCGATCAAAGACACCAAGTATACCTAAGACACCTAATACGACCCCAAGCAAAGACACGACTTGTGCGATACGTAAAGGTCCAAGCATTAAAGAGTCGGTTCTCATTCCTTCCACAAAGAAGCGTACCATACCATACCATGCCAAATAGGCAAAGGCCAGATCACCACGTTTTCTTCTGCCATATTTTTTATAGACAAAGGTAATCAAAAGGAAGCCGACGATATTACCGACACTTTCAAACAAAAAAGTTGGCTGACGATAATATCCGTCAATATACATCTGATCTTTTATAAAGGAAGGCCAATGGGCATAAAAGTCACCACTGACAATTTGTCCATAGGCTTCTTGATTCATAAAATTACCCCAACGACCAATCGCCTGAGCTAGCATTAAATTAGGAAATATAGCATCTGCAATGCGCAAACCATCTATCTGATGACGATGGAAATACCAGACACCAAATAAAGTTCCGGCGATTACTCCACCATGAATCGCCAATCCACCTTCCCATATATAAAAAGCGGAAATAGGATCTGCAGCATATAGATTATTCCATTCAAAAATCACATAATACAATCTTGCCCCAACGATGGCAATCGGCAGCATTAGCAGGAAAAAATTTTCAAATATTTCTTCTTTATAGCCCCATTTGCGAACTTGGCGTAAGGTCAGATAATAAGCTACAAAGGCACCTGTCAAAATGATAATGGCATACCAAGTTATCTGAAACCCACCTATGGCAATAAAAGTTTTCATATCAGGAAAAAACGTCATAACACCCCTCCTAGTTCTCTTGCTTATTGCGTTCAATATAATCTAAAACGCATTGTTCAAATTCTTTTGCGCTGTCCATACCCATTTCACTCAACATGAAGTTGGTCACGGCAGATTCAATAATCACTGCCATAGAACGTCCTTCACGCACAGGAACAACGATTTTCGGTATTTCTACGCCGAGGATGTTTTCGTGTTTTTTATCTTCTATGCCAACACGATCATAATCCTGATCAGGATCCCATGGTTCTAAAGTAACCTGAAAGTTGATTTCTGTTTTTGGCAATACCGAACTTACTCCAAACATGCGTGCCACATTAATTACACCAATACCACGGATTTCCAGCATGTCTCTTAATAATTCCGGTGATTTACCAATAATCTTATTATGAATACGATAACAATCCACACGATCATCCGCAACTAATAAATGTCCGCGTTTGATCAATTCCAAAGCAATCTCACTTTTTCCCATGCCACTTTCACCGCGAATGAGCACACCTTTTCCATAAATGGATAACAAACCGCCATGCAGACATTCACTGGTTGCCAGTTGTTCATCCAGAAAAGCCACCATATCGACGATTAACCGCCAAGTCGGTGAAGCAGAGCGAAAGATCGGAAAATTCTTTCGCTTTGCACATTTTCGTAATAATTCCGGGCATTCATGATTTTTTGTGATAATCAATGCTGGAGTTGCTTCATTGGTAATAAAGTCAAAGGATTTTCGCTGTTTTGCGACGCTCATCGTCTGAATATAAGCGATTTCCTTATCGCCTAATACCACCAGTCGCTTTACTTGACTGTTTTCAAAAAATCCTGCCAATTCAAGACCGGGACGATTTGTATCCGCGATGGAAATCGGGCGATCCAATGATTTATCATTTCCGGTAATCTGTTCAAAGTTAAATGCTTCCACTAAACGACGTACCGGGCAGCTGATTTTTTCTTCCATGATGACATCCTTTCCTACAGAACTTTTTTCAGATATTGTCCTGTATAGCTATTTTCCACCTGTGCAACTTCTTCCGGCGTCCCACATGCAATGATCGTTCCACCTTCATCTCCGCCTTCCGGACCAATATCGATCACATAGTCAGCTGATTTGATAACATCGAGATTATGTTCAATAACCAAAACAGTATCTCCATTGGATACAATGCGCTGTAATACTTCTAATAAACGTTTAACATCATGACTATGTAAACCTGTCGTTGGTTCATCCAACACAAACAATGTCTTACCGGTAGCCTTACGCTGTAGTTCACTTGCTAATTTCACACGCTGTGCCTCTCCGCCGGATAATGTAGTTGCACTTTGCCCCAGCTTAATATAGCCAAGACCGACATCTTTTAAGGTTTGCAGCTTATGTTTTATTTTATGCATATTTGCGAAAAAGTCAATTGCCTCTTCCACACTCATTTCCAAAACATCATAGATGTTTTTTCCCTTATAAGTAACCTGTAAAGTTTCATCATTATAACGCTTACCGCCACATTCTTCACAAGGTACATAAACATCTGGCAAGAAATGCATGGAGATACGTAGGATACCATCTCCCTGACATGCCTCACAACGTCCTCCTTTTACATTAAACGAGAAACGTCCCTTATCATAACCACGCATCTTTGCTTCCGGTGTCTGTGCAAACAGGGCACGAATATCATCAAAGACTCCGGTATAAGTCGCTGGATTACTTCGTGGTGTACGACCGATTGGGTCCTGTGAGATATCAATAATTTTATCAATGTTCTTAATACCTTTGATTTTCTTATGCTTTCCTGCTTTGATACGCGTTCTTCCTAATTCATGCATGATGCCCTTGCTTAAGACTTCATTCACTAGTGATGATTTCCCACTGCCACTGACTCCGGTAACAACAATAAAGGTTCCTAAAGGAAATTGCACATCGACATTTTTCAAGTTATTTTCACAAGCACCGATGACCTCTAACTTTTTCTTATTACCTTTTCGTCGCTCACTTGGTACTTCAATTTTCATCTTACCACTTAAATACTGACCGGTAATGGAATTAGGATCCGCCATTACTTCTTCCGGTGTTCCGGCAGAAACAACTTGTCCGCCATGAATTCCGGCACCCGGACCGATATCGATGATATAATCACTTGCCCGCATAGTATCTTCATCATGTTCAACAACAATCAAGGAGTTTCCAAGATCTCGCATATCCTTTAACGTATTGATCAAACGATCATTATCACGCTGATGCAATCCGATACTAGGCTCATCCAGCACATATAATACCCCACTTAAGTGAGAACCAATCTGCGTTGCTAACCGGATGCGCTGTGCTTCTCCACCGGATAAAGTACCTGCTAAACGATCTAAGGTCAGATACCCCAAGCCGACATTATTCAGGAAACTCAAACGTTCACGAATTTCTTTTACAATTAATTTGGCAATTTCTTCTTCCTGTTTTGTCAGTGTTAATTCTTCCATAAAGACAGCTGCCTGACGCACTGACATCGTCGTCCATTCATAAATATTAATGCCGCCGACACGCACGCTTAAAGCCTGTTCATTTAAACGTCGCCCGCCACAGGTCGGACATGGTGCTTCTGCTAAGAAAGTCGCATACCATTCCCGTGACATCTGTGAACTGGTTTCCATATAACGTCGTTCGATTAAAGTACATACACCTTCGATAAACTCCGTTTTTTTCATCACATTCCCACTGCGTGATTCAAGTTTATAAGAGATCAGATCTTTAGAACCATACAAGACAATATCCAATTCTTTTTTGGTAAAATCTTTGATTGGTTTATCAATACTGATATCATAATAGTTTAATAAAGCCGCAAATTTTTGCCATTCCAGATTTTCCGTATTGACAATATTCTTATAATAAACGATACCACCCTGACGTATGGATTTTGTACGATCCGGTATCAGATATTCAACATCAACCTTTTGGGTAATACCTAACCCTTTACATGTATCACATGCTCCAAAAGGCGCATTGAAAGAAAACAATCGAGGTTCTAGCTTAGGAATGTTAAATCCACAATATTTACAAGAATAATTACTGGAAAACAAGACTTCTTCATGGTTATACGTGACGATTGCCAAGCCATCACTCATCTTTAATGCCGTTTCTAATGAATCATGCAACCGTGAACGATCGCTTCCTTTTACGATACGATCAATCACAACATCAATATTATGTTTCTTATTTTTCTCTAATGCCTCGACATCTTCCAATAGCTTCATTTCACCATCAACTCGCACGCGAAGATACCCTTCTTTACGTAAATGGTCAAATAAATCCTTATGCGTTCCTTTTTGACCATGGACGGCCGGTGATAAAATCGTTAAACGTGTCTTATCTTCCAGCTCCATGATTTTATCTACCATCTGTTTAATTGTCTGAGATGTAATAGGTTCATTATGCGTAGGACAATATGGTACACCGATTCGGGCATACATCAAACGCAAATAATCATAAATCTCCGTTACGGTTCCAACCGTTGATCGCGGATTATTACTCGTCGTTTTCTGATCGATGGAAATGGATGGGGATAATCCTTCAATAGAGTCTACATCCGGTTTTTCACTATTGCCTAAAAATTGACGGGCATAAGCACTTAAAGACTCCACATAACGTCGTCTTCCTTCGGCATAAATCGTATCAAATGCCAAAGATGTTTTTCCTGAACCGGATACTCCGGTCATAATGACAAATTTATCGCGTGGTACCTTAATATCGATATTTTTTAAATTATTCTCACGGGCACCTTTTATATCTATATAATCATGGCTCATATTTCTACCTCCAAACAACTACTATTATACATTAGTATGACCTTTTCGCCTAACTTTTCGCATTCTGAATCGCATTATTTTAAAAAAAAATAAAAAATTTGAAAGGTTTTATAAAATAGCATCGTGTTATAGGTGTACAAGGTACACAAGGAGGAATTTATTATGAAGAAGAAAAAAACAGTCGTCGTAATTGCAGTCGCTGCTACCCTTATACTCTCAATAACTTTATTGAAGGCAAAAGCTGACACCTTTCCACATTTTGGTGTTCATCATGGTTATGAAACACATGAACATTGTGACAATACACAAAAGCATAAAGAAACACACCATGCGATATCTCAAAATAAGGCATCTGTGAAAACAGCCACCCCAAAACAAAAAAGCCCTCTTACGCCAACAACGGTGTCCACAAATACTACAAATACGCGTTCAGTAAGCAATAATGATGATTCGCAATATAGAAATCAGCAGCCTTGCGCTAACGAGAATAGACAGTGTCAAAACAACAACCAAACCTTATGCCCAAATTGTCAAAAGCAACATCGTACACAGACACCATGTCCAAACAAAGGTAACTACCAGATGAAACAAACACGTAGCGGAAGAAGTAATCACACTGCTTGTAATAGAGGATATCACGGAAATCACCACTAGGCAAAACAATTAGAATTCAGTATACTAAGAATAAGGGATGAGGAAACCATGCGAAGTGAAGAGGAATTGAGGACAGCGATTCATCGTTATGCGGACATGATTCGCAAAATCTGCTTTATCCATATGAAACAGGAGAGTGATGTGGATGATGTTTTTCAATCTGTCTTTTTGAAATATGCGAAACAATCAAGCTTTCATGATGATGAACATGAAAAGGCATGGCTGATTAGGGTGACCATCAATGAATGTCATGATACTTTAACTACATGGTTTCGCCGTAAGGTCATTTTGAGTGATGAATTGGAAAGTTATGCACCCAGTGTTACTTCTATGCATTCCACAATGTTGGATGCTGTTCTTCATTTGAAACCAAATTATCGCAATGTTATTTATTTATATTATTATGAAGGTTATAAGATTCGTGAAATTGCAGATATTCTGCAAAAGAAAGAAAATACGATTCATACCTGGCTGAAACGAGCAAAAGATGATTTGAAAATCATGCTGGGAGGTGATGATCTTGACTAATCCATTAAAAGACTTAGATCAGCTGCATGCCAGTGAAGAAACGAAAGAAAAAACATTACAGTATGTTTTATCAAAACAACGTCATAAGAAAACATTGCCAATATGGCAAGGAGCACTCGTATGTGCGATCAGTGTTTTGTTGGTTATGCTTTGGCAGCCTTGGAAAGTTGATGATCTTCCAACAAAACCAACTTCACCGGCAGCCATTGCCTCAACCATCACCTTAGATGTGAATCCAAGTATGGAATTATCTGTGGATGCGCAACATCGCATTTTACAAACAAAAGCTTACAATAAAGATGCGAAACAGATTTTAGCGAGCATTGATCTTAAAAACAAAGAACTTGATGAGGCATTAACTTTATTATTTGCGAATGCTACCTATCAGAAATATTTAGCAAATGGTATCTTGGAAGTCGGTATCTATGCCGATGATGCAGCTCTGCAAAAAAGTCTAGAGGAAGAAATTGGCGCTTATCTGAAAAGCAATGCTACGGCAAAACGATATCACTGTGCATCTATTGATTCCAAGACACATGAAGCGGCCAAGATGCATCATACAAGTCAGGGCAAATATCGTGTGATTGAACAAATACGTTCTTATGATGCAGCTTATACAATTGAAGAATTGTCAAACTATAGTATGAAAAAATTATATGCGCTATTAGAACAATACGATGATTCCGCTGTACCTGAAGGCTGTCATAGTGAGCGTGCACATGAGAGTAATCAGGAAACACATCATCAAAACCGTCATCATGGCAATCATGATTAGTCCCTTTAAAAGGGACTTTTGTATTATAAAGTTAGGAGTTAAATCGATTTAATTCCTAGCTTTTTATTATAATACACAAAGAATCACAGTAAAATTAAAAGGATTAACTCCTATACAATATAGGAATCAATCCTTAATCAGTCGGGTGTGATAATCTGTGTCCAACTTTATGGGTTCACTTCAATCCTAAGACTAACTGCTCTGATTGTAATGAAGTGCTTGTATTTTCTTTATCACTTCTTGTCTGTAATTTTCAATATCTAAAGTCCTTTTTCTACCCGCTGTTAAGTGCATAATCGGTAAATCAATTTTTTCAAGATCATTCAACAGCAATAGCGGTTCTTCAAAAACGCAAAACGATTGTCCCGTTTGATAATTGTTGCTTTCTTGATAAATTCTAAAATCCTCGAATAAAAATTCGTTTTGAGGAAGTATGATATTTTTCGCTTCTTCTTTATACAAGTACCTTGCAAAGTTATACAATCCAAATGCAAAAAAGGAAATTTTTCTTGTAAACGGATTTTCGCCATAATCTTTTGATTTTTTATGTGCTTTACAGAGATTAGCTAATTCCAATGAAAATTTCTCCCAATCTTTTTCAAACAATGAAAGGAAAGTGCTTATCACTGCCATTTCTTCTGATGTATGTTTTCCTTGCAAAAATCCTTTGCTTTCTTCAATCACATATTGTTTCCACGCAGGTTCTTGATAATACAGATACATCACTAAATTTGTAATACTGCACGCAGATTTTAACCCATTCTTACTAAGTCCGTTTTCTTTTGGAAATATATTTTCAATATCACGAAAGCGGTTTGCACAGAATATATGCGGTAAAACATTCCAAGCGTAAATGGAATGGTCGCAACTGCTGTTTGTTATTGTGAGTTGTCCCCATGTTACTGCCGAATTGAATGCATTATTTAAGTAGCTCATATCCTTTTCTTGTAATGCTAGATAACTTCCTAAATAAACAATCTTTTTTCTGAAATTTTCATGCAATAATTTCAGCCATATAATAATTTGTTCTTCTTGCTTTTTACTTTGACAGTATTTCATATATTTCTTTAATCGCTCATCAATATATGCGTCCATGTTGGCATATCCGAACATTTTATCCACATTTTGTAAATAAAGTTTTATAAGTTCCTTTTTATCCATAGAGTCCCTCATTTCACTTGTAAAGTTCCGATGTTTACTATATAAATGCTTTAAGACCAAGTAAAATAAGCACAATAGCTATTACTGGAACAGGCATTATACAAATAAGAAATACATTTAATTTTTTCTTTGCCTCGTATGTATCTTCTTGTTTCGTTTTTTTGATTTTTTGCAAAACAATAAATGGAAAAGAAAGAAAAATAAGAACACCTATTAAAATCATTGCAATATTCATTTATATAATCCTCCTTGATAAGTTTATATATTTGCCATGTGAAATAGATACTTTTTATATCACACCTTATAAAATGCAGTTTTACCTTGTAAATACAACGTTTTACGTTTGTAAATGTCTATTGTCTTTTGTTTTTTCTGCCCCCCTTGTTAGATAACGGGGGCTTAATCTTCGCTCGCCACAGGCTCACTCACAGACGAAGTGAACCAGCCACTTGCAAGACATGGCAGAAAAATCCGAGAGATTTTCCTGCCACCGTGTCTGGATCACTCCGTCTCTACAACTAATAATATAGCATAATATAAAACGGGAATTTTTCATATTACTCAACTACATATCCATATTCTGTATGTGGTAAATATCTTACAGTTATTTTATCCCCTATATCACTACCTGTTCCCCAATACTTTAATGAATGTTCTTCTCTCGTTTTATCATCTCTAATATGTATTCTTCTTTCACTATTAGAGTTTTCTCCAGACATTGAGCCTTGTGTGACTTCGCCTGTAACTTCAACTAAATCACCAGAGAGTAAATAAGGTATATCCAAACAACAAGGAACAGTTATCAATATACCGAAAATCTGTGCCCATTATGAATAAAGATTTATTCTGTTTTTTTCCAAAGCCAAACATAAAAAACCTCCTTAGATAAAAAACAAATTGTTTAAAAAATTTATTTATATTTCAATAAGATTATAACATTTACCCAGTATGTAGTCATTACTTTTCTGCTATCTGTCATAATATTTTTTATCCCATGTCTTATCAAGAGTGCAAGCATTGCTTACGCAACAGGCTCTTGACAATTCATGTTCTAAAAAATGATTAATAGTCAAGCAGAAAAAGAATACTTATGCTGTATCGTACCAACAAAAAAGACATCTCATATTCTGTATGAAATGCCATTTTTGCTTTTTTATGCTGTTTTCTTTGTCGTATCAAGGTTCTTTCAATCGTAGTAAATTAGTGGTAAATTTCTTTTATTTTTCGTTTATATTACTTAAAATCCCTGTGATTATGCTGATAATCAGATTTTTGCTCTTTTTTTCACTGAAAAAATGAAAATTATAAGGCAAACCATTTAACATAAGATCAATAATTTAACATGCATCTAGGTTTTGATGAAATGAGAAACCCAAACCTTATTTCAACACTTGACACGGTATTATTGGAATACTAACTTTTAAAAAAGGCTTGAAAAAGTTCTTTTGGGCACATGGCTTTCATATAAAACACATGAAAAAACAGGATTTGATTGATTTCATCTTCTCCTGTTTATTCTAATCTTTAGCACGTAAGTTATTGGTCTTTTTCCTTACTCCTGTATCATTTTAAAATATTGTACAGCCTGACAGCCTCTGCCGGTATGTACTCCCACGACACTTACCAGCTTAATGATTTGATGCTTTGCATTAGGAAAGGCTGCTTTGATCTTATTCATATAATATTCTGCTTCTACTGCATCATCCGCATGTGCGACTGTTATCATATAACTATCATCCACATGCTCATTACGCATGATTTCAATCGCCATATCCATTGCTTTATGCATGGTTCTGACCTTATCCACAACATCAATTTTTCCATTGGTTTCTTTATTTATTTTCAGAATTGGTTTGATTTTTAATAATCCCCCTAAGGTTGCGGCCAACGGTGTTAATCTTCCGCCACGCTTTAAATGCTGTAGATCATTAGGCAACAACAAAGTATCTGTCGTTTCCACGATACGAGATAACACATCTTTGATTTCTTGAATTGTCTTGCCTTCTTCATGCAGCCTTTTGGCTGTCTTTATCATATATTCCTGTACCACCGCCGTAACATGACAATCAACATAAGCAAATGCTAAACCTACTGTTCTGGCACACATTTCCATAGCGTTAATCGTACCGCTTAGTCCACTGCAAATCGGTACGGCAAAAATTTGTTCATATCCGTCATTTTTTAAATGTTCAAATAAAGCCTCAATTTTCCCAAGTGAAGGCAATGAAGTAGATAGCATCACCCCATCACGCATAAGTTCATAAATGCGGTCAATACTTAATTCTTCCAGATCTTGATAGTTTGTATTGTCATAGCTCACCTGTAAAGGTACGCTGAAAATACCTTCCTTTGCTAATTCTTCAACTGTTTTACCTGTTCCACTGTCTGTCACAAACGCTGTTTTCATGGTAAACCCCTCCAATATCTAACACATATTATACTTTATTTCATAGAAGATGAAAAGCCATTCGCCAGAAGTTGTCATTCTTCTTGGGATGGCACGTAAAAAGAGGAGGCTTCCTCATTCCTCCTCAAATGTTTACATTTTAACTTTGCGGATGTATTGTATACCCAAGCATCCTAACCCGGTGTGACAAGAAATCACAGCACCAATGAGCCCAAAATAGAGTTCCATTCCAGGGAAAGCCTCTTCCATCAAAGTTTTCAGCTTTAACCCTTCCTCTTCTGAACCACTATGTAAAACGGTTAAGGTATACGCATCATCAAGCTTTGTTTCTTGAAATGTAGTAACGGCTTTGCTCATCGCCTTTGACATCGTACGCACCTTGTCAAATACATCAATTTTACCTTGTGAACCTTCATCCAGCTTTAAAATAGGCTTAATTTTTAACAAACCACCTAAAGCAGCTGCTAACGGTGTTAATCTTCCGCCACGTTTTAAATGCTGTAAGTCGTTAGGAATGATCAATGTATCACTATGTGCCACACTATCCTGCAAGCGTTTCACTATTTCTTCTGCCGCAACCTCCTGTTTTACTAACTGCTGCGCGCATTTTGCTAAGTAGCACTGTATATTACAAGTAGAATACGTTTCAATAATATGCAGCTTCAGTTCACATTCTTTCGCAACTGCATGCATCACGCTGGATGTTGAAGATAAGCCACTTGTTAAAGGTATCGCGATTACATCTTCATATCCATCTTTTTTTAATTTATGGAATAATTCTTCAATGATTCCCATTGGCGGCATTGATGTTGTCGGCATTTCACCTTGTTTCAACATCTCATATATTTGTTCTACCTGGATATCCACCCCGTCCAGATACATGTTGTCGTTTACAATAATTTGCAATGGCAGATAATAGATACCCAAAGCATCTGCCTGTTGTTTATTTAATCCGCTTCCGCTGTCGGTTACAATCGCTGTTTTCATAGGTAACCCTCCCTTTCGTGTACGGCTTATCATTACATTTCAGGTTATCAAACAATCCTGATTTGCTTTTATATTATAACAGATGAAGTTTGAATGTCAAACGACAATTCGGAAAGGATGTATATGCCCATACTAGATAGCATATATCTAGATACCTTTTATTATAAAAAGCTTACCCCTCATAATAAAACGTCTATTGTCATACATACCACTAGCATCACTTAAAGGAAACTTTAGGTACATTTACAATAGACGCTTTTTTCATCAAAGCTTTCTGGTAAAGACAATGACACTGTATGGTTCTACATTTACTTTCTGAATCAAAATATCCTCTGCCTTGCCATTGTAATACAATAATTTATAAGCCGTATTCATATCGTGAGTGAAATACTCCTGTGAAGGATTGAACAGAATGATCATTTCTTCTGTATCATCTAGCAGTTTGTAAATCAATGCCTTATTTTGGATGGTGTCAAAATGCACATGCTGTTCTACATCCTCCTTGCGGCAATAACGCAGACAGGCATGTGCTCTACGCAGCTTAATCAGCTCTTTTGTACATTCCACGATGTCTTGATACTGATTCCGACGCAGATAATCTATTTTATTTATCTCATCACTTTCTTCATACGTATTTGGTAATCCATGCTTACTACGGGCAAATTCTTGACCGCTGTGTAAGAAAGGAATCCCTTGCGCTAATAAAACCGCCGCAATCATCATCTTATGCTTTGCGATGCGGATATCTTTGCTATCTTCCTTACAGCATTCTTTCAATTTATCCCAGCTAGTCATATTATCATGACATTCCACATAATTCACAACATTTCGAGGATTGGCAAACATAGCTTCCATTCCTTCATTTGTACAGCTGGCACTTAAACAGTTTTTCATAATATCAATCAGATACAATGCGCCACTGCAATATCCTTTTACATTCACTTCATTGCTTGCCGTGCGACCTTTTACAACATCTCGGAAACGATCAGAGAAATGTGCGATAAATGGCATTTGAGCATTATTGCCAATGCTTGCACGCTGACGGAAATCTAAGAAACTTGGCATATCCCAACCTTCCCCATAGATCATAAAATCTGTATTAATTGCGCAACATTCCCGATAGACGGCATTCATGGTATCAATATCTAAAATGCCCATGAGATCAAATCGCAATCCATCGATATGATAAGTTTTTACTAAGAATTTGCAAGCATCGATAATATATTTAGCACACATGCGACGTTTACTGTCTACATCATTCCCACAAAAAGTACCATTAGAAAAATCGCCTTGCTCATTCATTTGAAAATAATAACTAGGGACCGTCTTGTCAAAGAAGCTTTCTTCCTTATCATATACATGATTAAAGACTACATCTAAATTGACACGAATGCCTGCTTTATGGCATTCTTCCACCAGTTTCACAAATTCAAATATACGGCTATAAGGGTTATTCGGTTCACTGCTGTAACTGCCTTCAAAGACCCGATATTGGACCGGATCATATCCCCAATTGTAATGTAATAAAGGATAAATTTCATCAACAGATCCAAAATCCATGACCGGCATCAGCTGTACATGTGTAATGCCTAATGATTTTAAATAAGAAAAACCCGTCTGCATGCTTTTTGTTTGTTCATTTTCTTCCACAAATCCACGAAAAGTTCCAGGACAGCTTACTCCGATATTGCTTTGCATCGTAAAATCACGCACGCTTGTCTCATACACAATTGCATCACATGAACTTTGCAATGGCGGTAAAGGATAATCCTTTACACGAATCTTTGCCAAATCAACAATAGCCGAACGTCTGCTGTTTTCTATGGAAGATACACCATATGGGTCAATGGTCTCTTTCCATTCGCCATTTACTCTGACAAGGTATACATAGGTCGCATTTTCTAAATTTTCTAATATCGAATAACGAAATACCCCATGTTCACTACGTTTCATCTCATACGTATACGTAACATCATTTTTCATGATTTCTAACTTTACACGATAAGCTGTAGGTGCCCATAATGCAAAAGATGTGGCTTTTTCATTATACGTATAACCTAAATCATCCCCATCATAATAAAACAATTCATCAAATTTCGCTGTTTTTACAACAGCGCTGTATTGTAAAACGGTAGCGCGTGCATGTTGATGCACTACATAATACTCATTTCCTATTTCAATTGAATCATAAAGAGCCAACGTATATTTATTGTAATTGCTATGAGTTGTTTCAATAGACTGAATATGGAGATCATAAATATGTCCTCTGGTGTCTTTCAAATAAAACTTATTACTGACACCTTCATAGCTGTTACGAGACATAAATACAGTTATCTTATCAAAGTCATCCAGATAAGCTTCATAATATTTCTGTTGTCGCATATTTTATCACCTTGACCTTATTATAACAGACTTTCTCCTTTTTATCATTCTCAAGTGGAATTTCCTAGCAAAGCACCTTATTTTAATATCATTTCCGGCTAAAAAAGCTAACGGCATCTTTTCATCGTTTGTATGCATACATGCTTACATCTTTGCTAAGCAGTTGCATCTTGCCTCATATTGTTCCTTAGAAAAAGGATGATTCCTTTAACGTTTCAGCGTTTTATGAAATTCATCCTGTACCTTTCGTAATAAATCTTCTTCCATGAGTAATCTTCTACCAAGATTCGCCAATGTGATGGCACCATCACGTAAAGCTTTTCTTCCTGCCTCATGAATGGTAGCTGCTGCCATTTCTTTTGAATGTCCATTGACACATGCATCGGCAATCTTGATATAGCCATGCAATGCCGGGCAACAATAGCTGACACTTCCGATATCACTAGAGCCATTTGGCACCTCATCTACCGGTTTCACATCCGTTCTGCCTAATGCCACATATTCTTCTTTCAACAAATCACATAAGGTATAATTTATGACACAGTCTTCATAAGGGCATTCATATGTCGTTACCTGATAGGTACAGCCACTCGCTTTACAAGCTCCCTCAACACAATCAATTGCTCGCTGACTGAGCTCTTTTACATACTGCATAGAGGTTCCACGGAAATAATATTCCAAACTGGCATAGGCCGGAATGACATTGGCAGCTTCACCACCATCACGAATAATACCGTGAATATATGTATTTGGCAGTGCATATTGGCGTAGCAGATTAATGCCGATATAGCTCATAACCGCTGCATCCAAGGCTGATTTTCCATGCTCAGGTGAACAACCATGTGTATTTACACCATAAAATTCAAACTTCAATGGTAACAATGCCAAAGTTCTGCCCCCGACTCCATCTTCCGTATCTGGATGAATCATCATCGCCACATCCACATCGTCAAAAACATGCGCATTCGCCATAGACACTTTCCCACCGAAATTCTCCTCTGCCGGTGTTCCTATCACACGTATTTCTCCGCCAATATCATCAATGATTTCTTTTAGGGCCACTCCCGCAGCAATGGATGTTGCCGCAATCAAATTATGTCCGCAACCATGTCCCACTTCCGGCAAAGCATCATATTCGCATAAATATGCAATTACCGGACCTGCCTTGCCACTTTTATACACTGCTTGAAAACCAGTTGGCACAACGAAAGCCTTTTGCGTTTCAAAACCAAAAGATAATAACCCTTCACTTAACAACTCCATCGTTTCAAATTCTTCATTACCGATTTCCGGATGATCGTACATATGTTGTACATAGGACATATAAGTATCTAAGTTTTTTTCAACACTTGTGATTAACTTTTCTTTTAACTCCATCTTCATTACCCCTTTTCTGTTGCCTATTATTTTAACGAAATTCACATAAAATTGCAAATACAGCTTTTTATAAAGCAAGTATCCTCAAGGCATGCGTGTATCTATGCCCTTTTCCATCATTAACACTTCATAATAACCCCTTTATGCATCAAGGGAACAGGATACCTCTTTGCGTGAGCGTTCGTTACCGCACTTATCCTTTTTGATAAGCTGGGATGTAGTAATAGTACACAACAGAATTAAGCTTATCGCCTCTCATTTATGTGAATGCTTGAAATTATGTATTTGGTAAGCGTTCTTTCCCGTGTTTATGAAGAAAAAAATAGCCACATGAGTAAATTTAAGCATAAAAAAAGGAAGCATGACACGATTGCGAAATAGTGCAATTGCCATACCTCCCAGTTGATTATTTCCAAGGAAAAATCTTTCTTATTTAACCGTCACCGGTTTAATATTCCAAATATCACGTGCATATTCATGGATCGTACGATCACTTGAGAAATAGCCAGACTGTGCGATATTTATCAGACACATTCTTGCCCATGCTTCTGCATTACGATAGCGCTGTTCAATATTGCCCTGCGCATGCACATAAGCTTCAAAGTCTGCCAACAACAGATATTCATCATTTTTGAACATCAGTTCATTATAAATCTGTTTGAAATCTTTAGAATCATTTGAGAAGGTACTGTCTACCAAGCTATTGACAACCTTCTGAATATCACCGTTTTGATTGTATTTTTTCCAAACATCATAAGAATTTTCATGACGAATCAAGGCCACATCATCTGCACGAAGACCGAAGATTTCAGCATTCTCATAGCCGACACGTTCTACGATTTCCACATTAGCACCATCCATCGTACCTAAGGTAATCGCACCATTCATCATAAACTTCATATTACCGGTACCGCTTGCTTCTTTACCGGCTGTAGAAATTTGTTCTGATACATCGGCAGCATTCATCAGGATTTCCGCAATGGATACCCCATAATTCGGAATGAATACGACCTTCATATAACGGTTAATATCACTATCGTTATTTACCTTATCAGCCACACAGTGAATCAGCTTAATAACTTCCTTCGCAAAGGTATAGGAAGGTGCTGCTTTTGCGGCAAAGATAAAGGTTCTAGGATAAATACGGAAGTTAGGATCTGCTTTCATACGGAAATAGAGATGAATAATGTTCATCACATTTAACAGCTGACGTTTATAAGCATGTAAACGTTTCGCCTGTACATCAAAGATGGAATTTACATCAATGTCAATGTTCAAGGTATCCTTAATGTACTTCGCAAGTATTTTCTTACGTTCCATCTTCACATCCATGAATTTCTTCTGAACTTCGCTGTTATCTACATACTTCATCAGATCTTCTAATTTTTCAGGATGTTTTTTGAATGCAGGACCAATGGTCTTTTCTAACAACTGTGTTAATTGTGGATTAGAATACAACAACCAACGACGATGTGTGATACCATTCGTCTTATTGTTGAATTTGCCAGGATATAAATCATTGAAGTTCTTCATTACATCTTCTTTTAAGATTTTAGTATGCAAAGCCGCAACACCATTCACACTGTGCGAACCGATGATGGCAAGATTTGCCATATGCACCTGTCCATCCTTGATTACACAACATTCATTCATTAAATCAGAACGTCCTAAATCATGAGAGCAGGCATATTTGAAACGACGGTCGATTTCTTCGATAATCATATAAATACGTGGCAATAAATCTTGTACATACTGAATCGGCCATTTTTCCAATGCTTCACTTAAAACAGTATGATTCGTATATGCCATCGTTTCTGTTACGATTTTCCAAGCATCATCCCATTCGTAACGGAAATCATCCAACAGGATACGCATCATTTCCGGAATACACAATACCGGATGGGTATCATTCAACTGAATGGCATTCATTTCCGCAAAGTTGTCCAATGTTCCATATACGCGTAAATGCGCATCTATAATGTTATTTAATCCTGCCGCAACAAAGAAATATTGCTGTTTCAAACGCAATAATTTTCCATGTTCTGTAGAATCATCCGGATAAACATTACGGCAGATTTCACGAACTTCGTTTACATATTCATTCAAGTTAGCCGCATCACATGCATCATCGGCAACTTCTGCACTCCACAGACGTAACGTATTGGTCAGTTTCGTATCATAGCCAACCACAGGTACATCATATGGAACCGCACGAACAACCAAGCTTGGCACATGGTTTACAACCGCCTTGCCATCTTCTCCCATCCACATGTCCACATGACCGCCGAATTTAACATTGACTGCATGCTTTGGTTTTCGCACTTCCCAAACGTTACCTAAAGACAGCCATTGATCAGGTACTTCTACCTGTTCATTATTTACAATTTTCTGTTTAAATAATCCATATTCATAACGAATACAGTTTCCATTGCCCGGTAAATTCAAAGATGCTAAAGAATCCAGGAAACAGGCTGCCAGTCTTCCCAGACCTCCATTTCCTAATCCTGCATCACTTTCCAGGTTTTCAAGTTCATTAATATCCAGATCCAGATCAGCTAAACCTTCTTTGACTAAATCATAGATACCGAGGTTCATCAGGTTGTTTGTCAGAAGACGTCCCATTAAGAATTCCATAGAGAAATAGTACATCTGCTTGCTTTTCTTCTCTGCGATGGCATTCTTTGAGTCGTTCCAGTGAACACTGGCATAATCTCTAACCATTTCCCCTAAAACCATGTATTTTTCTGTTATGTGCGCCTGTTCGATAGAACGGCCGTAGCGTTCAATAATTCTTCTTTTAAACTCTTCTTGAAACTCTTTCTTGTTCTTGAATTCGTTTATCATATACTCGCTTACTCCTCTCAGTAACATATTAATTTTACAATATTTGTCTCTTAATTACAAATGAAATTAAGAAATGCATACAGTTACTATATTCATTATGCGAAAGATGTGTGAATTCATTCAACTGTAAAGGCTTTCTTTATTTTTTAGGTAAAATCATATTCAATTTTTTCCTTTTGATTGTGCTGTTTCCTATCTTGATAATGGTTATAATCCCTCTGAAATTGCTTATTCACTTCGCTGTCTTTATTGCCGCTGATACCATAAGATTGCTGAATATAAGCGGCGATCATGCCACTTACCTTCTCGGCGCCATAGACATTCATATGATAACCGCCATCTTTTGTGTCTGTTTGCCAGTTGATCTTAGATGAATAAGGTTCTAGGTTCATATCCAGATAATCAACCTGTTCTTTTTCAGCAAATTCACTTACCAAACGCGCTCTGGAAAAGGACCATTCTCGAGCACCCGGTACGCGTAACAATAAGATCTGCATTTTCTGTTCTTTCGCAAGTCTGATTAACTCTTTTACCCCTTGTTGATTGGTAGGATCAAGTACTGGTATTTGTTCATTATTATGCATATAATCACGGTCATAGAATGGTTCTATTTTGGTATTCATAATAAAGCCATGTGTTGTATATTTGTTATCTGGTTGCTGCTTTCTTGGTGTCAGACGATTTCGTATTACATCTCTTACATAGGAATGAAGTAACGTTGCTTTTGTTTGTTCATCCATACTGGTATCCGTATAAGAAAGCAAATGTCGTATAGCTTGCATGCGTTCTTTCTCTGGTTTCATGGCATTGATTGCCGCGCAATTGCGCGCTAATCTTCCTTCATTTTGAGCACGAAATAAATTTGCGTCAATAATCAACACTTTTGGCTTTTGATAGCGCAAGGTGCTTTTTAATAGGTAAGTACTGGTCCATGTTGTTTGTGTCGCGCTTGCCAGTGTATAGGAGATGATACCTGTTTGTTTCCATACGATCAAAGGATTGATGGAGCGAGTAAAATTACTATCACCAAGAAATAAGATATCTAAGCTATTCTCTTTTTCTTCATAAAAGCCTTGGATTCCATCACTTTGTGCAGTTGTACATTGATCGAGATGTTCCGCAAAGATTTCTCTTTGCGTATTCCCTTTCAAGAAGAAACAAAAACATACACATAACAATACCATACCCTTCTTCATTACTTTCATATGACCACCTGCCACCTGCATTATACTCCTAGTCTCATACGACACATCTTAACTTTCCTTAATTACTTATCTTTTATACTCTTTCTATATGGAGATAACAATTCACGTGATAGGAACACCCCATTCTTTTATGAAGAAAAGAAAAAGTCTTATTGCTTACCAATCTTATAAGATCATGGCAGCCGTAAGACTTAAGTTGTTATAATCTTCCGTTTGCTTTTTCATACTCCAAATAACGTAATGTTCTTGTAAATCCTTCTTCAATTGTGTTAAGTGGTTGCCAACCAAGCTCGCGCAAGCGTTCACTTGATAAAATTCCCATAGTAAACGGTGCACATCCTGTGTTCGCATCCTTAGGAATATCAAAGCATAATTTTAAATGTTTCTCGGGATTTATCTTCACTAACAATTCAGCCAATTCACGAATAGAAACTTTTCCGTTTTCATCTCCTATGTTGTATGCCAGTTCTTCCCCGTTTAGTAAAATGCGCCACATTCCGGCAATGGCATCTGCGATATAGGTATAAGTTCGTACACTGGATCCATCACTTTTTAATACAATATCTTCATTGAATAGGACATTCTTCAAGAAGTCCGCCTGGACACGGCCATCATAAATGGACATGCCTGGACCATATGTATGGGCTAATCGTGCAATTTTCGTATGTAAACCATACTGCTTATGGAAAGAAGCACACATGGTTTCAGCCGCTTTTTTCCCTTCAGGATAGCATGATCTAGCATCTAATGGGTCCACAAGACCATACGTATTTTCATAGAAGAATTCCTGATTTTCATCTGGCTGTCCATAAATTTCTCGGGAAGAAATAAACATATAGCCTTTGGCATTCTTCTCTTTCGCTAAACTTAGCGTATAGAAAGCTCCTAGTGTGTTAGCCGCAATCGTACCTACCGGATCTTCGCGCATGATCAATGGACTGGCCGGGCTTGCGGCATGAATGATATAATCAACCTTTCCATCATATACCATCGGCTTACTTACATCATGTGCCACAATTGTTACGGCCGGATTGTTTGCTATATCTTCCGGTATCTTTTTGGGATTACGCACAACGCAGATAACCGTAGCATTCATCTTTCTTGTTTCATTTAATGCTAAAACGGTCCGCACAAAATAGGTTCCTACCATTCCGCTGGCACCGGTAACCAAAACGGCGGCATCTTTTAATTTATCCCAAGCGATATCCTGTGCGCAGATACGTTGTAAATCTTCTTTTACTATTGGATTCATAGTAGCCTAGCCTCCTCAATCTATTTTAAGCCTAAGATCTGCTCATTTTCACGATATTGCAATAATGCTCGTAAAATATAGAAATCTTCCGGCGTCGTTACTTTAATATTTCCGCGATTTCCTTCAACGATGTACATTTTCTTACCCAGATTTTTATATAAGTTACAAGAATCGGCAATATCAACATAGTCTGGATTTAGTTCTCGCATTTTCTTATGCGCATCCATGATTTCACCTAAGTAAAAGCTCTGTGGTGCCTGTGCTGTAAACATTTCTTTTTTCAATGGCATCTCTTCTACTTCTTCGCCGCCTTTACTTAAAATCGGTGTTTCAAAGAAAGAGGTACAGGTAACAGCACTGCCATGCTGTTTTACACATTCAATGTTTTTCTGAATCACTTCTTCACTGACAAACGGGCGTACTCCGTCATGAATCAAGACGATGGCATCCTTGTCATTTTCTGCATCCGCTGCACGCAATGCACGATAGATGGAATCCTGTCCGTTGCTTCCACCTTCCACAATGCCGCACACCTTCGTAATCGCAAAACGTTTTGTCAGATCTTGTAATGTCGTGATATAGTCTTTTTTACAAGAAATATAAATCTTATCAATGGATGGACTATTTTGAAAGTTGTCTAAGGTATGGATAATGATTGGTTTCCCATTGATTTCTAAAAATTGTTTTGGCATTCCGGCACCCATACGTACCCCGCTGCCACCGGCAAAAATGATTGCTATATTCATATGAATCCTCCTCGTTTGTATCTGTTTTCATCAGCCTTATTATACTCCTAAACAGAGGTTCTAACAACTGACGATTTCGTAATATATCATCTAAACACGCAGCTTATCGATGTCGATTTGTTTCTGGAATTTCATAATTTCCTGATAAATTCGCTCACAATTATGATGATCATTTTGAGCATAGAAATTATCTGCGCGCTTGCGATACTCCTCTTTCATGACACAGCCTGTTTTCATATATTCACATAACATATCAATCAGCTGCTCACTCTTTGTACATATTTCACCAAAGCCCATCGTATCGTAGAAGAAGATACCATCATCATAATGTGGCGGCAAAACATCCGGATGGAAATACACAATCGGTTTTCGCATATACGCAAAGTCAAATTGCACACCGGAATAATCGGTAACCATTAAGCTGGATTCGGTTAAGATTTTTTCATAGCTCAGATCACCAACGGAAGGAATAACTTCTAATTCATCATTTTTGGTAAAGTCCTCAAGCTGCGAACTTAAGATTGGATGCAGCAAGAATTTAATCTTATATCCATAAGCTTTTGCACAACGTAATAATCGTTCATTGTTGATTAAATTGTTATACACATGGAAATATGTTGAATTTTTAAATTCCGGATTATAGCCTCTTTGTTCACCTTCACTAGTTGTTACAGGCAAGGCATTGTACATACGCCATGTCGGTGATAATAAGATCTGTTTCTTATCATTATTAATTAAGCCGTCATAACGTCCGATTCCGGTTAACTTCAAAATATCAAATCCTTGATAGCCATAAGCATGTTTGGATAAATTTTCATACTCAAACTTACTTGCTAAAAAATACATCAGGGTATTATCGATGATACGGCGCTGGGCGATTGCACACTTTTGCACCGATAATCCATGCTGCAGACACATGGAGCCAAAGTTACATAAGCCTCTGATATATTTAGAAGTACTCTTATTATAGCCATTAAATGGGAATAAATGAGAATTCGTTATTAAGACAATATCGGCGTGGACAAAAACAAGTTTATGCTTTAACGAGCCGTTCTTTAAAGGCGTATAGCCATCTTCCTTCAACTTTCGATAATCACTTGTATTTTCATTGATCAAATAATACTTCGTGATGCCATCATCAAAGTTGGCACTATAGCGGTATAGATATTCACAACTGTCTCCGCCTTTATACAACTTATCCAACATGAGCCAAATGCGTTTATTCTTATACCATGGATACGTGATCCAATATAACCAACGAAAGCCTAAGGCCGCAAAATCTTTTTTATGATGGTTTTTAATTAAATTTAATTGGAATTGTATCTCTCGTTTTATGACATTTGTCTTCGTCGCTTTTTTAATGGTAATACCATTATCGGCATGATGACATAAATATTTATGGAAGCGCCAGTAGGAATACCGCGGTGTCTTGGATAGTTTTGCCCAATGATTCGCAAATGAAATCTTCATCTGATATTCTTCTCCCTGAATGCGGGCATAGAAGGTAATTCTCTGCATTGCTTTTTTCTCATCTAAAGGAAATTCCAGATGATATGTGAGACGGCGATACCCTGGGACCCCAAAGTATTTTGTTAAGGAATATGCATCAGTATCTACTACCGGATATTCTTTCCCATTAAATTTTGCGTAATATTCTACCTTCCCATGCTGAAAGATACTGATCAATGAACCATCGATCCAAATCTTTCCCTGAATGTAATTCATGACATTGATCGTAAAGCGATGTTTATTCAAAGAAGAGATGCGCAAACCATGAAAACACATTTCTACATCCCGCTCATTCTCTTCATCCAAAACACTTTGATAAGTATATGCTACTTGATCTTTGCCATATTTGATACGCAAATACATGCAACGAATCTCCGGGTTTTTTGTCATATAGGACAATTCATCTTGATTCAAGAGATAATAATCATCAATCTGTAGAAATAATGTTTGGACTAAATCTAAATACGTATCTAGTTTTTTCCCTAAGACGACTTTTTTATTGCGATTATCTTTATTGGCCATCATCCGACAATTTACATAATAGACACAATAATTTTGTAAAAAGGCCGGAATCGTTTTCTGGGTTTTTTTCGCATATTCTAACAATGGGAAAAGATAGCTCTGCAAAGATTCATGATACCAGCGTGCATCATGGGATGGGACATGATAAAGCACTTGATTTTCACGTGGCGCAAAGTATTCATATTCCGCTTTTGCTACGGTGGCATAAACCGGTTTTTCTAATAGAAGCTTCATCACCATATCGGTGCCTGCTTCAAATGGCAGAGTTTCATTAAATCCTATCCGTTTGATCATTTCACTATGAAAGATGGAAGAATCTAAAGCGGTATGTAAAGCAGAATACTCTTGTGACAGATCATAGACAGTATCTTCTTCAATAAAAAGTTTACTTAAAATGTGCTGTTTGCGTGTTTTTGTCATCAATGGGTTATTACAATAGGATTTACCGACAACAAAGGTAGCGGCAGGATTTTCTTCCATTACTTTCATTGCTTTCTTGATGAAATGATGATTCATCGTATCGCCGGTTTCCATAAACATCACATAAGTTGTATCAACATATTGCATCGCCTGATTCAATAAGGCTCCTCGCAGGTTGGCATCACTTTCGATAAGCTTCGCATGAAAAGATGACAATGCTTCTTTTTCCACCGTTTCCCTATCTTTTGGTGCACAGACAAGGATAAGCTGAAAAGCTTTCTCTTTTTGTTGGCGCAGGCTTTCTAATGTTTTCGCTAGCCCTTCTACCCCATTCTGCATCGTCAATACAATTGTCAGTTTTCTTTCATCCATACTCAACACCTCTTTCCTTTCTCATGTAAAAGGATGCTGTCTATCACGATATCACTCGACCGTTTCTCATGTGTATCAAAGCATTCTTCAATAAATGCAGCCAGTTTTTCCATTTCAAAAGTTTTATTACGAATGGTCGATAAGACCTCATCAAACGTTGTACACACCTTACCGCACGCATCATCCAAACTGCGATGCACCCCTCGGCGCAGCTGATAATAATCTTTATCAAACGCATAGAAAATGATTGGCTTTTTATGTAACGCAAATTCATAAATATTACTTGAAAAATCTGTAATTAAGATATCCGTAATATAAAACATATCATTGATATCACCATATTGTGACAAATCTTTCACATAGGTTGCATAAGCAACAGGAATATCCACTTTTTCCTGAATAAAAGGATGCATCTTGAAGATAAAGGCATAGTCTTGTTCACAAAGCTTTGCAATACCATCCATATCAATCTTATCATATGGATAATATGCATCACTTTGCGTATTTCCTCGATAGGTTGGTGCAAACATGATGATCTTACGACCTTTTAATTCCGGGAAATCCTGATAGAACTTCCTTTTATAAGCGTTTATGCGTTCTTCATCTAAATAATTATCCAAACGTGGCAATCCGGTTGCTAAAAAGTGCGAACGATCAATTCCGAAAACTTCTTCATAAACCGGAATTAAGCCTTTACTGCCTACTAAGGCATAATCATATTTACGATGACATGAATCTTTCGGTAATGGTGAGCCGGCTTTTCCAAAACGTGAATATCCTACCGATTTAAAGCCGACTCCGGCATGCCATGCCTGTATCAGTTTTGTTTTAGAGCTTAAAGTAATCGTTTTAAAAATAGGGACATAGTCATCCACAAAAATATAGTCCTGTTTCGCAATGAGCCACAACAATCTTGACCATGTAAAAAAAGTTTTAAACTTGCTTTGCTGCAAGGTTTTTGAGAAAGAATAACTTATTTTAAAAGTTTTATCTAAACCGCGTTCTTTCATACGATCATCAATCGCTTTTAAATTACCGCCAATCGGTGTTCTTGTTTCAGACATGAAGAGCACATGTTTGCCATCCTTTTTACGACAGCTGCTTAATACCGCAAAAATCCCTCTGATTGCCGCTTTGGTAAGAATAAAAGCTACTTTCCGACATCCTTGTTTGAAAGATTTTGATTCTAAGCGCACATCTTTTCGATTGGGATGATCATTTCTTTTCATATAAGTGGTAAAGGCACATAAAATCAAATCTTCTTCATCCCCATGGATGACCAAAGGAGTCTGCGTCGCTTTTTTCTGTAAAACCGCCATATCGCTAATCTGAAAATTAATGGCATAGGCATAGCATTCTTGGCCATAACGATACAGCTTATCCAATTGTTCCAATTTATATCCACATGCCGCTGTGATACTGAGATAATATTTTTCATGATCTTTTTCATAATAAAAATACCATTTCCCATTATCTAAAAGTTTGGTTTCATTAATATTTACCATATTTATCGTCAGCTTATTGTCTACAGGTTGTTCCAAAGGATATACTTTTTTTAAATCCGTCACATAAAAATGGCAGTCCTTGATGGCATCCCCTTGTAAAGATAATGTCAGATAAATATTATGCCAATACATATCGGTTATGATAACTTTATTCATGTGCATCGTTTCCTTCTTTCATCAAATTCAATATAAAATCGGCAATATGAAGACTGGTGTTCCCATCATATACCACATATTTTTTGCAGAAGCGTTGTAATTCATCCATATCATACGGCTCTTTTTCAATAGAATCAATAATGACTTTAGGATCTTTACTGATGACTCCGGGAAGCTCGTTTTCATAGTCTATCGCAAGACCTCGTTTACCGGTGTAATTTTGCATATCAAAATTATAAAAATACAGAGGGATATTTAATAAAGCCGCTTCATAAATAATACAAGAATAATCACTGATAACAGCATCGGCAACAAACAACATATCAAAGGAGGTAAAGGAAGTATCAACCAATACATGAGGATTGTGAATCGTCAGCTTTGATAATGGATGCCGTTTTACCACTAAGATCTGATCATCATATAAGGCATCACACAGTTTATCAACATATGTCTGCATCATCGTTTCCTTTTTTCTAAATGTTGGAACATATAAAATAACTTGCTTTTCTTTCAAGATTGGATATCTTTGATATAGCTTTTTACGCATTTCTTGTTTATAAGAAGCATCGGTTAAGATATCCACTCTTGGCAAAGGATAAATGCGTACAATGTCTTCAGGGCAATGAAATCCCTTTGCTAAATCGGCTTGATAAGCAGGGGAACTGGCGAATACATAGGAATACTGTTCATGCATGCGCATGGCCGTCGCAATCTTCGTACTTGTTCCTTCTGCCGTATCCAATGCGGTATAACCAAATTTTTTCATCGTTCCTATCGAATGCCACATCTGAATGATTTTTAAAGAACGTCTATGTTTTAAAAGAGAGATGACGATACAATAGGTATCTAAGACGATCACTTTACTGCTGGCAATCTCTTTCATCTGCTTCAACATATGAAAGGCATATTTGATTTTATCTTTATACGATGATTTTAATCCGCCATCCAAGGTGTGACATAAAAACACGACATCGACGGATGCATCTTGTTGTTGAAGAGCTTTTTTCAACAAGATGAAATCTATGGATGGTGTATTTGATTGTCGGGATATCATGACAACTTTATTTTTTACCGGTAAAAGTTTTATGAAAAAATATAAAACATTTAAGGCTGCGGTACCTAGCTTAATAATTGCCTGCATCTTTTCACTCCGTTCTTAAAATCGATGAATTATGTTTTGGAACCTTTTGGGCATTTTTACTATAAAATATAAATAACGATTAATAAACCATATAAATATCACCATGATGAAGTATATGATGATGGATGCTAACACGGCATAAAACTGACTTGTTAAAAAAATCGGGAAAGCCGCTTGGAGAATACGTAACATAGGGATGTGCAAAGCTAATATGATAATGGTATTCTGTCCGATATAGGATAATAGCTTCGAGTGGAAATTAAACTTTTTCGCAAGAAAGATGAGAATGAAGGATAATGAGAAAGAACTAATCAACATATAGGTGATATTGCGATACAGCTCATTGCTCATATCTACTTGCTTATTGATAAATGCCGAAAAGGTTCCCACACAGAACAACAGAAAGATTTTAAAGCGATAATGCTCCTTAAAGGCATTCATGAAATTCGTAAAATACTTTCTTATCAGATAGCCACAACCATAATAAAATTGCGCAACTAAAGATACATCAAAATGGAATGGAGCATCCAAAAACTCTTTTCCCAACGGTGCCATAACACCGATGACACCCAAGATACACGACATTAAGAAGACCGATTTATCATCTTTTAAATAATAATGTATCATATAATAAATAACCTCAGCAAATAATAAGGTCATTAAAAACCATGTCGCATTGGATGGAGCTCTGACAACGGCGCTATTGGAATAAAAGACACCGAATAAAACTTCTATCAAAGAATCCGGTTGGATCATATGGGTTTTCATGTTGATGTACCAAAAAGGCAAGGATAATATATTTAACATGATGTAGGGATGAGCTAGTTTTATGATTTTATCTTTCACACAATCCATGATAGTCGTATATTTATCAGGACGAAATGTTAAGCCGGATATCATGAAAAATAATGGCATATGGAAGGAATAAATAAAACGAAATACTTTTCCTTCTTTAAACTTTAACAGTGAATGACCTAAAACGACGAAATACATGGAAATAGCTTTTAATTGGTCTAGCCACACTAATCTCGTCGTTGTATTTTCAACTGCTTTATCCATAAAAAACTCCTTTCATCGCATGTTCTAACCCTTTCAACTATAGAGCAAAAGCAACAACGATGTTGTTGCTTTATTTTTTCGTGAATAATTTAGATAAGAATCCCTCTTTATAGTTATGAATGATTCGCTGTTCAAATTTTTCATTTAACATTTTCTTCTTTTCTTTATCACTCATTGCATTCAATTTATCTACATACTCTGAATAGTGGTCACATACTTCATTAATTTCACCAAATTCAATAAGTTTTCCACCTTCAATCCACATGCCCGTCTTACAGAATTCTCGTACCTGTGGCAATGCATGTGAGATAAAGAAAATTGTCTTTCCTTGTTCATCACGCAGTTTTTTCATACGATTCATACATTTCTGGGCGAATCCTTTATCTCCTACGGATAAGGCTTCATCGACAATAAAGATATCCGGATCCAATGCCAGAGATATTGAAAAACCAAGTCTTGATTTCATACCACTGGAATATTTTTTTACCGGCTGATATAAGAAATCGCCTAATTCTGCGAATTCAATAACGTCCTCTGTAATTTCCTGAATACGTTTTTTAGAAAGGCCCATCAAAGCACCCTTAACGTTGATATTTTCTAAGCCGGTCAATTGTTGATTCAGCCCAGTATTGATGGAAATTAAGGCTTGTTCTCCGCTAACATTCATTTCCCCGCCATCAATATCGGATATACCGGCTAAAATAACGGATAACGTTGATTTACCGGAACCATTGGTTCCTAACACGCCAACAACATCGCCTTTTTCAACTTTGATACTAATATCTCTTAACGCATAAAAGCTTTCATTATCATTTGACTTTTGTCCGTCTTTTTTCTTTAATTTATAAATTTTAGAAATATGATGTAATTCAACCGCATAAGGGTTTGTTTCATATGTATTTTTTGCCATTCTTATCACCTGCCTAAATTAAGTCAATGAACTTACGTTTAAACTTATACATCAGCATACAGCCAATTACAAATAAGACAATCGTTACTCCCCAGAAATAAATCGTCTGTGCCGGGTGAGCAAATATCCATCTATTATAGAAAATACAATCACGGTAGCCATTTACGATATAATACACCGGATTTAATTTCATAATAATGTTTAGGATATTATGAAATGGAACACTTGCCGCAAAATGACATTCCCAAATAACGGGTGAAAAATACATCAGCATTCGCATTAGCGAAGTTACCAGTTTTCTGACATCTCTCCACAACATCGTTAAGACGGATAAGATCAAGGTGACAGATTCAACGAATATAAAGGAACAGATCGTGAAATAAATCAATCCTAACCAATATACATTCGGGAAGAATCCGCACATAAATAACATCACGATCGCAATCAGCATCATACAAAGGTGATTAAAGAATTCCTTCGCACAAATCGTTGCCGGTAAGACACTGACAGGGAATTTCATTTTGGTGATAACGCTGGTTTTGGAGAAAATGGCATTACAACCATTCTGAATACATGGCTGAATAAACCACCATGCCGCATACCCAACGACCAACCAAGGCAGATAATTAATTTCAATACCATCATGTTTGATAGGTTTTCTTGACCATGCCAAACCAAAAATCAGGAAATATGTAAGCACCTGAATTGCCGGTGATGCAAAATTCCAAAATAATCCAAACTTAGAGTCACGCATATCCGCAAGTAATTCATACTTTGCGATGCAGAATATACGATATAAGTTAGAGAAGTTTTCTTTTACTACATACTGTACGCTTTTAAACATATACAATACTCCTTTTTTCATTGCTTCCTATAAGCACTATTTGCACAATCTACCACATTATACAACATATAGCAAGTAGAAACTAGAGTTTTTTTACCATTTCTAAGGGGAATATACATTTCTTACCATCGTATCAAAGAGGTAATATTTCATGGATACCTGATGATTACAGAGGAAAAAGCATATGGTTGGAGGAAGGTGGTACAGGTAAAGAAAAGTGTTTCTTACGCACAATATTCGCGATAGAAACACTTCTTTTTCTTTCCATAAGATGGTTTTTAAGCTTACTTAGTCTTGCAAGGTTTCATCGTACTGTAAGAGCCATAATACTTTTTACCATCCATTGTCTTATAAGCTCTTACTTTTACATAATACGTCTTATTTCTTGATAGTTTTAAGGTTTTACTCGTACCACTTGTCACATACTTCAATTTTCCTTTAGCACTTGTGGCATAGGCTATTTGATACCCGCTTGCTCCTGTGGCTTTGGCTGTTACCTTTAAGCTTCCTTTCCCTGCCTTGATACTCACACTTGGTTTTTTAGGTACGATCTTAAAGCTCTTAGTGATTGTTCCACTATAGTTGCCTTTTCCGGTGATTTTTACTGTGCCTTTTCCGGTTGCTACATTTTTTCCATAAGACAGTGTGTAATCACGTCCGTTTTTTAAAGTTGTTTTTCCATATTTCACCGTTATGGATGGTTTGATAGCCTTTCCTGTATAGGTTCTTGTAGATAGACTGCTATAGCTTAATGTGGTAACACTTTGTTTACTAATTGTAAATGTCTTCGTAATCGAACCGGTATAATTCCCTTTTCCACTGATCTTTACCGTTCCTTTGCCGGGAAAAATATTCTTTCCATAAGAAACTGTATAATCGCGTCCATTCTTTAAGGTCGTTTTTCCATACTTCACGCTAATGGATGGTTTGATAGCCTTTCCCGTATAGGTTCTTGCGGAAAGACCGCCATAGCTTAATGTAGTGACACTTCGTTTACTAATTGTAAATGTCTTCGTAATCGAACCGATATAATTCCCTTTTCCACTGATTTTTACCGTTCCTTTACCTAAAGCGGTATTCTTTCCATAAGATACTGTATAATCTGTTCCATTTTTTAAAGTTTTTGTGCCATCTTTTATGGTGATGGATGGTTTGATTTGTCCACCTGAATAGGAATATTTACTTCCCATAGAACATGAAAACTTTTCAATGCTTCGTTTCTTTATCACAAAACTTTTTGATATGCTGCCTGTAAAGTTTCCTTTTCCTGTTATGATAACCGATGCGTTACCGGCATTTGTATTATTCTTATATGCGATTGTATAATCCGTATTATTCAGCAAGACCTTGTCACCGTATTTTACAGTGACAGAAGGTTTTATTTCTTTCCCTGTATAGGTCACAGAATTGATACTACTCATTGTTGCTTGTGAAAGACTTTTGACTTTCGGCAGTACGATTTTACTTGGTGTAGATACAGAGCCTGTATTCCCCAATAAATATCCTACATTTTCACCCCACGCATAAAGCTCACCTGTATACATCAACGCTAAAACAGAGTTGTCTACTAATTTAGCTTTTTTGACATTTGTTAAAACTTTTATTGGCTTAGTAGAATCCGTCTTGGTTCCATTTCCTAATTGTCCAAAATAATTAAATCCCCATGTGTAAACTTCTCCGTTTTTCAATAAAGCAAGACCGTTATTAATCGATAACTCAATAGATGCAATGTTTGATAATATTTTAACCGGCTTTTTTTGATTTCCCATTGTTTGCCCATTCCCTATTAAGCTGTCATTATTATTACCAAACATATATAAGTCATCATCTTTTGTAATCACTGCCGTAATATTTTGAAATAAAGAAACCGATTTTACATTATCCATGATCTTTACTGGCTTCGTTACTTCATATTCCATATCATTTCCATTACCAATTTCACCATAAAAGTTTTCACCCCACATATAAAGAGATCCATCTTTTTTAATAGCGGCAGAACGATTGTCGTTTATGCAAAAAGACTCTACATCACTCATGACTTTTACTGGTGTGGCTTGTTTCGTATTCGTTCCATTACTGATTTGCCCATTAGAATTATCTCCCCATAAGAATAAATCACCATTATTTTTTAAAACACCCCAGAAATGATCTTTTATGTCAAAGTCTGCCACATTATCTAATTTCATCTGACCATTTTCACCAGTTCCCCATAGGTATAAATTGCTCGTTGCAGATAAAGCACCGGTATAATATTTATAACTTTTATACTTCACAGCATTACTTATTAATTTTTTAGGTGGTGTGCTCGTTTTACTTCCTTGGCCCGTCATCGCAGATAAAGAATCACCGCCCCATGTATACAGATCGCCATTTTTCTTTATAGCAGCACAATCCGATCCCGGTATATAGGTTTTTACATCACTCATAATTTTAGTTGGTGTAAGTTTCTTAGTATCCCAAGATGCTGAAATACCCAAATCTCCATATCGATTTGATCCATTAGTATATATACTTCCATCTGTTTTTAAAATAACGGTTGACCTTTCTTTTTTTTCAACCGCCTTGACATCTCCCATAATGCGCGTTGGCACATGTTTGGCAGTCGTCGTATTGTCCCCTACTTCGCCATCCGTATTACGTCCCCACATATAAAGGCTACCATTTTTCGTAACAACTGCACCTTCCATACTATCTGAAGCATCAAAGTCAACAACTTGATATCCATCATCTTCTGCCGCACTTACTTTTAACAGCCCTAATGTTGTATTTTCCACATCCAATGGCAACGTCATACAAGATATCGACAATATACCTGCAAAAATACTCATCATAATCTTTTTCATCTCTGCTGATCCACCTTTCTTTATTAATCAATCATTTTTATTATAGTCGAATAAAGAGTAGATACCTTACGAAAAATGACATGGTGCTTGATATTTTTACCGTATAGAATATCCTTCATATTTTCCATAAAAATTAGCACTTGAAAAACCATATTAATTTAATAATTAATTAAAAAAACACTGTATCTACTTATGCTAAATGTAAATTCAGTGTTTTCTTATATTTACTTAGTCTTGCAAGGTTTCATCGTACTGTAAGAGCCATAATACTTTTTACCATCCATTGTTTTATAAGCTCTTACTTTTACATAATACGTCTTATTTCTTGATAGTTTTAAGGTTTTACTCGTACCACTTGTCACATACTTCAATTTTCCTTTAGCACTTGTGGCATAGGCTATTTGATACCCGCTTGCTCCTGTGGCTTTGGCTGTTACCTTTAAGCTTCCTTTCCCTGCCTTGATACTCACACTTGGTTTTTTAGGTACGATCTTAAAGCTCTTAGTGATTGTTCCACTATAGTTGCCTTTTCCGGTGATTTTTACTGTGCCTTTTCCGGTTGCTACATTTTTTCCATAAGACAGTGTGTAATCACGTCCGTTTTTTAAAGTTGTTTTTCCATATTTCACCGTTATGGATGGTTTGATAGCCTTTCCTGTATAGGTTCTTGTAGATAGACTGCTATAGCTTAATGTGGTAACACTTCGTTTACTAATTGTAAATGTCTTCGTAATCGAACCGGTATAATTCCCTTTTCCACTGATCTTTACCGTTCCTTTGCCGGGAGAAATATTCTTTCCATAAGAAACTGTATAATCGCGTCCATTCTTTAAGGTCGTTTTTCCATACTTCACGCTAATGGATGGTTTGATAGCCTTTCCCGTATAGGTTCTTGCGGAAAGACCACCATAGCTTAATGTAGTGACACTTCGTTTACTAATTGTAAATGTCTTCGTAATCGAACCGGTATAATTTCCTTTACCACTGATCTTTACCGTTCCTTTACCTAATGCGGTATTCTTTCCATAAGATACTGTATAATCTGTTCCATTTTTTAAAGTTTTTGTGCCATCTTTTATAGTGATGGATGGTTTGATTTGTGACCCCGTATAGGCACTATTGCTTACTGTAATGTTTGTTTTTGTTATGGATGGAAGAATAACCGTAACCTTTGCCTTTGCTTCCAACCCTTCCGGTGTTTTTGCATATATATAAGTATTCCCTGCATTTACAGCAGTTACTTTACCATTCTTATCAATGTTAGCTACTTTACTGTTACCTGTTCTCCACGTAACAGATCTAGATGCATCGCTAGGGAAAGTCGTCAGTTTGAAACTATAGGTTGCGTTTTTCTCTAATGTTTTTGAAACACAATTCAGTGCTATCTTTTCTGGTATCGTTATAACATTCATTCCTTTTTGTAGACATATAGTATATGCATAAGAATCTTTATAGCACCTTATAGACGCTTTCCCACATCCATTAAAAGTTGTTGATCTGACATCATCAACGAAATTTGTCACATGTTTCCCGATAGTAAGTTGTTTCATCTCACCACTATCATATCCGCTTAGCCAAAATGCATATTGAGAAATTGTTTTCGTATTATTAGGAACAGTATAAAATTGTCCTTTCGCATTCGGATAATATATGAGTTTTGAACAGTCTTTATTGAAAAGCACGCCATCTATTGTTGAAAAGTTTTGATTTCCCGCATCAACTTCAAACGCTTTTAGCTGTTTACATTTGCCAAATGTAGGTGGCATATTAGCAATTGCTACGCCAAAAGCAATATCTTTTAATGTCTTATTGATTTTTAATTTTTGAATATTAGAATCATAAAAGGCTCCAAAACCAATAGAAGTCAAACCATTGGTATCCAACGTCTGTAAATAACGATTAGAAATAAAAGCAAAATTCGCTATATCTTTTACTTTTGCTGGTACTATAAAGCTAGTTTCCGGTTTTCCTGCCGGATAGTATCGTAAGGTCGTTCCTTCTTTATCATAAAGTACCCCATTCTGACTAGAAAAATAAGCGTTATCTTTCGCTACATTGATTTGTTTTAACTTATTATATGCTTCTGCATATTTATCAGTGAGACCATAGGCATAACTTTTTATCGCCACCTCTTTTACAGGATAGCCGGCAATTTTTGCAGGTATCATAAATGCTTCTGTATTTTTAGGTAAGAAAACTTTTACATATGCATCTTCATAAGGTAAAAGCTCATAATAACAGCCTGTTGTTTCATCATATTGATAACCATCATAAAAATCATCTGCCGCTCTGCTTACCTCTGAAGAACAACGTGTTTTCCCCTCTATCGGCAACGTCATACAAGATATCGACAATATACCTGCAAAAATACTCATCATAATCTTTTTCATCTCTGCTGATCCACCTTTCTTTATTAATCAATCATTTTTATTATAGTCGAATAAAGAGTAGATACCTTACGAAAAATGACATGGTGCTTGATATTTTTACGATATGGAACCAATATTAACATTTTCCATAAACACGGTGATGCTTACCTCATGTCCCTTATCCTGAATAAACATATCACCATGATACTTTTCAGCTGTCCGCTGCAAAATTTTTAATCCTAGTCCATGCGGTTCACTCGTATCTGTTTTTGTCGTTTTCCCGCTGCTTTTATCAATGTGTAGATTGGCAGGTTTTGCGTTTTCTACCTTAACGATCAGCTGATTCATTTTTAATGCCGAAGTTATTTTTAACATGCGCTGTTTTTCATCAACTTGGCAATTTGCCTCAATTGCATTATCTAATAAGTTGGCATAGACACATATTAGGTCGACATATGCAATATTGAGCTGTTGCGGTATTTGCACTTGGATATCAAAGGGAATATGTAGGCTTTTTGCTAACAGTGATTTATTATACAGGATAGCATCAATCGTTTTATTATCACAAAAATCCACTTGATAAAGCTGTTCACTGTTGGCAATAATCTCATTTACCGCTTCATGGAATGCTTTTTCACTCATCTTTTCCGCATTCATCTGTAGATTTTTTAACATAAGCGAAACTTGCTCTTCAATGTCCTCTAACTGATTATCCAATTGTGCTTTCACCTTTTTGTGTTCTTCGGCATACTTTTGTTGCTTCTTCAACATACTTTGTTTTTTCTCTTCTTCAATGTTGCGAAGTATTTTACGAAACAAACAATATAACACGACGCAGGAAATAACCTGTAATAAGAATACTCCTGCATATACATACATATCACTTGTTTTATGCCATTGTCCAAATGCTAAAACAATGAAGATCAGCACTTGCATGATACCTAATAAACCGATTTCTTTATTCTTCATTAAAAATTGAACCATGTTGTTCCTCCTGATGTAACAGCATATGTGCTGTTTCCATATAGTTTTGTAAATCATGATGTAATACATGCTGGTACATTCGATTATCTTCACAATTTCTTAATAACAGTTCATAAGATGCATAAGATGCTTTCACCTTTTCTTGTCTTTGATACATAAGACTGACATGACGTGCTTCATAACAAAAGATGATAAAAAAGCCACTTTGGACAATTCCTGTTATAAAGTAGTTGATTTCGTTTTTCGGACAGCACAGTAAATAAAATACCGGTGCCAAAAAAATAGTAATCATTCCACTGGCACACAATAATAACAAATATTCCGGATTTCTGGAAGGTGATGTTTGAAAATATGAACGTAGGATTTTTTGTACAAGATAAGCAAAACCCCATGTAATCAGAAAGCATATGCCATATACCCATGGCTGTTTTAATAAGATAGTCATTATATCAATATGCAAAATATACATAACAATAAAATCGAACAAAAATTCCGGTACGAATAAAATCATAAGATATGAAATCGCCACAAATATGCGATATTTGATTTGGTCTTCAAATAAGAAAATAACAAAACCTAACATTACCGCATATGCAATCAGTGATCGCACAACTCTGTCACTTGATAAAAATGGTAACATATTACAAATCATAAAGAAGAGTGCGAAAACACCATATTGCCATGGTTTCCCTTTGAATGTAAGACAGCGATAGCAAAACCATACGAATACGATGTTTAACATTGTCTGGTAAAAGAGCTGAAAAGATGTAACTGATAATATATTCATAACTACACCATGCTTTCATCCATTAGATGATAAATTTTTTCTTTTGCGGTTTTTTCATAGCTTCGACTAACAGGCAATTCTTTTCCGTTTTTCATAATGATTTTATCTCTTGAAAAAGAGCGGATGTAATCAAAATTGATAATAAAACTGTGATGAATACGAATAAATAAATCCTCAGGTAATTGTTTCATGATATCATCGATCTTCTGATAAACGGCTTGTTCTTCATCACACATAATGATATTTGTTTTACGTCCTTCCCGTTCGATATAAATAATATCGGAAATGCTTAATAAGATAACTTCTTTTTTCCAATGGATCGGCAATATGTTGCGCTCTTTATTGTGATAATGCTTAATGGCTTTTGCCAGCGCTTTAGGAAAGCGATGTAAGGTGTTTTTTTTATAAATGAAATAGACATGGTCAACTTCATACACAAAAGGAGCGTATTCTAAATAAGCGCTTATAAATATAACTGCCGTATGTGGGTATACCCGCTTAACTTGTTTTGCTAGTTCAATACCATTGGCATTTGACAGGCGAATATCCATAATAAGTATGTCTATCGGCTTCCCTAATTTCATATGTTCTTGCAAACCTTCAGCATTCACATAACAAGTAATTTTATATTGTTCCCCTTGCAAATATTGTTCGCATAATGTTCGATATTCTTCCAATTGGATATATTCATCTTCTACTAATACGAGTTGCATCATCTTTCTTCCTCCTCTGTAATGTTTTGACTGTTTCTAATTGATTTTGCAAATCATGGCGAAAAAGTCGTACATATTCATCTCTTTTCTTTACATCGTTTAAATAATATTCATTCACTTCTGTATAAAATACTTGATGGTTATGTAATGCTAATTCACTCCTTTTCTTTCGCACATACCCCCATAGGGTAATCACACTTCCGATAAAGCAGGCCATTGCCAATACAAAACATATTCTCATATCATATTTATAATAACCGCCGATAATAACAAATAACGGGAACAATACGATCATAAAGAAGGCTAATAGAAAGATTATCCATAGGTACAGGTCGATTGATATGGAAAGATGGTCTTTTTTTCGTATACTGCGTGAACATAAGGCCATGCATGGGTATATCAAAAGAAGTGATAGAAAGATAACATCCGTATGCTCTGCATAAAAAGAAGCGATATCCCCTTTTAGTAGTAATAATACAAAGTCAAATGGCAATTCTGACAAGATCAACAGACAGCTGATTGCCAGAATGTGGAAAACATTTTGTTTTGCTGATCCTTTATAAAAGATATGTTGAGCGAAATACCAACAAGCATATGTAAAAATATTACGCATAACGACTTGATGAATAAGTATGGTTTCGGTAATCAGAGCTGCCACAGAGCAAATCATGATACATGCAGGCAAAGACAGTATCTTATAGTTTCGTTCTAGTAAAGAATCAAAAAAACAAGCAATGCCAATCGATAAGAGTACATTATAAATTAAAAAATTAAAAGATGTATCCGCTGTTTGCATTCCTATTCATCTTCCCTTCTTTTGGTAGTATTATCTTTTCTACACATGAGTTCTAATGCCGCTAGTTGATTTTTTAAGTCATGACGTAAGATCTGATTATATTCCATTTTATACTCCTTCATCTGTTCAACTTCTTCTAACATCACCTGGGTATTACTTTGCATTCGCTTGATTTGCAGCGTGCTGTCATAGTATTTTTTCAATACATAATGATTTAACCATAGCAGCAAGATTTCCATCATCAATAAAATTGGTGATTGTGCTTTTAAAAAATCTTGTAAGTAAATTAACAACGGTATAAAAAATATTAATAAGAAATATGATAAAAGCAACACTGTCAAATAAACATTTATGTGTAAAACCGCGTGCCGTCTTTTTCTTAAAAAATATGATACTAGCCATAAACCAATAAAATTCCAAAGCCCTAATAATGGCATGGTTAGCGGATACTGTTGTAAAAATACTTCAGGTGAATACGTGGTACAATTTATTACATAAAGATCCAAAGGGATTTCCAAGATAGGAACCATCAGCATAAGGATCACAAGAACGACCATTCTCCATAATAAACGGTCTTTATACAAGAAGCAGATAATAAAAAGCAAACTGCTAAAATATAAGAATTCGCGCATCAATAGTTCTTCATAAAAAATATTCATGATAACAATGGAACTGAACAAATTACAGATAAGATGGATGTACAGGGAAGTTTTTCCATATGCTCTTGTTAAAAGAGTATCCAGATAATAGGTGACGGCGAGTGCATATAAAAAATTATAAACAGCAACATTCATTTCTTACTCACCTACCCCGACTTCACGTATATATATTATCTCATATATCTCTTTTTAATTATGTCAAAAATTACATGAATCGCGATATTTTTACAATATATCCTTACAATTGCTACACTATATAGGAAAAGCGTTTAACCAATGAGAAGATGATTGGTAAACGCTTATCATGGTTGTTATCGGATAGCTTCTAATACAAAGAAAAAGCAATTTATCCGAGATGGAAAAATTCCATGTTGTTGTTTGATTATCTTTTTTTAGCTGTAGCTTATGAAGAGCATGCAGCACGTTGCTAATCAGTAACGTGATTGCGGTAATTGTGATATAAAAATAGTATTTAGAAGCATTCAGATTATAAAAATAGTCGATAAACCAGTATAGAAATAAACTGTTGAACAGAAAAAGATAACAATATGCCATCTTTCTTGCCATAATTAAATAACCGGTTTCTTACTCCATAACAACACTCCCCTATGTATGCTTTATGTATAGTATAGCACTTTTTTATTCACAGCTACATCGTTTTTTGTATGAAAAAGAAGTGCTGTTCACACTTCTTTTCGTGTTTATTTGTTTTTATTCGGGCTGCCACATTCTGGACAGAATTTCATATTCTCATCACTGGTATAGCCACATGCTTCATTACTGCAAACAAAACCTTTTGTTGGTTTTGGTTTTCCACATTCACTACAGAAGTTGCCGGAATTGACTGCTCCACAAGCACATGTCCATCCTTCTTCTTGCGGTTTCGGTTTTCCACATTCACTGCAGAAGTTACCACTGTTGACAGCGCCGCAAGCACACGTCCATGTTGGCTTAGATGAGGCTGGTTCCTTCTTCATAAAGAAAGGATTATCTTCTTGTTGCTGCATGCCGCTATACATATTAGCACCTTGTCCACCTGCTGCATTGGCCATTCCCATACCTAAGAATCCGGTAAAAGCTCCGGCTTCATTACTGGCTGCATTCTCCATAGCATTGGCCTGTGCGCCAGCAAGTCTTCCGGCTGCTACGCGAGAATCAGATAACATGATGGCATCATCGATGGTTTCGATACGTTTTCTGGATTCATCATCCGGTGTAACCTTAGAGATTGCGACAGCTTCAATTTCCATTCCCCGACGTTCACGCCATTCTTCATCGAGGGTGTCATTCATGAACTTCGCAATTTCACGCTGCCGTTTTGGCAGATCATTAAATTGGAATCCTTCATCACTACATTTTGCCAAAGCTTCATCCAATGCATTCACGAATTCTGCATCGCATTGTTCCATCAAATCAGCTTTTGTATAAACATCACGAATATTTCCACTGATGTTGGTATAGAAAACGATAGGGTCTTTGATCTTGAACGTATAAGAGCCAAAATAACGAATATAAATCGCACGATATGTTGGATCGTTATATGCCATCGGTGTCGCACTGCCAAATTTATTATCAAAGATTTCCTTTAAATTGATGAAATAAACACGTTGATCTTTACCGGCAGTACCACCCATTGTAAATCGTTTCCCAAACGTTTTAAAGGAATCCTTTAATCCCTGCCAGCCGTTATCAAACAAACTTGGCTCACTGGAAGAATCCCAGATAAAACGACCGGGTTCTACAGTAAAATCAACGACCTTACCGTCTTCCACAATCAACATTGCCTGTCCTTCATTAACCGCAATACCGCTGCCATTGGTGATGACATCCGGACTGCCTTTCGTGTTACTTCCGGCATCGACACGTTTACTGGCTTTTTTAACCAACACATCATCGCTTAATGAATCACAATAGAAATACTCCAGCCATTGATCGGCTAATGTTGTTTTCGCACTGCTGATAGCTGCTTTAATTAATCCCATATGCTTACCTCCTCCTCATATATTGGATATGTCTAAGTATGCTTACCATGGACTGTAACGGTTTAATACCCAACCAAAGTCACCATTGGTAATGATGGATTTACAATATTCACATTGTCCGCTGCTGGTCACCGTAGTAGGTGCTCCACAATTCGGGCAATTGGTAACGGCTGTACCTTCCTGTTCTTTTGTTTTTATCCCTTTCTTACGAATAAATTCAAGATTATAAGAACGATATACATAATCTGTTTTACTTCCTTCTAACACTTTGCCACTGTCATCATCGACAACATAATCAAGCAGGCTGGCATCTAACTTCACATGGATGATTTCATGTTCCTCATCACTGCTATAGCTGGCAATCGTAATGCCTCTGACATTCTGCATATTCATGTAATTGGTTTTATGATGGTCTATATATTCCTGTAATTGGCGATTATGAACATTGAACAAAGTATTACTTTCAAATGGGCGTACCTTATGCCAATCTTTGGCTTCCCATGCCTCTTGCAAGGTCAACCACACTTCACTTGCATAATTACGAAAGTTTTCGGCTGAGAATGCAGGATCTTCTTCCTGGATACGGGCAATAATTTCCTCTTCAAAGATACCTTCATTAGATTTAATGCCGGGATTGGCATAAGTATACGTATTGGCTGTTCCCTTTCCTTTTCGCATATTATATACGGCATATAAAACCAATAAGACCAGCACGACAATTCCTATCGGTGAACTTGATAGAAAGAAAATACCACTTAATCCACCGGAACCGCCGTAAGAATGGGAGTATCCCCCACCTCCTCCTGAGCTGTGTCCGCCACCGCCGCCACTGAAGGAATTTCCTACATCGGCATGAATAGGGGCAGTTATCAGAAAGCAGAAACTCAACAATAGCACTCCTATGACAGCTATTTTCATCACTTTTTTTCTATCCATACATCTGATCTCTCCTCTTCATTGTTCTATGTTGATTATAACAGACTCTTGACATTCTCACAATTCCCTTTCATGAACATCTAAAAATCGTAAGGTGCATAAAGAAAAGAGCATGATGTCCGGCTTCACCTTATAAGATGAATCATTTTATCATACTCATACTATTTTTTTGCTTAACGTTTCCAATGCAGATATTTCGTCGTTGATAAGAAACTGCCTATCAAACCTACCAACATACCAAAGCCTAATAAAGCGGCACAGATTTGTAAGGTGAATGGATATATCGGTTGTAAACCAAATAAGCTTGTGACGATTTGGCCGCCCAGCATTTCATATACATAAGGATAACCAAAATATGTAAAGATGCATGGTAAGATGGCTCCCAATAAGCCAATTAGAATACCTTCCAACATGAACGGAACTTTGATGTACCAATTGGTGGCACCGACATTTCGCATGATGGCAATTTCAGCATTGCGGGCATATATAGTCATTTTAATCGAATTACTGATCAGGAAAAGTGCCAAAAGAGTCAACAAGATGACAAAGATCAATCCGCCAAAACGGATGGAGTCAACCATGGACACCATCTTTGGTACACTGGTTCCACCATACATCGTCTGTTTTACATGATCCAATTGTTCTATCTGCTTACTGATAGCCGCAATGGTATCGGCATCCTTCACCGAAACAAAGAAAGCATTACTTAAGGGATTCTCTTTTCCCCGATACATTTTAAAATCTTCTCCATGCTCCTTGATCATAAGTTCCAATTCATGATCGGCATCAGAAAAGGTCACTTTTTTTACACCTTGTATGCCTTCAATGTCTTTTTGTACATTATCAATATCCGCCTGTTTCACCACATCAGGTTGCAACACAACATGAATGCGCAGATCATCTTCAATATTTTTTGTGAATAATGAAATATTACCTGCAATCATCAAAAAGGTACTAAACAGTAATAAAGTTACCGTAACAGCGCTGATGGCAGATAAAGACATGGCCAAATGGCGAAAGATACTTATAAAGGCCGTTTTTATATGCTTGGGCAAGAAACGAAAGAAATTACTCATGTTTCAAGTAGCCCCCCTTCATGATATCGGCTATCACGTAGCCTTCTTCCAGACAGATGGTGCGTTTTTTGAAACGATCGACAATGGTAGAGTCATGCGTGACCATGACAATGGTCGCATGTTCTACTTCATTGATTTTTTCCAACAGATCCATAATTTCCGCCGACATTTGCGGATCCAAGTTTCCCGTAGGTTCATCCGCAATCAGCACTTTCGGATGATTGGCAATAGCTCGACCGATAGTTGCTCGCTGCTGCTGTCCGCCGCTTAATTCATCTGGGAAGGCTTTGGCTTTATCCTGTAAGGAAACCAGTTCTAGCACTTCCCGCACACGGCGTCGAATATCTACTTTTTTCATTCCGATAACTTCCAATGCAAAAGCGATATTTTCAAAGATCGTCATGCGTGGCAAAAGTCGAAAATCCTGAAAGACAACACCGATATTTCTGCGATACACAGGTACTTTAGAGTGTTTTAATTTTCCGACATTAATGTTTTCTACCATAACCGTGCCGGAATTTGGTATTTCTTCGCCATCCAGCAGTTTGATTAACGTAGATTTCCCACTGCCGGTAGGACCAATGATATAAACGAATTCGCCGTCCTCGATGGTCAGATTGATATCACGCAGAGCATGAACTCCGTTTTTATATTCCTTTGAAACATTTTCTAATCGTATCATACGTTTCACTCCTGTCTTTTGGATCGTTCTTATCGATAGCCATATACATCTTCCGGATGCTCACGACATGGTGGGCCTTTTACGCTACACACATTTGCCAAACCGGCTGATCCCCAGCCATTGCCCCAGGCAAAATCCGCGGTTGACTGAAAACGGCTGATGGCAGTATCTATTCCCATATTACCGAGATTGATGACTTCTAAATGGCAATGCGGACCAGTTGTATTACCGGTATTTCCGCTTAAACCTAATAATTGTCCCTTACTTACCTTCTGTCCGGCGCGGACACTGAAGTTCTCCTGTGCCATATGGAAGAACGATAACGCATAGGTCGTTCCATCAACTCTTGTCAGCATCTGAATAGAATTTCCGGTGCCGGCTGGATACCCGGTCGTATTGCCGATATATCCGCTATTTGTTGAAACCGGATTATTTGCGTATAGAATGATTCCATTTGCCGGCGCATAAATAGGCGTACGCAAAGGAACTGCTACATCTAACCCTAAATGCACACCGCCGTTTGGATAATAGAAACTATTTGCTGAAATGGAACCATTGACCGGTTTGGCTAATTTGCCACTTGTCGTGAAATTAAAGGAACCATTTGGAGCATTTGTAATATTGATCATATTCTCTTGTATTGTTGAAATATCAACCTTTACTGAACGCATCTTTTCATCCAGTGCCTCTTCCTGTTTGCGGAATTTATCAAGCAGCACTTGTTTCTGTTTCCGCACTTCTTCAGCTTCTTTTTTGGCCTTTTCATTATTGCTTTTGGTTTCTTCTAAAGCTGTTTTTAAGCGAACTTTTTCACTTTTTTGTAAATTTTGTTCCTGTTTTTCTTCTTTGATCTTATCAATTTCACGCTGATCCTGTTCATTGATACGATTCAATCCATCAATCTTGCGAATCATATCTAAAAGATCTTGCGAGCCCATGATAATTTCCAAACTCATATTCGTACCAATCGTTGCTTGTTCATCCTGCATCCGCTTGATGATAATAGCGTTCCGTTCATCAATAGAACGTTGCAACGCATTGATTTTCTCATTTAGTTTTTTAATGTCCGAATTTATCAGACGAATGCTAGCCTCATTCATGGCGATTTTCTTTTCGATCGTCTTGACTAAGGATGCTTGTTTTTTTACCGCTGCTGCCAGTTTATCTATACTGTCATCTAATGCGCTGATTTGTTTTTTCAGACTATTGACTTCATTTTGCAGCTGTGTGCTTTGTTTCGCATAATATGTTTTAAACTTTGCACATTTTGATGCCATTTCTGAACTGCTTTGCGCGACACTGCAGCGTTTGACCCAGGCATCTTCATTTCCTTCAAATTCATTTGCCCGCAAATCTAATGTTGACTGGGAAGATGTCACTACCCAGGTACATAAAAAAGCTGCCAGTGTAATCTGTTTCCATTTTTTCATCTTCGCCACCTCAAATATTTTGTTGTCGCCAGAAAGCTTCCCGCAACACCGACAAGCGCTCCGCTGCCTACTAAGACAGCAGACAATTGTAGCAGGAAGGGATACAGTGGCTGCATCACAAACATACTGGATAAAAAATACCCATTCAGCATGTGATATAAAGTGCTATATCCGATCCACATCAAGACAATCGGCAGAATTGCGCCTATGATGCCGATGCACATACCTTCCATCATAAATGGCGTTTTTATATACGCATTATTTGCGCCCACAAAACGCATGATGGATAATTCGGTATTCCGTGTATAAATTGTCATTTTGATCGTATTGGTGATCAGAAATAAGGCAATCAGTGATAATGCCAAAACGAAAATAAAACCACTGCTGCGAATAAAAGAGAAGGTGTCAATCATATGCTGAATGCTTTCTCCTCCATATTCGGCTTTTTCTATACCATCAATTGCATTTAAGGCTTTGGTAACACTGGGAATTTTTGATGCTTCTTTTACCTCGACAATAAACACATTGGGCATAGGATTTTTATCTTTATACCGTTGAAAGACGCTGCCGCTTTCTTTGATCAGCGCATCCAGTTCTTCTTCTTTAGAGCTAAAATGCACAGCTGCCACATCTTGCATCTTGGCAATTTCTTTCTTCATAGCCGTAATGGCATCTTGATCGGCAATGGAATCAATCGCCACATGAATCTTTAAATCGCCTTCCACATGTTGCGTGAAATTTTCTACATTGCCCGCAATTACAAAAAACAGTGCCATCAGAAGCAGTGTTACACTGACTGCTGAAACACTGGAAATCGTCATAGCCATATGGCGCTGTAACCCTTTCAGCGCACTCAGCACATGTTTTGGCAGATATTTCACAAACTCAATCATGTTGTATGTATCCGCCTTTCTTTCTATCGGCAACGATAAATCCTTCTTCTAAGGCTATAGTTCGTTTTTTATATGCATTTACCAGTTTTTCATCATGTGTTACCATGACGATGGTCGTCTTTTCTACCTGATTGATCTTATCCAATAGTTGAATGATCTCAATGGATTTCTCCGGATCGAGATTGCCGGTTGGCTCATCCGCAATGAGTACCTTAGGATGATTGGCAATGGCTCTGCCGATGGTTGCCCTTTGTTGTTGTCCGCCGGATAATTGTTCCGGAAAGGCTTTGGCTTTATCTTGCAAATCGACCAGTTCTAAAACCTCACGGACACGACGACGGATTGCCGTCTTTTCCATGGCCAGAACTTCTAAAGCGAAAGCGATGTTCTCAAAGACGGTCATCTTTGGGAGTAAACGAAAATCTTGAAATATTACACCGATATTGCGACGATATAGCGGTACTTTCGCATGTCGCAGTTTACCGACATTGATACCATTGACAAATACCTCACCATCATCCGGCAGTTCTTCACCATCTAATATTTTGATGAGTGTGGATTTGCCACAGCCGGTTGGTCCTATGATGTAAACAAATTCACCGTCTTCTACTTCCAGGTTGATATCACGGAGTGCATGAACTCCATTTCTGTATGATTTTGAGACATTTTTCAACAGAATCATTCTATCACTCCTTCGCGTTTCATTATAACATAAATAGCAGTCATTTCCAAAAGTTTGCCGGCTGTAAAATTCTTACATTTCCTTAACGCCAATTTAATAAAGCAACCTAAAAAATAAAACAGTGCTGCGAATTTGAAATGCACTTCATAATTTGTCGATCTAACTTTATGGGTTCACTTCAATTCTGTCAGCTCTGCTTTTTTTACAATTATAAACCTTGCATATACGTAAAACCTTCTCCTTGTACCTCATTGACATCATTCACAATCACAAAGGCTTCCGGGTCTACATGGGCAATAATACGATCTAATATAGGAAATTGTTTTTTCATAACGACTGTCATAATCACCGGTTTTTGTTTCCTTGTATAACCACCTTCCGCATGCAAAATTGTTGTGCCGCGATTGATATTCGTATAAATTTCCTGCATCAGCTCTTCATATTTATCCGAAATAATCATGACGTTTTTAGCCTCATGGCTGCCGATGGTCATCACCTTATCAATGATCTGTCCACAAATCCAGACAGAGACTAGTCCAATCATGGCTGCTTCTATGCCATATGTACTGGCACCTAACACTACCGTAGCACCATCAATGCACATTACCAAGGTTGGTAAGGGAATATTAGTATATTTATTTATTACCAGCGGCGGTATATCCATTCCTCCTGTGCTGGCGCCTACACGATAGACTAAACCAATGCCTACACCGATACAGACACCGCCGTAAATACTCGCCAGCAATGCATTATTAGTGATAAATACATCCGCAAACAGTTCATGCGTTACCGTAATAAACAAAGGATAAACAATAGTACTTAAAATCGTCTTCATGGCAAATTGTTTACCTAATACAATAGCGCCTACGATAAACAATCCAATCGTTAATCCGTTAATTACTAAGGTGGCCGGCAGATGGAAAACCGGCTGTAAGGCTACGGCGATACCCGCTACACCTCCTGATAATATATCTGATGGCAAAATAAACAGATTGACTCCCAGGGCAATAATGAGATTCCCCGCTATTACTGATAGTACATCTATCAACATTCCATAGGTTTCTTTTTTCATGTTCGTGCTCCTTAACATCCCATCCGTTATTATATCACAGCAGTAGGACTTTTGTATGAGATATCGTTATTTTAAGGAAAGAAAAAAAGGGACACTTCCGCAAAGGAAATATCACCTTGTTTTGTGCACGTCAGTATCTTAATATAGAGAACATTTATTGAATTAACGTTTTTAAATAAGCAAAGATAAAGCCATCTAAATCACCGTCCATGACACCTTGTACATCACTCGTCTCATGATTGGTGCGATGATCCTTTACCATACTGTAAGGATGGAAGACATAACTGCGAATCTGGGAACCCCATTCATTCGCCTTAACTTCACCCTTGATTTCCGCCAACTTTGCCTCTTGTTCCTCAATCATCTTTTGATACAAGCGACTCTTTAACACACGCAATGCTTCCTCACGGTTCTCATGCTGACTGCGTCCGTTTTGGCAAGTTGCGACTAATCCGGTCGGTTTATGTACCATGCGTACGGCAGAATCCGTCTTGTTAATATGCTGACCACCGGCACCACTGGCACGTTTTGTTTCCACGATTAAATCTTCCGGTTTAATCTCAATTTCAATTTCATCATTAAATTGAGGCATGACATCCAAAGACGCAAAAGAGGTATGACGTCTTCCTCCGGCATCAAAAGGAGAGATACGCACTAAACGATGAACACCTTTTTCTGCCTTGAGATAGCCATAAGCCATATCACCTTCTACTAAGAACGTGATGGATTTAATACCGGCTTCATCCCCCGGCTGATAATCCAGCACACTGACTTTGAATTCGTGCTTTTCCGCCCAGCGAGAGTACATGCGATACAACATATCTGCCCAATCACAGGATTCGGTTCCTCCGGCTCCTGGATGCAGCTCTAAAATCGCACTGGAATGGTCATATTCATGTGACAACAAGACCTTGATTTCAAAATCAGCAAAGTTTTTTTCCATCTCCTGATATTCTAATTCAAAAAGTTCAAAGATTTCTTCATCGAAATCTTCCTTCAACAGTTCCTGTGTTTCATCAAGTGAGCTTAATGCCTTTTGTAACGCATCATAGCTATCCACAACATCCTTGATGGCATTTAACTGACGAATGACGACTTGTGCCTTTTGCGGATCATTCCAAAAGCTTTCTTCCAACGTTTTCGCTGTCAGCTCCTGTATTTTATAGCGTCTGGCAGTTAAGTCAAAGTGACTCACCAAGCTGTTTCAGTTTCGCCTGATGAGTGTTCACCCCCTGCCTGATTTCGTATAGTTCCATTTATGCTTCCTTTCTTTCGATTTGCACCTTCATAGCGAAGAAGACAACTTCACGGGCAATTCTTGCCTGCATTTCTTCAAACATCTCATAACCTTCTTCGATGTAGGCCTGCAATGGATTATTTTGTGCATAGGCACGCAAATGAATACCATTGCGCAGTTTATCCATCATATCGATATGCTCGATCCAGTTACGGTCCATATTACGTAAAACAATGGTTTTTTCAAATTGTTTAAATTCATCACGGATATCACTGATCTTATCATCATACAGCTGGAAAATATAATCGCTGCAATATTTTGCTGTTTCATCGGCATCTTTACCACGCAGATTTTCAACCTTTATATTATCTTCTGCCGCTACACCTAATACTTCCAGACCTTGACGGATACCATCATAATCGACATTATCTTCACGTTTTGAAGTATCAACGTTGGCATTGACAACATTTTCAATGACCCGATCAATCATATCGCGAACGATGCCATGAACATCTTCGTTTTCTAAGACAAAGTTACGCTGTTCATACATGATTTCACGCTGTTTACGCAAAACATCATCATAATCCAGCAATTGTTTACGAACGTCATAGTTATAGCCTTCGACACGTTTCTGTGCCTGGGTGATAGATTTGGTAACCATCTTTGATTCAATCTGAGCATCGCCTAAAGAATCAAACAGCTTTTCAAACTTCTCGCCGCCGAAACGAATCATCAATTCATCCTTTAAAGATACATAGAAACGAGAGAAACCAGGATCACCCTGACGACCGCTTCGTCCACGCAGCTGGTTATCAATACGTCTGGATTCATGACGCTCACTACCTAAGACAGCCAAACCACCGAGTGCTTTTGATTCCTCAGTCAGCTTGATATCGGTACCACGACCTGCCATGTTGGTCGCAACGGTAACACTTTTCGGACGACCTGCTTTGGCGATGATTTCCGCTTCTCGTGCATGGTTCTTCGCATTCAATACTTCATGTGGAATGCGTGCTTTTTGTAACAGCTGATGTACCAGTTCACTGGCTTCAACGGAAATCGTACCGACCAATACCGGCTGGCCTTTCGCATACAATTCTTTGACTTCTTCGATCAACGCATTGAATTTCAAGCGCGGATTGGCAAAGATGGCATCCGGATAGTCTTCACGGATAACCGGACGGTTGGTTGGTATCTCAATAACACGCATGTTATAAATATCTAAGAATTCTTCTTCTTCGGTTTTGGCTGTACCGGTCATACCAGCTAGCTTATCATACAGACGGAAGAAGTTCTGATACGTAATTGTCGCCAAGGTTGTTGTTTCTTCTTTAATCGGCACACCTTCTTTGGCTTCAATCGCCTGATGTAAACCATCCGAATATGCACGACCAGGCATCGTACGTCCGGTAAAGGTATCGACGATAACGATCTCATTATCCTGAACGACATATTCTACTTCGTTTTTCATAATGTAGTTTGCCTTTAAGGCCTGCGTAATATGATGAACCAATTGCGTATGTTCAATATCATATAAGTTCTTGATCTTAAAGTAGCGTTCTGCACTATGAACACCCTTTTCACTCAGCATGATTTGACGTGTTTTTTCATCAATTTCATAATCATCGCCTTTTAAGCGTTTCGCAAAGGCATCTGCCTGTAAATATAAGTTTGCTGTTTTCTTCGCCCCGCCACTAATGATCAATGGTGTTCTGGATTCATCGACCAGAATGGAATCGACCTCATCGACGATTGCCACATGCAAGCCGCGCAATACACGATCTTTAACATCTGTAACCATGTTGTCACGCAGATAATCAAAGCCTAATTCGGAGTTTGTCGTATAGGTGATGTCGCAGTTATATGCTTCACGTTTTTGTAATGGTGATAAAGGACGTGAGTTTACCCCAACGCTTAACCCTAAGAAACGATAGATCTGTCCCATCCATTCTGCATCTCGACTAGCTAAGTATTCATTGACGGTAACTACATGTACACCTTCCCCAGATAATGCATTCAGATACACGCACATGGTTGATGTCAAGGTCTTACCTTCACCGGTCTTCATCTCGGCAATGTCACCGCCATGCATGGCAGCAGCACCCATGATCTGTACCTTATAAGGGAATTCGCCAATCGTTCTGCGCGCAGCCTCACGAGCTACCGCAAAAGCTTCCACCTGCAGATCCTCCAGTGTTTCCCCTTTGGTGTAACGTTCTTGGAATTCCTGTGTCTTTCCCCGCAGTTCATCATCACTCAATGCCTCCATGGAATCTTGCAATGCAATAACCGCATCGGCAATTTTCTCCAGTTTGTGCAATGTTTTCTTTTCGCCGTTTAATAATCGTTCAATAAAATTCGCCATGAAAAACCTCCACTATATGTATTTGTCATATTTTCATACGTTTTCACTATTTTAATCGTGAATATTTATACAAATTACCTTTTCTATTGTAACACAAACTTGTCATGGATACACCATAAAAAAACAGGCTTCTGCCTGTTTTCACACTTTTTTAAAGTTTTACGATGTTGTGAGCCTGAAGACCTCTTTCTGTTTCAACAAGTTCAAATTCAACCTTTGCGTCAGCATCAATTGTTTTGAAACCTTCCATCATCAACTGAGAGTAGTGAAAGAATACATCTCTGCCATCTTCTAATGTGATGAATCCGTATCCTTTCTCTTGATTAAACATTTTAACTTTTCCTTGCATTCTTAAATCCTGTACCTTTCTATGCGAACCTTACTGCATAGTAAAATTATAAAGACATTTTATTGAAAAATCAATGAATTTAGTACATTGTTTTGTAAAAAAATCGTCAGTTTTTGTTGGAAGTACAACGATTTTAAACATTTTTTCAAAAATGTATATTTTTTACACACAGCTTTTGTTCCTTTTACAAATCCTTTTCATTTCCAATACAATCCAAATGGATTGTATTGTAGCAATTTAAGGTGATCTACCTTAAAGAATCCTATGTTTTTATGTTACGCTAAATCTTAAAAATTAAGATGAACAGACTTCGACATTACGTGCCTGTAATCCTTTCTCTGATTCTACTGCCTCAAAGGTTACCGTCTGACCTTCTTCCAGACTCTTGTATCCATCTTGTAGAATTTGTGAATAATGGACAAAGACATCTTTGCCATCCTCACTGGATATGAAACCATATCCTTTTTCTGCGTTAAACCATTTTACTTTACCTTTCATTCACTTCACCTTCCTGATTTCAACAATCAAAGTATAGAGAATCGCATACGTTTTAGCAAACCTTTTTCATCGCAGGATTCGACAAAAAGAGGATGTGCTGCCAGTACCAGCGCCTCTATTTTATATGTATGCGGCAAGAGTTTTCGGTATGCACACAAGATCGTAGAACCACTTGTGCATACATCATCAACTAGTAATAAGGGCTTTTGGGGCAAAGAAACATCACTTCTTCGTTGTATTACCTGCGAAATAAGAGCCCTGTTTTGCATATTTTGTAAGGATTGTTTGTGATTGCTTGTCTTATAAAAGGGTTCAATGATCTCCAGCTTACAGGCTTTTAGCATCTCCCTTACCGGCAAGAAACCGCGTTCCAACATCTTCTCTTTACTGGAAGGCATTAATACAATGGCATATTGTCGAAATTTGTCATTAAGTTCCTGCATAACTTCATGAAAAAACACAGGACGCAAAGCGATATCCCTACCTTCTTTAAATTGAAAGATCATGTTTTCTAAAAAATCATTGTAACGATACAACATAGACAATTGCAGTGAGTCCAACTTCGTGCTCTTGCATAAGGGCTCCAACTGTTTTCGACATGCCCCGCATAAGAAAGAAGAACGTTTTACATAATGAAAGATATCTTCTTGTTTATGTACATTCTGAAAACATAACAGACAATGCTCTACAATGTCTGATTCATCTTGTGAATGGCGATGGAGCAGCGTTTGATAGAAGTGGTTTTGTGGCTGCATAAAAACACTCCTTTCCCTTTCGGCATTTCGATGTTACGACCAACACGCCCAATCATTTGGATGAGACTGGCCTCTTGAAAAATGGGATGATCTGCACATAGGATCATCACATAAATACCGCGAATGGTGATACCTCTTTCTAAAATGGTCGTCGTGATTAAGAAATCATATCGTTTTTCATGAAATTCATCTATCACCTTTTCTTTCTCTTTCGTTTTTGAGGTGAATACGGCACAACGATGTGTCAGTCGTAAGAAACGATACAATGTATTCGCCATATGTATCGTCGGGACAAATACCAAAGTCTGTATGCCATCATGTTTTTGTTTACGTAAAAAACAAAGCATCCAAACCATCTGCGCAGCTTTTGGCATCTGATACACCTGCGGTTCTATCAATGGATAGCCATGTGGACGCTGAAACAATTCCACCATGCAAACTTCTTGCCTTTCCACCCTTCCCAGCATATCCTCATCCGGTGTGGCTGTGAGCATGAGCTTTTGTCCAATGCACGCATGCATCGCAATTGCTTCCAACAAAGCATTATCACGATAAGGGAACGCATCTACTTCATCCATAATGAGCAAATCAAACCAGCCATGATAGCGATATAATTGATGCATCGTACAAATAATCAAATCTCCATCCGTGATATCCGTAAATCCTTCACATACCGCAATGACCTGTAGCATAGGAAATGCCTGCTGCATGCGTTCCTGTATTTCTAAGACGACCTGTCGTCGGCTGATCGCAAAGCCCACCTTCTTTCCCTGGCATAAATACCATTGTATTGCTTCCATTGTTAATTCTGTTTTACCGGCTCCGCAAGCGGCATACACTAAAACATCTTTGCCTTCTTTCAGGTACTGCATAATGGAGGCAACTGCGATTTGTTGTTTTGGTGTTAAGGGATAGGACAGCGTGTAGTGACACTTACATCGTCTGCGCATGCATGGACGCGTTATTGGTTCCTTTCCGACATCTATTCTGCCAAATCCAATGCATTTACGACAATACCAGACTCCCTCATCTTGATAAAAATAGTTCATGTCCTCATTTCCGCAACGTTGGCAACGCATAAAAACCACCTCACTATGTCATACGACACAACTTGGTGGTTTTCCGTGTTTATTCAAATATTTTCATATTTTTCTAGTAAATAATCTCTTATTTATAAATTTTACGTTTCGCAATGTCATCACTTACGCATGGATTTCCAATAACGATCATACGTCTCCACGATTTCTTGATAATCTTTCATCGTGTTTAGATCACCGCCATATTTGCGATCCAATTGATAAGCGTCTACCTCGACTTTTTTTACTACCTCTTGTAACAACTCTTCCCATTCCCCATCAAAGCGCTTCTTTTCCTTCTCATGCAGATGATTCAAAGTTTCTAATAAGATCATCTGAGCATCCTTACGCCAATAACTGACACCAAGCAAGGACAATACTCTACGTTCTCCTCGATCGATATGAAATCCTTGAATATGGTGCTGTTCATCCACTTCAACTACGCGAACAGGCGCTCCATTGGGACGTTTCAGCATCGTATAAAACGTGGTATGTGTAAATGCTTCTTTAAAAATATTCTTGAATAAGACCGTATCTCCATGAATCAGCCAACATTCATTCAATTGTTCTGCGATTAAAGCAAGGGAATGGATATTATTGTATTCACCATACGCCGTATTATACAGGATATGAATAGGATAGTTCTTTTTCAAAATAGAAAAATCTTCATGCCGATGCCCGGTAACAATGGTAATATCGCGAATACCTGCTTGTAATAAATACTGAATAATCTGTTTGATTACCATAGTTTGCCCGATGGTAAAAAAAGCTTTATTTTTATATTTTGTCAATTCTTTAAAACGATGTCCCACACCTGCAGCTAAAATTACTGCTTTCATATACAACCCCCTGTGAAGAAAGGCAGCCCATCCGCTGCCTTTTCGATCACTTGTCTTTATTTCTTTGTTGTCTGTAAGAAATGCCAAGCATCCTTACACATTTCTTCTAATCCTTTTTCTGCTTTCCAGCCTAACTCTTCCCACGCTTTTTTCGTACTTGCGTAACATTGGGCAATATCCCCGGGACGGCGTGGATCAATTTGATATGGTACCTCAATCGCATTCACTTTTGCGAATGTATTAACAACATCCAATACGCTATATCCTATGCCGGTACCTAAATTGTACGCATCTACACCGATTGGCTCCATGACTTTTTTTACTGCATTGACATGGCCTTTGGCTAAATCCACCACATGAATGTAATCACGCACGCCGGTACCATCAGGTGTATCATAATCATTGCCATATACATGTAAAAAAGGCAGTTCTTTGTTTGCGACTTTTACAATGTAAGGCATTAAATTATTAGGGATATCATTAGGACTTTCTCCTATCAAACCACTCTTGTGTGCACCGATTGGATTGAAGTAACGCAACAATGCGATATTCCATTCAGAATCGGATACATGCAGATCTTTTAGGATCTGTTCAATCATCAATTTTGTAGTACCATAAGGATTTGTGGTAGGTCCTAATGGAAAATCTTCATAGATAGGAACACTCGCCGGATTGCCATAAACCGTTGCGCTGCTAGAGAATACCAGACGCTTACAGTTATGCTTTGCCATCACTTTGCACAATGCCAGAGTACTCATTAAATTATTCTGATAATACATCAAAGGTTTTGCCACAGATTCGCCCACTGCTTTATAACCGGCAAAATGAATAGCGGCATCAATCTTATGTTGGGCAAAGATTTGTGCCAGCGCAGCTTCATCACAACAATCCGCTTCATAAAAGGTTACTTTTTTTCCTGTGATACTTTCTATCTTATCAACGACATCTGCCTGTGAATTATAAAGATTATCAAGGATTACAACTTCAAAGCCTGCATCCAGCAATTCTACACAGGTATGACTTCCAATAAATCCGGTTCCTCCGGTCACTAATATTTTCATAAGCTTCCTCCTGTTATTTCTGTTTCATTATAGCATTAATATAGCCTCTTGCTGCATTTATTTTTTATAAGCTGAAAAATTCAAATACCATAGGGGATTTTTATGCCAACACTTGTTATCGATCTGCTTAATATACGCGTACCTTACAGCGTACCTTTTTACCATTGCTGGAAGTTGCACTAATATAGGCTGTTCCCGCTTTTTTCGCATATACCTTTCCTTTTGAAGTGACGGTTGCCACTTTCGTGTTACTGGAACTCCATTTCACTGTTTTATAAGTTGCCTTGCTCGGTGAGATATAAGCACGTAATTGGAAAGAGCGTATTTTATTCAGGGTTAACATGATCGTATTTAGTTTGATGGAAGATACCGGTGTATGTTTTTTTACCGTTACAACGCAAGTTTTTTTAAGCCCATTCGCACTCACCGTGATTGTAACTCTTCCCGCTTTCTTCGCTGTCAACTTCCCACTGCTGCTTATACTTGCTATCTTGGTGTTACTGGATTTCCATGTCGCCTTTGTACTTGCACCAGATACCTTGGCAGTTAAGGTTGTACTGCCTTTTTCATATATAGACAATTTACTTTTAGAAAGGGAAAGCGTTGGTGTTTTCACACTGACCTTACATGTTTTGGTAATCCCATTCGCAGTTACCGAAATGGTTGTTGTCCCTGCTTTTTTCCCGGTAATCTTACCTGTACTGCTCGCTGTGGCAATGCTACTATTCTTTGTTTTCCATACACATTTACTGCTAAGTCCCTTGACACTGGCGGTTAAGGTATAGGAGCCTTTTACATTCACGGCAACACTTGTCTTAGATAATGACAAGGATGGCTTTACAACGACGACTTTACAAGTTTTCTTAGCATCGTTTGCACTGGCACTGATATAGGCAGTACCGGCTTTTTTAGCCGTAATCTTACCGGATGAAGAAACTTCTGCCACTGCTTTATTATTCGATGACCAACGCACGGTTTGGGATTTTCCATAAGCCGTCGCTTTTAAGGTTACACTACCTTTTTCATACAAAGTTACTGATGTTTTATCCAAGGTAACGATGGGCTTTTTCACGCTAATCGAACAGGTTGCCTTAACTCCGTTTGCGGTTGCGCTGATTTTGGTTGTTCCCGCTTTTAGCGCCGTTATGGTTCCCTTGGCATCAATTTTGGCTATGGATGGCTGTTCACTTTTCCATGAAATAGATGCTGTTGGAGTTACTGTGGCTTTTAAGGTATACGTCTTTCCAACATAGGTTGTCACAGATGCTGTATTCAGCTTGATGGCAGGCTCTTTTACCGTGACATTGGCAATTGCCTTCTTTCCATCCGCTGTAACAAACACAAGTGCTTTGCCGGCTTTCTTAGCCGTCAATACCCCATCGGCATTGACACTGACAACACTGGTATCACTACTCTTCCATACAGGTGTGCCCTGAATAGCTGTAACAATATTCAAGGCTATCGTTTTATTTCGATACATCGTGATTGAAGTCGTATGCAAGGTTAATAGTGCCGGTTTCACGCTTACTTTACAGGAAGCCTTGCCTCCTGCTGCATCTTTTGCCGTAATAATGACACTGCCTTCGCGAATACCCAATACAGTGCCATTGGCATCCACACTGGCGATGTCAGCATTACTGCTGGACCAAGTAACCTTTTTATTGGTGAGTTTAGATGAAACAATTGGTTTTATGGTCATCGTGTTACCCACTGGCAGCGATGTCGAAGACGTCGAAAGTTTTAATTGTAACTTCGTATATTCATCTTTTACCATTGCTTTAAACTTCGTCCACCCCATAGATCCCTTTTTCATATGATTCATGTTATATGGACAATCCTTGCCAGACCAGTCTTGATGACGTTTGACGGCTGTATATGGCAATCCATTTTCATATAAGATACTGGCGGTTAAATAAGCTGCATTCTTTTCAGCCTTTGCATAATTGCCATCTGCATTTTCACAGATTTCTATCCCAATCGTTGATGCATTTCCACTGTCATTGCCATCACCGGCATGCCAGCCTACTTCATTCATTGCCAGACTTTGATAAATGACTTTATTATCTACTTGAAAATGCCAGGATGTCCATGCGGCAGCTCTGGAAACGTTACGTTCATATTGGATATTTGCATGAGCAGCGGCACCAGCGCCTTTACTGGCATTTGCTGTATTGTGTATGGTTACATACTTTGGAACCATCGAGATACCTGAACGTGTAGGATCAGAAATCTTAGGCAATAATTTTTGTTTGATGGCTATGCCATTAACACTTGTTTGCGATAAGGTTCGTTTGGTATTCAGATAGGTTGCATATTGCTTATTGAAAACCGAACCGTCATCATGATAAGAAGTTAAGATCCATCCTTTATATTTTCCATTATTCACATAGGCAAAGAAATTCGCACGCTTGCTGATCGTGTAAGTACCTGCCGGTATGGTTCCTTTCGCGAATCGATCATCAAAGATAGGTACAGAATATACATCTAAGGTCTTCGTTGTTTTTAGCTGCGCTGCTATATCTTCAATTTCTATTTCCTGAATATTATCATCCCAAGTGGTGATCCATCCACTTCCTTTTTCTGTATTCACATAAAAATAATTGCCATATCGTTTCGTGGCATAGCGTATCTTTGGCGATAATTTTGCCTTAACATTGCCATATGGCTCTTTATATAATGATGTTGTTTTAAAGTTATACAAAATATAATTGCCGTTTCGCTGATACGTATACCCCTCTACACGTGCATAAGGATTGGCTTCCGCTATATCCTGAAAACCATCGCCATATGCATATTCTCCATCGTTGAATACATCCTCCTTTATGGATGTGTTCGCTGTTCCTTTCTTTTCCTGCGCATGCACAAAAGACATCGATGATAGTGGCAATGCCACACAAAATAATGCTATTAAAAGTTTCTTCATATCCTTTCAAATCCCCTCTCATTATTCATTTTATCATAAATGTATCACATAAGGTTACAAGTTTTGGATGTTTCTTACCGTCATGATCATACCAGCCTCTTTGAAAACTTATAGCGTTAACACTTATTACTATTATTATAGTCTCTTTTTCCTTTATTTGAAAGACAAACCTTATCGATTGTCTTACCATCTATCTGATATATCAAGATGTTATGGTCTTATCTTATAATTCATCCTTGTGATGAATTTCATTTTCGCTATTTGAATCAAATCAATGTTCCCTCTTGCATATCCTCATAAAAACAGTTACAATAACCACGTAATACGCAGCAGTGGCAGAGTCTGGTTTAATGCACCGGTTTCGAAAACCGGCGTGTCTTTTGACACCGGAGGTTCAAATCCTTTCTGCTGCGCCAAGAGTTTAGAATACACCGTGATAACGGTGTTTTTTTATCCCTATGATGCTCTGAATTCATTATCTTTATTAAACCTATAACCTTTTCCAGCGCAAACGTTTTCTCTTTCCTACATTCTCATTTCCAAGAAAAGGATTGGTATATCAGAATTGCCTTTTTACCTTGAGAAATTATATAATAGAAGAAACGCTAAGGAGGAAGTTCACATGCTTGATTTCTCATCATTACCAATGGGCGCTACACTGCTGGCACCGGCACACCTGCATCCGCTCATTCGCCAAAAACTTTTACAAACGACCCATGGATTGTTAGGCTTGCGTTTATATACGCTGAATGGTTATCTGTCTGCCCAATCCTTGGAAGATGCGCCAAGTGAGGCTTCCATCTTATTTGCCTATCGCGAGCGTATCAAACAGCTTTCTTCTTCCTTACATATTTATCAAGAAGCTGCTCTCACTTCTGTTTTCTTAAAGGAATGTATGCAGTGCCTTGATGATCTTAAGATATGGCAGATTCCACTGAGTGTATTAAGTGAACAGGAAGAAGCTCATGCTGAGCGAAAAACTATCCTGACTGCATTGTATCCAATTGAAACACAAGGTGATTTGATTGTTAAAGCGATTCGTGAAATAGCGCATAAGGATGCACATATGGTATATATTTATGATGCTTTCTTCACTCCGCAGCAACAACAACTAGTCAACCTGCTAGTTAGGCAGGGCGCTACTTTATTGCAGGATGAAGAAATTCCTTATGAACGAAAGTTTTATCATGCAGTGAATAAACGACAAGAAATTGAAGGCTGTGCCCAATATATCTTACGCCATGAGATGAAGGCTGAGGATGTTGCCATCACCTTGGCAGATACCTCCTATATCCCCATCCTGGAACAAATCTTTAACCGCTATCATATCCCTTATACAAACCTTGTGGCATCCGCTGCCAGCAGCATCATTGTCAAACGCGCGCGCATGCTGTTGAATTATTATTTACAGCCAACGCAAGAACATCTATTGGCCTGCTTAGATTGTGGTATCTTTCATGAGGAAACTTTATCCTCCTTACTGCAATATTTACAAATTTATCAAAAAGACTTCTTTCAGCCATTTAATCATTTACAAACACTTTCAACCACTTCTCATATTCTGAATGAAACGGATGTGGCAAAGCTGAAAGAAATAGAGGAACGTGCAGAAATTGCCCGACAGCATATCGCTGAACAATTACGGTCACTCATGCATCCAGCTTCTTATGAAGAAATGTTACTCACCGTATTAAATCTTTTAAAAAACAGCCTGAGTAACGATATGCAACAAAGTGCAGTTTTACAAGATGTCATGAATGTTATCAATGAAGTATATCCATATATAAAGGAAAAGGATGATATCACTTTTTTACTACAGTTATTAGAAGATATTACTGTACATTCCACCGTTCATCAATTGCAAGGAGTCAGTGTCACCTCACTAAAACAGGGATCCTGTACCAGAAAACATCACTTCTTACTAGGCGCTACACAAAATCAATATCCTGCCTTTATGGCAAAACGTGGTATCTTTGATGAGCACTATTATGAAACCCTGCCTTTTCCAAGCATGGAACATCGCTATCAATTGCATTTGAAACAGTTACGTAAGCTGCTAAACCGCAGCCAACATCTTTATATATCCTATCCCTTAGGTACGTATGAAGGGAAATCTTTAGAAGCTGCCTTAGAAATAGAACAAATGTTTGATGAAAGAGCAAAACCTTATCCTTTACAGGAAATGTATGAAAAAGCAGATATTGCGCTAACCATTACTTCGCAAACAGCCCATGAGCTGTTTGTTCGCAATCAGCAAATCAAAGGTTCCATCTCTTCTATTGAACGCTATGTAAAGTGTCCGTTTTCATATTTCCTGCGTTATGGGTTAGGTATTAGAGAACCTATGAAACTAGGCTTTGCGGATTCTTATATGGGAACACTTTCACATTATCTGTTAGAAACCTTGACTAAGCAACAGGGGAAAGCCTATACAAGTGTATGTGAAACAACGCTTACCGCCTTGATTGACAAGGAAATAGACGCCCTTCAAGAAGTCTTTTCGGACATGCGTACCCGCTTACAGATTTTACGTATCCGTATCGAATCCAGCATAATGCAGACATTGCGACGCTTAGCTTCTTTTGAAGAACATTCTCATTTCCAGCCCTGGCAACAAGAACGCGAATTTCAATATGAAATACCTGTAACATCGGATGTCACACTGGCTTTGCATGGCTTCATTGATCGTTTGGATGTATATGATGATATCCTATGCATTCTGGATTATAAAAGCAGTGCAAAAACACTATCGGAAACAAAAGTATTTGCGGCAATGCAGTTGCAACTTTTAACCTATTCCATCGTCATGGCCAAACTGGAACAAAAAGAAATTATGGGAGCTTATTATCTATCATTAAAAAATGAAAATATTCCCCATCCGGCAGGTAAGCTATCGCGCCGCAAGCCGGTTACCTATACACCGATTGAAAAAGCAGATCTACAAGATGTCATCATCAAAACGCATCGCATACATGGATGGACGATGTATCCGAATGTATCCTTATTAGATGATGAAGGCACGCATGTAAGCGGTGTTCGCTGCAATAAAGATCAGCTCATCAAAGCGAGTAAATTATACGACTTACATAGCATAGAACGCTGGTTTACGAGCATTTATCAGCAATTAGCCAAACGTATGCTGGATGGTGATATCGTCATAGAACCAAGTGAAGATGCCTGTCTATACTGTGATTTTCATGCTATCTGCCGTTTCCATGGCATGCCATTTGAACGCAAAGCCATGGTTGAAACAGATGATTCCCTCTATCGGAAAGGAGAGGATGAAGATGCCTAACTGGAATCCCCAACAGCTGAAAGCTATTCAGACAAAAGATAAAAACATCATGGTATCCGCTTCTGCCGGCAGTGGTAAAACGACGGTATTAATTGCCCGCTTAATGGATCTGGTGGTAAAAGATCGTGTTCCGATTGATGCCATTTTGGCTATGACCTTTACGGAGGCGGCGGCCAGTGAAATGAAAAAGCGACTGGCTGCTTCTTTACAGAAAGCCTATGAAGAAACAAAGGATCCTGAGGAACGCGCTTACATCACCCGCCAGCTTACAAGTATACAAACTGCCCATATTTCTACTATCCATTCTTTCTGCTTATCCATTTTACAAGAGTATTACTATATGATTGGCCTAGATGCTACGCGCATCACCAACATCATGGATAATGGAACGATGGTCTTATATCAGGGAAAAGCATTAGAAGAAGCTTTTCAAAACCAATATACCAAACAGGATAAAGTTTTTATTGATCTTTGTGCCATGTTTTCCTCACGCAGTGAAAATGATGAGGCTCTGCGCAAGCTGATTACCTCACTTGCTGTCATGGCATCCTCGCAGGCAAATTCCGATGCCTGGTTAGACGCTTTGCTCATCCCTTATGATAATATCAAGCATATACAAGATCTGCCCATTGGCATTCAAGAAAACTTCTTTTCCTACTTAGCAGTAGAATGTTCGCGTTATGAAGAAGGCATCTTGCGTATTCAGGAACTTTATCGTTACCGCTATGACAGTGAAGTAAAAAAAGCTGCATTAGTAGAACAAAAGGTACAGGCTTTGCCATTTTTACAAGAAACCTTAACCAAACGTGATTATGAAGGCTTTCGTTTAGCCTTTCAATCCATTGCCCATGGAATTCTTCCTCCCTCTCCGGATAAAGAGGATAAAGAATATGTTCATTTGCGTAAACAATCACAAGAATTAGAAGATCGTTTATTAGGCCTTTTATTCAGTGAGCAGCAATTCATAAAGGATATGCAAGCATTAAAACCTTATATTCAAAAGCTGATTGAAATGGTCAAGGATTATCGAATGAGCTATGCACGTATAAAGCAAGAACAGGCAGTTATTGACTTTGACGATATGGAGCATTATGCACTGGAAATCTTACAGTGTAAGCATGGTCAAGTAGCACAGCGCTATCGTGAGCAGTTTACAGAAATCATGGTAGATGAATTTCAGGATAGCAATGATGTACAAAACACCCTGGTTCAATTGATTTGTCGTGAAAACAATGTCTTTCGTGTCGGTGACGTTAAACAATCCATTTATGGTTTCCGACATGCCAAACCTTCTTTAATGCGCGGTATCATAGAACAACAGGGTATCTATGATGAAGTCATCTATTTATCAAACAACTATCGTTCGAAAAAAATGATTGTTGATTTTAATAACCTCTTATTCAAACAGTTAATGAATTTAGATGGTTTCTCCTGCCGATATGCCGATGCAGATGATGTAGAAACCGGCGTTGCAGAACAATTGCAAGACAATGTGCCAATCTGTTTTCATGCTATCTTTCATGATGAGATCAAGAAGACCAATGCGTTGATTCTCGCTAAAAATGATCTGAAGGCCAGCTATATCGCCAATCAGATATTAGAAATACGTGAAAAAGAACAGCGTCAATGGAAGGATTTTGTCGTACTGGTAAGAGGAAATGCTCGTAAAGAAAATATGAAGAAAGTGTTTGATGAACTGCATATTCCTTATTTTATTGATGTGAAATCCGGTTTCTACCAATCCAGTGCCGTATCGCTGATGCTAAGTGCCTTGCGCGCCATCGAAGATCCGCATAATGATATCGCCTTAATCGCCATCTTACTATCTCCCTTATTCCCTTGTAGTGCAGAACAAATTGCCCAAAGCAAACTGGCCAAACGTCAAGTGGCACAAAAGGCAAGTCAACAGGCTGCACATAAGGTATATGAGTCCAGTTTTTATGCATATCTAAAAGAACATCCTATTCCCGGCTTTCAGGCCTTTGAGGAATTACGCAAGCAATGCTTCGATTGTTCTCTTACGGAAACGCTGAATCGTTTATATGAGCAAAATAATTATTATGCATTGCATACAAGCGTGCAGGAAAAAACCAATTTGGATCTATTGTTTGAAAAAGGTGCAACCTTTGAACAACAGCAAGCCATGGGCATTCATGCGTTTTTAAATCAGATTGAACAGATTAAGGATGCTCAAACAGCAGAGGCAATACCGATTGGCAGTGAAGCTGATGTCGTTCGTGTCATGAGCATCCATCAATCAAAAGGGTTGCAGTTTCCGGTTGTCTTCTTATGGTCAAATGATGCCATGACAGCAATAGAATTTAAAGATTTATGTATCTGTGACAGTGAACTGGGGATTGCCTTAAAAAGAATGGAGCTGCCTGAACGCTATGTACGAACAACAATTCCTCGTATCGCCATGGAGCATAAAAAAGATAAAGAAGAGTTGGAAGAAGAAATGCGTATCCTCTATGTGGCAACTACACGTGCTCAGCAGCAAATGCATATCGTAGACTGTGTTTTAGACCTGGAACAATATAATAAGCCTTTAACGACTTCTTCTATATACGATCGTGGCGGTTATACCTCCTGGCTCTTACAAACCTTTCTGCAACATCCAAATGACCTTTTCACCATCAAAGAAGTACATACCCTGTGGCAAAATCTTTCTCTTCAGGAACAAATGAAACCTCAATATCACATACAACCTTATCATCAGAAGGTGGAAACCTTACAGTTTGCGACAGCTTCTGCGAAAAAAGCTACAGATATAGCAATTACCCTGCAAAAGCAAAAAGGTATGCAGTATGGTACGATGATGCATAAGATGATAGAAGCCTTGGGTAATTCATCATGTGAAGATACCGCTATCCGGCAATGTGCGGCACGTCTGCATATAACTTTATCTGAATTAGATATTCAACGTCTGCATGACTTATATGAAAATGAAGTCTTTCAACAATGCTTAAAAACCACCTGTTATTATGAGCTTCCCTTCATGGTGAAAGATGGCGAAGAAGTCTTACACGGTTTTATGGATTTTGTGTCAATGCAAGAGAATACTATCGTCATCATCGATTTTAAAACAGATGCCATCTTTTTAGCAAATGAGTTAATGACAAGATATCGGGAACAGTTACTGTTGTATCAAAAGGCTATGCAAATGCTATATCCAAACAGTAATATAGCATGCTATATTTATTCACTGCATTTATCTGAGATGATTCAAGTCTCATAAATTATCAGATGATACAGAGGGTACCAAATAGTATATGGTATCCTCTTTTTTTCGTATCTAAATCAAAAAAAGAAGGATTTCTCCTTCTTAAATTGCACTAGTATGTGTAAGTGTAAGATCCTTGATAATATCCTGTAATGCCTTTATAAAGCAATGCACCCTTTTTCAAAGTTCCGGCTGATGAGAACTTAAAGGTTATTTTCTTATAACTATATGGTTTGATATTTAAAGCGAAATTGGTAAATGTTTGATTTCCTATTAATTTACCTGTATAATCATAAATTTTAAAATTAATTTTCTTAAAGTTCTTAATTGTCGCAATCCGATTATTGACAACATAAGTATCTAATCTTAAAGTTCCACCACTATAATAAACTTTTTTAACTGCTACTGTAGGATCACCATAATCATAATCAGATACGTTCGTGGAAACACTGTAAGATTTTGCGTTTTCTTTTACGCTGACTTTGCATTTTGTTGTATAACCGTTTCGTTTCGCGTAAATATATGCCGTACCGGCCTTTTTACCAACCACGCGGCCACTGCTATTTACCGTAGCAATGTTTTTATTTGATGATGTCCACGCAATCTTACCAGTACCGCCATTTACTTTTAATGTTGTATAAAACCCAGTATATATACTCTTGCTAGTTGCATTCACACTAGGTTTTTTCACTGTTAATTTACACTGTGCAGTATATCCATTACGTTTTGCCTTAATATAAACAGTTCCAGCTTTTTTCGTTGTGACATACCCTTTGCTATTTACTGTCGCAATGCCCTTATCGGATGATGTCCAAGCGATAGTACCGGTTCCGCCGGTTACTTTCAGTGTCATATGCGAACCTAGATACAAGGATGCGGAATTCTTATTTAAAGCTGGCTGTTTTACTGTGATTTTACACTTAGAAATTGCCGTTTTTGATTTTGCCGTAATATAAGCCGTACCAGGTTTCACTGCTGTTACTTTCCCATACTTATCTACTGTCGCAACACTATTTTTATCAGATGTCCAAGTTACTGTTCCATATGATCCCTTAAACGTTAATTTTGTCGTTCCTTTTACATACAGCGACGCACTGGTCGTTGTTAACCCTCTTTTAAGAACCGTAATTTTACAACTCTTCGTAATACCATTGGAGGTCATTGCAGTAATCGTAGCAGTACCAGGTGTTTTTGTATAAACCAAACCATTACTGGTTACGGAAGCAACTTTGTAATTGCTAGAAGACCATGTGATAGCGCTGTTTGTTGCATTGCTAGGTGTTATTGTAGCTTTTAATTGCAAATGTTCATTTGTGTAAAGTGTTTTTGAAATATAATTAAATGAAATCTTAGAAACACTAACATCATTCCTTTGGCTTTCAACAGTTGCTGCTTGTACTGGTCCCATAATACTGAACGCTATAAACAGACTCATCAAACAGCCAATCAGTTTCTTACATATTTTCATGTTATTCCCCTCCTAAGGCAACTTATGCCTTTCATAAGGTTATTATAACGTCATTTCAAGTACATGGCAATATTTCTTATGCAAACAAATAAAAAAGGCAAGATTTGATGTACCCCTATTAATTGTTGTCCAATTAACGGGTTACCCTTCACATTTCATCCTCTTGCCAACTACTTTATTTGTGATCTTATCGTTTATTGTAAGGTGGATAGCATGGTGCGTTGTTGCAAATCGCGATTTTGAAGGAATTTTCTAACGGCTTCCCAAATGGAATACATAATATTTTCTAAAACACCAAGCTCCATACTATGAATGATCAATTGGAGCAAATAATCCTCTTTTCCGGTATTTCGATCATTATCAAACATCAACAACAAAACAGCTATGAGATCATTTTTCTTTAAATACTCCAGATCCTCTTCCATCATATCCCCATTATAGAGTTGCATGACTTCTTCTCCATGTTGCCGTATTTCAACATATACTTCTTTGGGTATCGCGATACGTCCTTTACGATAATACAACTGATCTTCCTCCTGCCATAATACAAAACGATTTGTAAAATCCATGACCCGCTTTGTGAGTGGTAAGCGCCAGTCTTCAAATGGTTCTAATTCGCCGCTTTGATTCAGATCTTTAAAAGCAAAGCCATCCTGTTCGATTATTTGTATACCTAGATTGGGGTTATAACTTAATGTTTTTCCTCCTTCATTTTCGATGATGTCATGTTCATGCTTATGAGTCAATTTCCATTTCATATAGAAACCTCCTTGTGATCTCTATTGTCAGTATATCACTAAACCCCAGCAAGATATGTCAAGTAATCTTGTGAAATTATGTAATCGTCAGTACAAATAAAAAACCTTTGAATTAAGCATAAAAAGGAAGCCCGGTATGAAATGAACCCCTTTCATTTGGTTGCCCATATAATGGGGTTCACTTCAGTATCCTATCACATCAATGCTTATTTTGTTTTCCCATACTTAAGCTGCTGTAAGAACCATAACATCTTTTTCCATATAACTTTCATCATATACTATGCACAAAATCGCAGTGTTGAACAAGATAACGCCATGTAAGAGTTAAGCCCTATTAAAAATAAAATACTTTTCGATCATCCAAACGCAATAAGGCTAATTGTGTATATGCGTTATTTGCCGCACACCCACAATCAATATTAATCACATGTGCATCTTCTATACTTCTATTTCCTGTCCATATCGTGTACGGTCTGCTATCTTGCAAATATAAGGTAGGCGTATGTCCTAAAATTACACAACGATCATTAAAAAATGCCTCATCCTTTTCGATTCGCGCCCAGACAAAATCCTCAACACACGCCTCTGTTTCTTCCAGATCTTTCATCCTTACACAACCACGGTGAAATTGTGTACAGGGATAACCATGTACCAGATAATACTGCTGCTCTTGTACATGTACATCACAATAGGCCAGCGGAAGATCGGTAAGATACGATAAGATTTCTTCTTGTTCCTTTGTCGTCAACTTTTGAAACTGGGCAATGGTTACCTGACAGTGATTACGCTGCCAGCGATCCAAGATTAACATCTTATCATATAAATCCATTTTTTCATCTTTCAGTGCCTGATAATACTGCAGCATCATATATTCATGATTTCCCATCAGCATCTTCACATTGCTACGTTGCATGGCATCCTGTAAAATGACGATACCGTCAGGACCGCGATCAATCACATCCCCTAAGATGTACAAAGTATCCTCTTCATGAATATATTCTATCATTCGATCATAGCGATCCTTTAATCCATGCACATCACTCATCACATAAACAGCCATAGTATGCTCCTTTCTCAACCGACAGTTAATATTTTCATGAAAAACTTAACAAACACTCGCTTGTCGTTGCGCTTTTGCTCAACTATAATAAAACCATACAAGGCCATGTATAGAAAGAGGTTTTTATGAAATATAGTTTAGGAAATAAAATACGCGAATTACGCTTACACAAACAGCTAACGCAAGAACAACTTGCTCAGCTTTGCAAAGTAAGCAGCGCGGCGATTAGTAAATGGGAACATGATCTATCTTATCCCGATATTACTCTTCTTCCTATTTTAGCACGAATCTTCCATGTGAGTACGGACGAATTACTTAATTTTAAAAATGAACCAAGTAAAGAAGAAATTGTAAAAATGGCAAAAAAAGCTTTAGAAATGTATCAAAGCGTTCCTTTTGAAGAAGCTTTTGCCTATACGAAAGAATTGTTATATACCTACCCAAACAGTGAATTGCTGAAATTGCGCATTGCGTCAAATACGATGTATGTCATGATGTTCGGTGGTGAAAAGTATGGTACTGTCTATCAAACATTTGCAAAAGAACTATGTGAAGAACTCATCAACAGTACCAGCGATCCTATCAAAGAAGAAGCTGTTACCTTCCTTGTGAATTTTTATATGATGGAAGAAAATTATGAAAAAGCCGAGCAACTGTTAGAGAGCTTTCCGAAGCATTTTGATCCAATGTCCATGTTGCCAAGCATTTACTTAATGCAAAAGGATTATGTAAAGGCAAACAAATTATTGCAGGAACAATTATATCAGCATTATCATGCCATCTGCATGAATATAATGTCCTTAGCAACCATTGCCCGAAACACACATAAGAAGGAAGAAATTAAAGCCTATCTAGATCTACTAAAGGCGCTACAAACAATCTTTCATATGGAAGAGGATATTTCCTTTATGCCGATTACAGAAGGTTATTATGAAGATAAACAAGAAGCCTTGTATTATGTAAAACGCTATGTGGATATGTTGTTGCATTGGGATGAGATGGCAAAACGCAAAGAAGCTTTGTTGAAACAAACACTTTGGTTTCAAAAGATTGCATTGGATAAAAACAGCCTACCTACCATTATGCGAAAGGAACAACTGTTACAGCTCTTAGACGATAAAGATTTGGATTATTTAAGAGAGGAAGAAGAATTTCAAGCATTGTATAAGAAGATACAAAACAGTTAAATGCGGCTGCTGCTACAGGCGGCAACCTACTAGAGAAAGAGCCGTATAAGTGATTCTACGGCTCTTTTTCATGTATAGTGATTTCTACATATGAATAGATTGTTCTCTAACCTTTTTCGCTTTGCATCGCATGCCATTTTTGACAATTGCGCAAACGTTCTCCCTGATCTCCTTGCTTTTCATCATAAGCAAAAGATTTTGCTAAGGTGCATGGAAATTGCGCACATTCTCCACAATGAGTAAGCTTTTTTTCTTCAACACAGTTTTTTACCGGACATTGTTCTCCCCAAAATGGTTTTGTAATTTGTAAACACCCGACACAATGCATTGTATTTTGAAATTCACATTTACTACAACAGATACCACATCTTGATTCTATCATCTTCATCACCACCGTAATGACATCATCATTACCTATCCTTTCTTCCCTTATAGTATAAGAGATAAATGCTATGATTTCATGTAAAAAAAGGACATGATTACATATCCTTTCTAAACATTACCTAATTATCAAACTTAGCAAAGGTAATAAGCTTTTATTGTCGATCAAACACCTTACATAGGGAACATAGTCACAAGCATCAAAAAAGGGATGCTATCTGATATGATCCCTATTTTCATTATTTCTTTGTCATCTTACGACTTTTATCCGCACAAGCTCGCATACCTTCCATGATGGTACTACGCAAACCTTTTTCTTCCATTTTCATGACAGCCTCAATGGTCGTACCGCCCGGTGAACAAACCATATCTTTCAGCTCGCCGGGATGTTTCCCTGTTTCTAATAACATTTTAGCAGAACCAAGCATGGCTTGTGCCGCAAATTTATAAGCATCTTTGCGCGGCATGCCCTCTAACACCGCCTCATCTGCCATAGCTTCCAAAATCATAAACATGTATGCCGGTGAAGAACCGCTGACTACCGTTACCGCCTCCATCATTGACTCCTGTACTTCCGCACATTGTCCAAAGCTTTCAAAGATATCAACGATATCTTCTTTATCATCCTTACTCATCATCTCTCCAAACGCTAGTGCACTCATTGCCTCACCAACAAAAGCAGGGGTATTGGGCATTGCTTTCACCGCTTTCACCTTACGATGAAACATCGCATACAGATCAGCTAAGGTAACACCGGCAGCGATATCCACCATGATTGCATTCGGTTTCACATGCTCTCGTATTTCTTCAATGATCTTGCCATACATATGCGGTTTGACAGCAAGAAATAAAATATCCGCATTGCAGGCTACGGTTTCATTATCACTGATATATAAATCATAAGTTCTGCTTAATGTTTCCAGTTTTTCTGGATGCTGATTACTGACGATCATATGATCGCCATCCACCAACTGTGCCTTCATAATGCCTTCTACCATAGCTTTTCCCATATTGCCGCAGCCAATAAATCCAATTGTTTTCATATGTGTTCCTCCTATCGTGTATGGGGTTCCTGTATCAGTTTTCCCAATAAAACAGCTTTTTGCTGTTCATCCTTTGTTTGTTTAAACTCTTCTTGCGTAATTGGATGAATCCATGTCAGATGGACACCTTGTTTTTTAATTGATAAAGCTAAAGCATCAGCAAAATGATCATCATCTAACAACATACAATACGACGTATCATGAAGCTGCATATCCAAGGTATGCTGATCAGCCAGACAATCCATTTGTTTCCAAGGCAGCTCGCATAAACCGGCAATTCTTGAAAAGACTTTGATTTGCTCATCTGCGCTATATACATCTTTTCTTAAGGCGATAGCAAACTCACTACGCGCATAAGATTCATAATCATCATAATAGCGATCCGCATTGGGCATCGCAAACATTCCCACACCAATTGTAAATGCATATAGGACTTCATCCTTTTCAAAGGTCATTAACAGACGGCTTGGAAATTGATCCTTATGCAAATCATAACAGTTGCTTGCCTTACCGAAAAGCTTACACAAATCTTCAAAGTAAGGTGTATGATATGCTTTCCACACCTCATTAAATTCCTGTGCCCAGAAAGTCTTTCCCGCCTGCATGCGTGGTGCTAAAGCTTCATAGGCATCCATCAGCTTCCATCCTACCATCGTATTTTGTTTCAAATTACGGGTATAACCACTAAAGTTTTTTGCATCAGCCCAACTTGGGATAACACTGTAAAGCTCTTTTTGATAATATAACGCTGCGATATGCCCTTCCTTGCTCCAAACAATTTCAATATTGTCTTTATCCCAAGGTGCAATATCTGTTGGATCCTGCAAAAATTGCTTTGGCAGCATGGGCTGATGATCTTTAGCAATCGCATCCTGATCAAACGCATCCGGTGCTGCTTTCAGATTTTTGACCCAACAGGCACTGCGGACAATTAAACGCTGTTGTTCATAATCCAAATCATACATATAGAAATAGATGCTTTCACCATCACTAAGTACATCTGCCGCAAGCGGACATAACGGTGATTGTGAAAACGCCAAACTTTCTTCTTTTATTTGCTCCATAACAGCCTCCTATTTCTCTCTATTATTATACAAGATATCGCAGACGATGAACAGCTGTTCATCGAAATTAGCCATTGGACGCTTGCTTGTTAAAAGATACATCACATTGCTAAGTATCTTATGAGCTTTCTGTTTGTATTCTAATAGAATCATCGATCTCTTTCTCATCTTACTCATCATATGAAACGTGATTACAGTGTTTTGCATAGCGGATGGAATGCACAAGTGTACCGACATAGCAAAAAGTGGAGCTTTCAACATGTTATTTCAATGATTGCTCCACTTTTCGCTTATTTAATTTCTTTAATCGTTTTAATCCCTTCTGTATCGACATAAGTAATGTTCAGCTTATCCTTCGGTTTTAAGAATACCAGCTGATTCTCATATTTCGTTGTAAAGGTAATCTTAAAGATTTCATTATTCTCTGTCTGAATATAATACAAGGTATTTCCTTCCACATTCAATTTTTCAATAGATTTCACGACAATCGTTGCCGTCTTCATACTTTCGGCACTGATATTGTCACTGGACGTACCTAACAGATTTAAAGTCTTTTTAAACAAGGCATCCAAACCTTCATCACTGGATACGGTCGCAACCTTCTGATAATCAACTGCTGAAACTGTCGCATACATTTTAATCAAGCCATTGTCTTTTAATGACATTAAATATACCGGGTTGCCTTTGATATTAATTAATAATGGGAAAGTAGACTCATAGCCATAGTTTTTCACTTCGGATTGCGCACTCTTCATGGCACTGATTTCATTCGCCCCGGCGGTCGCAATCTTCATCGCTTCATGGGTTCTCAGATTCACTAACACAAAGCCTAAGTTAGATTCATCGGCATTGGCAGATGTAATACCGCTGTACAGCCAAATATCACCATCTTTTTCTAAATAATTATAACCTTCACTTGTTAAGGTCACACCATTTTGTCCAAACACGGAATTCCAATAGCCGCCTTGCAAACTACCATTTTCATCCAGTTCATCAATAACCAGTGATTCAGGGAAAATACGGTCAGCCCACGTCGGTATATTTCCTTTATCATATTTTGTACTTTCACCGGTAATCGGATCAAGGAAAATTGCTCCTGTTACACTCTTCTTCGCCCCTACCCCTTTATAGGTATAGGTCGAACAGATATACCAAGGTCTTCCTTTTTCATCAATTTCAAAAGAAGGAGAACCAAAGATTTCCGTTGGATGTTGGAAACGTAAATGACGCATTAGATTTTCATTAAACATTGCCGATGGAACATATTTCATTCCATCCAATCCCAAATCCTTTAATTTTACCAAAGATGTTTTTCCACTTGTACTATCTACGGTGATATAAGCAGGAATCCCATTCCCTTTATTTTTGAAATACTTAATGAAACCATTGTAGGTTAACGGTGTCACGCGATATACACTGTCTTTATAAGAAATCTGCGTATATTCATCACTGACATTAAACTGTGATACCCATTCACTCATATTGCCCATTACCTTATCACCCAGACGTATTGAACTGTCACGATCGATGATGGGTGTCTTTTTGAAATCCACTTCCGGAATTTCCTTAAACTTTACATCCTTCACCGCAATACGATTTGCATATTCTTTAGCGTGAAAAATTTTTGAACTGATTAAGGATGACGCAAAAGGAAAGATAATCATAATAGCTAACGCAATCGCACTTAGTTTTGCCGCAGTTTTCCAATTGCTTGTTTTCGCTGTTGCATCGTGTACCGCCTGCTTCATGAATTTACCTTTTAATCTATCAAATGCATGCATTCCCTGATTAGTTAAAGAGAAAATCAGGGTGATAACTAAGATTGGTCCTACGGTAAAAATCAAAAACTGCCAAAACTCTGGCGCATGCCAGTTTAATGGCGGTAATACGACATAGAAATATCCGAAAACATATACCAGATATATCGGTATGATAAATAACATATATTTTTTCATGTAACGCACCTCACTTTTTGATAGTACTTACTATATCATATTTATCACAAAAGATACAGAAAGTTTTCTTATCAAAGTTTTTCACAAAGCCAATATGAAAACTGTGAGCAAATTAACTTTACTCACAGTCCCATAAACTATCTTTTATCATCCACTAATACAATGTGATGACACTCTCTGGTTTTCTTCATATCAATCAAACGCTGATTGCTGGAACCGCGGAAACGTAAAGTAATATCCTTCAACTCTTCGATGAAACGTCCATCGACCAACACATCAATAAGCGAGAGCATTTCATCGGTATCCTCGCCATATCGTTTCCCTTGCGGAATTAAATCCTCATCCAATGTAAAACCGGTAAAGCACCAGATATCTTTTTCCGGCAATTCTTTGCGCACTTTTCTTAATAGCTTTACCAGCTCTTTTTGATTTTCAAATTCAAACGGTTCCCCGCCAAGTACTGTTAAGCCTTTAATATAAGGAGAAGCCAATGCCTGCAGTATTTCTTGTTCACTTTCTTCTGTATATGGCTGTCCATAGGTAAAATCCCATGTTTCCGGTTGGAAACAATACGCACAGCGATTCGTACATCCGGATACAAACAAACTAACGCGGACCCCGGGACCATTGGCTATATCATACTTTTTAATTGCTCCATAATACATGGCGATTGCTCCTACAGATGCAAGACACGTTCTTTGATTTCCTGTGTTCTTCCTTGATTCCAGAACTGTGTACCGATATAACCACATGTTCTTCTGGCAACATTCATCTTATCCTGATCACGATTATGACAGTGTGGACATTCCCAGATAAGCTTATTATGCTCATCACGAATGATCTGGATTTCTCCATCAAAGCCGCAAACCTGACAATAATCGCTCTTAGTATTTAATTCAGCGTACATGATATGATCATAAATATGCTGCATAACCGCTAAAACAGCATCTATATTATTCTTCATATCCGGTACTTCCACATAACTGATTGCTCCACCTGGAGATAGCTTCTGGAATTGTGACTCAAAAGTCAATTTATCAAATGCATTGATTTCTTCCGTCACATGGACATGATAGCTATTTGTTATGTAGTTTTTATCCGTTACACCTTCTATGATGCCAAAACGTTCCTGTAAACATTTTGAGAATTTATATGTTGTAGATTCTAATGGTGTGCCATATAAAGAGAAGTCAATATTTTCTTCAGCTTTCCATTTTGCACATGCATCATTTAAATACTGCATAACCTCTAACGCAAATGGAGTAGCTTCTGGATCCGTATGAGGTTTTCCTGTCATATAGCGTGTCATTTCACATAAACCGGCATAGCCTAAAGAAATCGTGGAATATCCATTAAATAACAATTTATCAATGGTTTCTCCCTTCTTTAATCGGGCCAAAGCACCATTCTGCCAAAGGATAGGTGCCACATCACTTGGTGTTCCCTTTAAACGATTATGACGACACATCAAAGCTTCCTTACATAATGCCAAACGCTCATCTAAGATACGCCAGAATTCCTTCATATCTTTTCCACTGGAACAAGCAACATCCACTAGGTTTAAGGTTACAACACCTTGATTGAAACGACCATAGAATTTATATTCATCATTTTCATCCTTATATACAGTTAAGAAAGATCGACATCCCATACATGTATAGCAATTACCATCCTTCAACTGTTTCATGATCTTTTCCGAAATATAATCCGGAACCATGCGTTTTGCCGTACATTCTGCAGCTAATTTTGTCAGATACCAATATTTGCTGCCTTCGCTCACATTATCTTCTTCTAATACATAAATCAGTTTTGGGAATGCCGGTGTAATATAAACGCCCTGTTCATTTTTTACACCTTGAATACGCTGATTTAACATTTCTTCAATAATCAAAGCTAAATCATCGCGCAGTCTTCCTTCCGGTACTTCATTCAGATACATGAACATGGTGATAAATGGTGCCTGTCCATTCGTTGTCATCAACGTAATGACCTGATACTGAATGGTTTGTACCCCTTGTTTGATTTCACGCTTTACTCGCAGCTCGGCAATTTCATTAATGATATCATCACTTACCTGTACCCCGGTTGTTTCCATTTCACGACGTACTTCCCTTTGGAATTTTTCCCGACTGATCTGTACAAACGGTGCTAAATGTGACATGGTGATACTTTGCCCGCCATACTGACAAGAGGCTATTTGCGCAATCGCCTGGGTTGCGATGTTACAAGCTGTTAAAAAGCTATGTGGCTTTTCAATCATCGTTTCCCCAATGACCGTACCATTCTGCAGCATATCCTCTAAGTTTACCAAACAACAATTATGCATATGCTGAGCAAAATAATCCGAATCATGGAAATGGATAATACCTTTTTCATGTGCTTCTACAATTTCCGGAGGCAATAAAAAACGCTTCGTGATATCCTTGCTTACTTCCCCTGCCATATAATCACGCTGTACGCTGGAAATGGTCGGATTCTTATTAGAATTCTCTTGTGCCACATCTTCATTCTCAAATTCCAACAAACTTAAGATCTGTTTATCTGTTGAATTTGACTTTCTTACCAATTCCCTTTTATATCGGTAAGTAATATAATTATTGGCTACCTTAAAAGCTGACTGCTTCATGATTTCTTCTTCTACCTTATCTTGAATTTCTTCTACGGTAGCACTGCGATTCAGATGCTGACAATATGCCGTTACATTTGTTACAATCTGGGCAATCTGTTCACCACTCATCTGGTAAATATGGGTGACACTTTGATTTGCTTTACAGACAGCATCCTCAATTTTTGATGCGTCGAAGACAACTTCCTTTCCACTTCTCTTTATGATATTCATACACTACACCTCTTCATCATTCCTAATATCCTTTAGCATTATATAGGAAAAAGTGAAGAAAATAAAGTATCATGCTAAAGAACTTTACCACCATATTTCACAAGTGAAAACTTTCAATAAAAGAAAGCCTTTGTTCATCGCTTTTCTATTTTTGGAATAGCCTTTGTGAATGAAAATATATTTTTTATTTTCACATCATCATCGTAGTAAAATTAACATAAAAAGAAAGATGTCGTTAACTTTTAAGAGCTTCCCCCATGAAGGTATCGGTCAAAAAAAGGATCTGGAGAAATGGGCTCCTCTTCCTGATTATTACCCCCATTTGATTCGGCTGATGCCTTGGTTGTTTCTACTCCTATCATAGCCTCTTGTATAGGTATTTCATATTATACAAAGAAAGCTAAGAAATAATTAACTCGTTATCTCATAAGTTCAAGATACCCTAATCTTTATGGGTATTCTTGAGCTTTTTAAATTGCATTTTGATAGGATAATTTAAGCACATAAATTAGTAAACATTTCATAATACGTAGTTCTGCAACACCAAGACATACAAAATACGCAGTTAATGACCATAATCCTATCTTTTTCTTTATGACTTCCCTTATTTTACCTTTGCCCCCTGCATGTAAGTAAAGGCAAAAGAAAAGAACCCTATGCAGGATTCTTTGTAATACTTAAAACTTTATAGCCATTTTCTGTCAGATCCTTTTCCAGATTATCTGTCTGGAATGTATCAATACGGAAAATCAACTCAGAATATCCATTATGCTGATTATACACACCTAAGTGCGTGATATTGCAATTGTTGCGCACAAAGATCTTACTTAGTTCCCCAATCGTTCCAAGCTCATCTTTAACTTCTACGCAGACGCGACTGCCACTTGTACGATAACCTAGGATATCTAAGAAGCTGCTTAATACATCGTTGCTAGTTAGGATACCAACTACCTCATTGTCATCATTGACAACCGGCAGACAACCGATATCATGTTTAAACATCAACAGTGCCGCATCTTCTAAGAAACGATCCTCATGAATGGTAATCACATCACGAATCATGATGGCATCCACACTTGTTTTCGACAATAGATAGTTTAGCTCATAGATGCTCAGGCTAGTAGCTTTAGAAGCACCTTTCTTGCTGATCATGCCTTCCGTAACCAAGCCAACCAATTTTTTGCCGCTGACTACCGGAATACGGTGCAGATTCTTTTCGCTCATGATGTCGACAACATCACTGATCTTCGCATTTACATCAATACATATTGGATTCTTTGTCATTCGATTTTTTACGTACATACTTTATCCTCCTAAATATGCTTTCTGAATTTCTTCACTATCCGCAAGTTCTTGTCCGGTACCACTCATAACAATCTTACCGGTTTCCATGACATAAGCTCTGGTAGCTACGGATAAGGCCATACGGGCATTTTGTTCCACTAACAAAATCGTTGTCCCTTTGGCATTGATATCCTTGATGATACTAAAGATTTCTTTTACCAGAATGGGTGCCAATCCCATACTAGGCTCATCTAACAATAAGATCTTAGGATTTGCCATCAAGGCTCTGCCCATGGCTAACATCTGCTGTTCTCCGCCGGATAAAGTTCCTGCTGCTTGTTTACTACGATCCTTTAAGATAGGGAAACGTTCATAAATAGCTTCCAGATCTTTCTTGATGCCTTCTTTATCCTTACGTTGATAAGCACCTAATTCAAGGTTCTCTAATACTGTCATATCGGCAAAGATACGTCTGCCTTCCGGTACATGGGAGATTCCTGCTTTCATTATATCCTGTGCGCTCTTCTTGTTCAATACTTTGCCATCATAGGTAATGGTTCCCTCACTTGGCTTTACCAAGCCCGACAAGGCTTTCAGAATACTTGTCTTACCGGCACCATTCGCACCGATCAAGGTAACAATTTCACCTTCATTAACTTCAATATCAATGCCTTTTACGGCATGGATTGCCCCATATTTAATATGCAGATTCTCGATTTTCAGCATGCCTATACCTCCTCACCCAGATAAGCTTCAATAACACGCTTATTGGATTTGATTTCTTCCGGTACACCGGATGCGATGATTTTTCCATAGTCTAATACATAAATTCGTTCACACAGATTCATGACCAAAGACATATCATGTTCAATCAATAAGATACTGATATGAAATTCATCACGGATAAAGCGAATTAATTCTGTTAATTCAGCAGTTTCCTGTGGATTCATACCGGCTGCCGGTTCATCTAGGAATAACAGTTTTGGTTTAGCGGCCATCGCACGAGCGATCTCCAAACGTCGCTGTTCTCCATAAGGCAAGTTGCAGGCAAGCTCTTCACATTTATCTTCCAGATGAAAGATTGTTAACAGTTCCATTGCCTTTTTCTTCATGGCGATTTCACTCTTATAATACTTAGGAAGACGCAACAAGGCAGTGATAACGCCATAATCAACATCTTTATTCATCGCAATCAGAACATTTTCCAATACGGTCATATCCTTAAACAGACGAATATTCTGGAAGGTTCTAGCTAAACCTAAAGCTGTGATTTTATATGGCTTAATACCGTTTAATTTAATTGGTTTATCATCTTTCGTGAATTCAATACTACCTTCACTTGGCACATAGACACCGGTTAACATATTGAATAAGGTTGTTTTACCAGCACCGTTTGGTCCGATCAGACCAACCAATTCACCTTCATTGATTTCCATATTAATATTAGAATTGGCACAAAGACCATCAAAGTTTTTCGTTAATTTTTTTACAGAAAGTAAAGGCATCTTAGTCTACCTCCTTTTTCTTTTGCCACTTCTTTGGCAGAAAATCGGTAACTTCCTTACTGCCAAACAATCCCTGCGGACGATAGACCATGATCACGATAATGGCTAAAGCATACAGGATCATACGGATTTCCGAATAGCTTTGCAGGGTAAGGTTGATGATACCCAAAACAATCGCCGCAAGGATACTGCCGGATAAGCTTCCCATACCACCAAATACTACAATAACCAGTATATCAATAGATTTCATGAAACCAAAGGTTGTAGGTTTTAAAACATAGAAGTAAGCCGCATATAAAGCACCCGCAATACTTGCCAACATAGCACCAATGACAAATGCTAAGGTTTTATATTTTGTCGTATTGATCCCCATGGATTCACTGGCAATCTCATCTTCACGAACGGAAATACAAGCGCGTCCATGGGATGATCGAATAAAGTTATGAATTACTATTACCGAAATAACAATAAACACAAATACCAGAGGGAATGTTGTTAGCTTAGGAATATTACTTAAGCCAGCTGCTCCACCGGTAATTTCCATATTTTGAATAGCGATACGGATAACTTCAGAAAATCCCAAAGTGGCAATTGCCAAATAATCCCCACGTAAACGCAAGGTTGGAATGGCAACAATCAGAGCAACTACAGCCGTAATCGCCATACCTACCAGCATACCAACAAATAAACCAGTTAAGTTTGGCATTTTCGCCAATACGATAGCTGCCGAATATGCCCCAATAGACATAAACCCAGCATGTCCTAACGAGAACTGTCCGGTAAAGCCGATAATCAAATTCAAGCCTAACGCCAAAATAATATTAATACCAATCGTAATAATAGCTACCTGATATGTGTTTGGAATCATTCTGCCACTAATAGCAATCTGAAAGATACTGAAGATTACACAAACAACGATTGTCCAAATGAGATTACGTTTTGTAAATTGACTTTTCATATACGTACACCTCCTAGACCTTTTCCTTGACATTCTTACCTAACAAACCACTTGGTTTGATGATTAAAATGACAATCAGAATCAAATATACAACGGCATCTTTTATCATCGAGAAACCATAACCACTTGCCAAGGTTTCCAAGATACCGATAGCTTCTCCACCAAGCATAGCGCCCGGAATAATGCCGATACCACCAAAGACAGCTGCGATGAAGGCTTTTAGGCCCGGAATCATTCCCATCAATGGGTCAATAGAATTATAATACATACCAATCATAACACCTGCTGCACCAGCTAAGGCACTACCTAAGGCAAAGGTAAAGGAAATGGTATTGTTTACATTGATACCCATTAAAGCTGCTGCATCCGGATCTGTAGATACCGCACGCATCGCTTTACCAATCTTTGTCTTCTTCACGATCAGCTGCAATGCAATCATCAATAAGATCGATGTCACAAAGATCAGAATCTGATGATTAGAAATCTGTAATCCTGCAAAGGTATATACCTCGCGTGGGAAGAAATCAGCTGGATATGTACGAATGTTTGGTCCCATGAAGTACATCATGGCATATTCCAGAAACAAAGAAACACCGATAGCTGTAATCAGTGAAGTGATGCGTGATGCATGGCGAAGTGGTTTATAGGCAATCTTCTCAATCAAGACACCTGCCACCATACAAATCACCATAGCTAACAGCATGGTTGGAAAAAAGCCCAAGCCAAGTGATGTTGAGGCGAAGAATCCCACATAGGCACCCAGCATATAGATATCCCCATGGGCAAAGTTAATCAGTTTGATAATCCCGTAGACCATGGTATATCCCAGTGCAATCAGCGCAAAGATACTTCCGACGGATAATCCGTTGATCAGCTGTTGCAGAAATATTGTCATATTTATACCCCTTTCGTATACGAATTTACTCTTCTTAAAAACGTCAAATAAGGTGAAAGTGTTCTTTCACCTTATTTACGTGCTTCCATCATAGTCTTACTTGGTTACGTCTACGTTTTCAACAGAAGCCTGTTCTCCATCTTTTAATGATACTAATTTAATAGATTTGATAGGAGTGTGATCCTTATCCATAGAGAATGTTCCTGTTACACCAGTGAAGTCTTTGTATTCAGCAATTGCAGTATTTACTTTTTCAGGATCATCGGTTCCTGCTTTTTCAGTAGCTGCTTTAACGAAATAAGCCAAGTCATAACCTAATGCTGCAAATGTATCTGGTTCTTTACCATATTCATCTTTATAAGCTTTCAGGAAGTTACTGATCTTATCGTTGTTTTCTTTCAATGAGAAGTGTGTTGTGAAATATACATTGTTCAATGCTTTCGCACCGGCAACTTCTTTCAATTTAGGTGAGTCAAATCCATCAGGTCCTAAGATTGGTTTATCAATACCGTTTTCACGAGCCTGTTTGATGATCTGACTAGCTTCTTCATAATACCCTGGTACAAAGATAGCATCGAAATCTTTATTTTTGATTTTTGTCAAAATGGAAGTAAAGTCTTTATCACCCTTCTGATAATTTTCGGTACCAACAATTGTTCCACCTAATTCTTTGAATTTTGTTGTGAAGACTTTTGTCAGACCTTTTGCATAATCACTGGAGTTATCGGCATAAACGATAACTTTCTTAAAGCCTTTATCCATAGCAGCTTTCGCAACGGCATTTCCCTGGAAGGAATCAGAGTAACAGATCTTATAGCCATAAGACTGTACGGTTTTGCCATCTGCTTTAAAAGTTGCCATATCATCGGTAGCAGATGCTGAAATCGTTGGAATCTTACTTTCTTCTGCCATCGAGAAGGCCTGTTTTGTAAGTGATGAAATAGCTGGTCCTAAGATCACCGTATTACCATCTTCTACTAAAGTGTTATATACCTGAGGCATTTCGGTATCATCTGTTTTGTTGTCCTTGATTTCAAGTTCAATCTTTTTCTTAGTACCACCGACATCAACACCGCCAGCTGCATTAATTTCCTTCACTGCCAGTTTGATACCTTCTACATGACTGGTACCATAAGTAGCTGCTGTACCAGACTGTTCATAATTGACACCCCATTTAAGTGTATCACCGCCGCCAGCACTTCCGGCATCCTCACTTCCACAACCTACAAGTGTTGTCAAAGTCATAGCGGAAACTGCTGCCATGGCCATTAATTTCTTAAATCCTTTTCCCATAACAATTCTCTCCTTTAACATTTTCCATATCCTCAAATTCATCGTTTTTGAAATTGATTATCCTTATTATACCTCAATGCAAACATTTTGCAAGCACTTTCTGCATTTTTTTCATAATTTTCAGAAACATTTTAATTTTATTACAAGACATCTCATAAAACATCTCAACTCTTCCATAAATTGCCATTTCTTTTTCATATCATGATGGTTGAAAAACTTATGAATCCTGGTAATAAATAAGAATAAAGATAGTAAAAAGATGGGCATCGTTATACCATGCCCATCCATTTAGAATTAGACATAAAACGCAGTATTACGCTTCATTGTCAGTTTCTTTTTTACGTTTCATCATTACTACTACAGCACCTGCTCCAGCAATTAACATCGTGCCAGCCAGTAAGCCGGTATTCGTAGTATCACCAGTTTGTACTTCTTCTTCATCCTTCTTTGTTTCATCAGGTTTGTTAGTTTCTGGTTTTGTAGTTTCCCCTGGTTTTGATGGCTCAACTGGTTTTGTTGGATCATCTGGTTTTTCTGGGGTATCCGGTGTATCTGGAGTATCTGGAGTATCTGGAGTGTCCGGTGTATCTGGAGTATCCGGTGTATCCGGTGTATCCGGTGTATCCGGAGTATCCGGTGTATCCGGAGTATCCGGAGTATCTGGAGTGTCCGGTGTATCTGGAGTGTCCGGAGTATCTGGAGTATCCGGTGTGTCCGGTGTATCTGGTGTATCTGGTGTATCTGGTGTATCTGGTGTATCTGGAGTATCTGGAGTATCTGGATCATCTGGTTTTGGAGCTTCTGCGGCTTTCAAATCAGTAATTGCTTTTGTTAATGCGTTTTGAGCTTTTTCGATTTGCTCAGCAGATGCATCCTTATCATCCAATACCTTTTGTGCGTCAGCTAATGCTTTTTCAAAGATCGACCAGCTTTCTGCAGTATATTCGTCTTTATTGAATCCTGCAGCATCGTTCACAAGTTTTCTCAATGCTTCTTTTCCTGTTTCTGGGTTCACAGGAGGTACTTCATTGATTTCTTCCAAAGCATCTATAGCTTTTTGCAGATTTGCAATTGCTGTATTTATATCTTCAAGCGTTGCATCCTCATTCGCATCCACATCTTTCGCTGCTTTTAATGCTTTCGCAAAATCAGCCCAAGTTGCTTTTGTATAGTCTTCCTCTTTTAATAGTTCAGCAAATACAATTTTTGCTTTCAAGATTGTCTTATCAACTACACTAGGAGTCTTCTTTTCCAGTTTATCTTTTGCCGTATTCAATGCTTTAATAGCATTATCTACAGCAGTCTGATCAACTGTTTCAGATTGATATGCATCCTTAGCTGCTTGCAATGCTTTTGCAAAGTCTTTCCAGCTTTCAGGTGTATATTCTTCTTCTTTCAGCTTAGCTGCTTCATTGATTGCTGTTTCCAGTTTAGATTTATCTACAGTAACGACAGGCTTATTCTCTTTACCATAGAAACGAATTTCTGCCATCGAAGCATATGCATTCATAGTATCGCCACCTGTACTTAATGCAATGAACTTCACATATCTTCCAGATGTATCTACAAATGCAGCTCGCTGCCAATCTCTACTACTTAAGTATTTTCCATCGTTATCAAATTCAAATACACCTACAGATTTGAATTCTTTGCCATCTTCACTAACTTGAATTTCTGCTTTAAGGATATCGCCATTAGCTCCGCCTTTACTCTGACGAGGCAGGAAGGTTACATTGCTAAGTGTATAATCCTTGCCTAAATCAAATACAATATCCTGAGGCATTTTTCTTTCATCTGCTACTAGATAGTTTGTATGCCAATAAGAACCCTCATTGTAGTCTAAGACATTAATAGCTGCTCCATCTTCGCCATCATCAGCTGTGATTTCGCTTGAAACACTCTTAACAACTACACCATCTTTGTTATTGCTAGCTTCTTTGTTAATCAGCAGTTCTTTATCCAATGGTTTTACTTCTAATCCAGTAATCGCATTCAAGATACTTGTCGTTGCACTATCCACCTGTGATTTTGTATAATTTCCATCCTTCAACATATCTGCAGCCGCATTCAGAGCGTCTGTTAATACTTTGTAAGAATCTTCTGTATACAGAAGGCTGCTATATTTATTACCTTTTTCAATTGCCGCCATTAAATCAGTCGTATTGACACCTTCTTTTACAGTTAATTCATAAGATGCCTTTTTGCTAGGATCTGTGATCGATGTAACTGTAATTGTTGTCTTACCAGCCTTTAATGTACGTACAAGGTATGAAATATTTGTGCTTTCACCAGTCATAATAATACTTGCAACACTAGGATCCGAGCTTTCAACCTTATAGTATTGATTAGCAGGTGCGTTAGGTTCTGTTGTAACTGACGCTTTAACAGGACTAATTTCATCTTTGAATAAATCAGTCGCATTCGCTTTATCTAAAATAACTTCTTTAACACTTACTTTGTCTGCATGAACGAATTCCAGCTCTGATATAGACATATATTTGCTTGAAGCACCTTCAGCAGCAAATAATTCAATATCGACATTCTTAACTTTTGTATCTGCTTTTGCAGGAGCGTAAGCATATTCTAACTGTTTGCCGGTGATTTCTTTTTCTTCTTTAGAATCATCGGCATAAGTGATCGTATATTTCACCTTGCCAACCGCACCATTTCCTAAATTCGCACGATTGAACAACTTGATATTAGATAATGTCTGTTCTTCTTTCAAGGCAGCATGTAATGTTAATGGAAGTGTTACATATTCTTCATTAAAGTTAGAACCTTTGATGTCCCAAGCTAAGTCAAATCCAGCGCCACTGCCGCCATCAGCTTTGTTACCGTTAAATAATCCATCAAATTTCTTTTCATTGATCATTTTTTCAACGTTTGTACCATCATCTGTTGGCAAGAATTCATTTGTTATTGTCATTGTAACGTCTTCTTGTTTCAATGTTACATCTTTAACCGCTGGTGCATCAGGAATTTGTGGTTCTTCGTTAATCTTAGCTTTCACTGTTGAATAGTTTGGTCCAATTAAGATGCCGTTTTCAATCGTTAAGAAAGAATCAGCCGCTTTTGTCTTCAGATTCATATCCTGTTTTGCAGTCATTGTGATAGTTGCCAAGATATGGTTACCACTTGTTAAAGGCTTGTCACCTCTGTTCATGAATGCCAAGTTCAATAAAGCCCCTGTTCCATCATCGAATGGTGTATCAATACTCATATTTTCCATAGAAGCGATATATGGATTCTGGCTTGTCTTCACATCTTTGATCATAGCTGGGTCATAGAAAACTAATGCTCCTAACCCATTGACATTCTTCATACTATCGCCATAAATATCAACGGTGAATTTTTCCCCGGCTTTTACAGATTCTACACTAGGGATGAATAGCATGTTACCCGCTACATTACCCGTTTTCTTAGTTCCGCCATCTAACTGGAACATTGTAAATGCATAATCATAAGCATCATATACATCATTGTAGTTAATGTCAGCACCATGTGCCTTGATCTGTGCATCAAAGGTTGTCTTTTGGAAGTATTTAGATCTACCGATATACTGACTCATATTTGTATAATCGCCTTCGGTTACGGTAGGTTTTTGTAAACTACTTCCTACAGCAAAGCCTTTGCTTCCATCAGCTTTATAAACATAAAGACCGTTACTTGCGAAGAATTTACCGTTAGATTCAACTACATTCAGTTTTACATAACGTGCTGTTTTACCAGTTAAATCAACTGTTTTTACACTGTCTTGAATGCTGTCACCCTTTGTATAACTCCAAGGATGTTCTGCACCATTTTGAACTTTGATCCAGTTCCAGCCATCCATACTAATGGAAACATCCAACTGATGTACCGTACCATTAGAACCTGTTCCTACAGTACCTGATCCATCATTCGCATCCCCACGAGGATAGTATTCAAACTTATCAAGTGGATACGCTAAGCCCATATCAATAATAAGATCTTTGCCGGTTGCATCCCCTGTGGAATGGAACATCGTATTGAAGTTTTTATCATTTGCATGCGCTATTTTACCCCATTGATCGCCATACTCCCATTTGATGCTTTGTTCTGGCACATTTCTCCATGGGTCTTCTAAAGTTGTAACTTGTAATTCATTACTCCATTCAGAATAACCTTCTGCATTTCTTGAACGGATTTGATACGTATGTGCAGAATGATAGTCTAAGTTTTTATCTAAGAAGCTAGTTTCAGTACCAACGCTGTTAATTACGCCATCCGTCTTAAGTTCATAAGAAGTAGCTCCATCAACAGCAGTCCAATTTAACTGAATGCTTGTTGGTGTTAATGATTCATTGTCATAGCTTAATTCAGGTGCCGCTAAATCTTTATTTACTTCGTCTTTTGAGAAATCTGCTTTATTTTCAAAACCTTCAATGACTAACGTCTGTTCATTGCTAGCAACATCTGTTTTAGCAAATTTAACATACAGTTTAGGATTTACTGTGATGTCAACTTTGAAGTTTTCAGTATCTTTTGTATATTTGTTCAGATTAGGTGCATCGTTATAGAAATATACATTTCCGCTAGCTTTATCAAATTCTTCTTGAGAAGTAACTTTTTGAAGTGCTAATTCACTGCTTCCATTTTTCGCAGTTACTTTTGTAGGTTCTTTTGATACATTTACGACAAAGGTAGTATTGCGGTTGCTATTGTATCCTGTATAGCTGCCTACAGATTTTTCTGCTTTCAAAGTAGCTGTTGTGCCTTCTACATTCGATGTGAATTTTGTTGTGACACTTCCACCGTAAGATACTTCTTCTTTATTGCTATTGTCAATGTAGTTTCCATCATCTTCATAAAGTGAGAAGCTTGTAGAGCCTGCCGGCCAGAATTCAACAACACGTTTAGTCTTATCCAAACCATTTTTATTGGTATCAGAAATAGGCTGTGGGTTGTTGTTTTCTTCATACATAGGAACGATAGAACCGTTTTTAACAAATAATGGCAGTTTCCAAAGTGGTGCATCAAAGCCATTCAAAGTTTGTCCGCCTTTGTACTGTTTACCAGTAAAGTAATCAATCCAGATTTGATTTTTATCTGGCAGGTAGATACCGTTTCTGACATCGTTTCCATTTTCATCACTCTTCTGATTTTCATAAATAGGAGCGACTAGGAAACTGTCACCATACATATACTGATATTCTGTATTACGTTTGTTATAGGCATTTCCTTCATTAGGATATTCCAAGAACATCGCACGAATCATAGGCAAACCATTCGTAGCCTCTTTTGCCAAAGTATATGTATAAGGCATCATTTCAGCTTTCATTTTCAAATACATTCTGTTGATTGGAGTATATGGGTCACCATTATAATATGGTTTTTTAGCACGGTTTCCCCAACCATCCATATCAAGCATCTGTGGAGTGAATGCTTTCCACTGATAGTCACGTGTAGAAATGATATCTCCACCACCGAAGATTCCATCCATGTCACTACCTATATTTGGATTACCGGATAAGCTCTGTCCAATATAAGTTGGAATGTGGAAACGGATATATTCCCAATCGCCACCAGTCTGATCCCCTGTCCAAATACTTCCATAACGCTGTGTACCAGCCCAACCATCCAAAGTAACAATGTTTGGTCTGTTCTTAGTTTCAGTTACGATATCATACGCACGTGAGATACCGTCAAGTCCAAACGAATAACCCGAACCAACCCAAGCAACATCGGTTTTCAGCGTAGTGATACCGCCTTTTTTAACTTCTTTATCAAAATCACGAAGTTTTTGATATTCCAGTGTTGAACTTGTTGAAGGAGTTAACTGACTCTGCGTCCAAAGACCGGTTGTAACACCTTTGGAAGTTGCATAATCTGTAAACTCTTTCAAGTTTTGTACGTTAGCATCAATTGCTTTTGTTTTTTCTTCCATGGAACCGCCTGTGTATTCATAGCCGTTTTGACCATAACCACAGCCATATCCATCATTTGGAAGGAACCAGCCTAATGGCATATCCGTATCTTCATGTCCATCAATAACGGCACGGGCAGAGAATTTATAAATATCCTCTGTTGTTCCTTTTTTTGCATTAAATTTATCTGTCATAGTCGATGGACCGGTACCATTTAGCGTTTCTGCATAAGCATCTGGTTTTAAGATATATCCATCTGTTAAACCATTTTCCCAATATTTCAGGCCATCTTCCAATTTCCAATACGTATGTCCACCGGTTTTACCATTTTTCAAGGTAGCATCTGTTTGCTCAGTTGACCAGCCATCACGATTGTAACAGTTCAGATGCCCTAAGTAGAAAGCATATTCCGGTAATAAAACAGCATTTCCGGTAACCTTATAATAATCCTTAAGCAGTTCTTCTGCTTTTTTAGCATTATCGTTTGCATCAGAAATAAAGTAATACGCATCAAATTCTTTTTCATCATGAGATGCGATAACTTCCTCACTATTACTATTCTGGAAATCGTAAGCTCCTGTTTTAAAGGTATTTCTTAAAACACCATAACCTTTTGTTGACCAGTAGAATGGATTCGGAGATGATACACTGCCATCTACCCATGTATTATCAATAGCAATCTTGATAACCTGCCCTTTATGTGAGAAACGACCATTCTGTGTACCGCCGCCATAGAAATATTCATCAGCGGAAGCAGCCAGTTTTTGGCTTGTTTTACCTGATGCAATTGTAAGTGGTTCACTTTCTTGCATAACGATAGTGCCATCTGCTCTTTTAACTGTCATCAAGCTCGTTGTTTTGTTAAATTCAATAATCGTATTACCAGCACTGATCTTTAAAATATCACCATCGGTAACAGTAGCTTCTGGCTTTGTATATTCATCTGAATCATCAGGCTGTTGCTGAATTTTACCGATATGATCTTTACTGTTAGGTGTTGCATATTGATCAAACTTACCTGAAGGATCAATATTAAATCTGAAGATGCCATTTTCAAGGAATGTTATTTGTCCTTGATAACCATTCTCATATGTGATTACAATTTTGTTTTTCCCAGTTTTTTCAACTTTTGTGATTGCTCCTAAGGCCGCATTTGTTTCTTCTGCATGCACCTTTAAAATATTGAAATTACTGGAGCAAACACCGCTGAAAGCTAAGACGGTTGCCAGGGATGCTGGCCCTATCTTTTTTAATATAGATTTTTTCTTCATATTCCTTCCCATAAATTCCTTTCCATTATTAAAATATGAATATCATAGTCGTTCTCCATAACACCTCCCTTTATTTTCTGCATTATTGTTCATGTTTCAAATCTTATACTTTTTGATACAATCTGATAAAAGTCTAAAACCCTGCTTTTTTTCAGGTTATTTTCTTTCAATGTATAAAAAAACAGTTAATTTCAAGTTGAAATTAACTGTGTAATAAAGTATAAGTTTTTATATACGCGGTAACTGTTCATGAACAATAAAACAGATATCCACCTCATCACATCAGAAATGACATAGAATGCATCTGACAATATTATTTTAGTTCTTTGTAAAATCAATGTAAACCCTTTCTGTTTGTAATTTTGATTATTCTTTTTACACTTTTTAGTTATGAAGATGTAAATAATGTAAATGTAACAAATGTAATTTTCGCGAAAATAGCAATGAATTTCTAATCATTTCTACCTTCTTTTATAGGAACATATACTTTTTAATAGCTGTCTTAATTTAGTTTTCCATAAAAAAAACTGCAACTTATCAGATTTATCCGATACCTTACAGTATAAAATCTTTCCTTAGTGATTTTTAATCATATACCCTATTCCATAGCATGTAGACGCATAGACTAAGCACGGTACGATCGCCGCCAGGAATGTTTGTAGACAATATCCCCACTGTGCTGCCATTGTTGTGTTATAGTTATTACAATAGGCACTTAATTGCTGATAGGTCGTAAATAATGTGTACCCCATATATATAATCAATAAAACGGATAACACAAAAAAATACGTATATACATTCTTTTTGTTTTTCATATAGCCTCTTTCTAATTTACTTTTTTATCAAGTTTATGTTTTTTCACCCAGTTATCAAATAATTCTTCCGTCATTCTTTGTGATTGATGAATACTATCAATACATTTTCCTCCATTGGCATAAAAAATGCCTGGTGTTTTATCAAATTCCGGAAAATATTGTTGTATGATTGCCCTATTTACATTAGGTTGTTCTTTTTCTCTTTCTAATGGCACTTCATAGAGTACCACATGATGGTTCTGACGATAGTTTTCAAATAATTCGTGGAAGTCCTCACAATACCCACACATGGATTGCGTAAAGGCAATCGTAAATTCTTGCCCTTTTTTCATCATTGATTCCATATCCGCCAAAGATATTTGAATGACTTCTCCAGCCGATTCATCTCTTTCATAACTCGTACATCCGCATAACAAAAAAGTAACCATTAGAAAAGCCAAAAATCTTTTTTTCATAATGATCCTCCAATTTAATTACTTTTAGTTACCGCACAAACATAATACCCTATATCGAATGAAATTACAAGAAAGTCATAACGAAGAAACCTGTCATGCATAGAAAAAAAGAATACTCTGTTTGTATCATTTCACGCATTTATCCTTTACCAAAAACAATTTTGATTGATCCGAAAAGGCAATACAATAGTATGATTTTTTCACTACTAACAATTTAGTTTATTATTACTTTCCATATACAACCATCTAGGTATTCACAAAATCCCCTTATTTATCAGATTTCTTTACACCACGAAAAAAAAGCAAGGTATCTTTCTTCGATATCTTACTCTTTTTTCACCTAAAATTTTCAGCTTTTTATTTTCAATATTATTTTACTCCATGTTTACTCGAATTATTTTTTTATGCCTCTACAATTTGCTTTTTACTTATCATACTGTAAAATCCCTCTTACATGCTTCATATTTACAAGTCTTTCTACTATTTTCGTCTTATTTAAAGCTTATGTATTCTTATACTAAAACAGATAAAACTTAGATACCATACGGTCCGACATTACTTTATCTGCAAAGTATTTCATATTCAAGTGTTTATTCTGGATTTCAAATATTTTACAATTTGTTTAGCCTCATCATTATCTTTCTGATACTGCTCTGTTCCTACCTGTGTTTTATTTTTTGATACATAGACAGCTAAATTTCGATTATCTTTCATAATAATCTTTATACCCACAAACAAATATGGAGTTGATAATATTCCAGTAGGTAAGCCAGAGCTAGGCATTAAAGCTAAGAAGGGAGCTTGTTTCCCTTTTTTACTAGCTTTTTCATTTAAAACAACACATCTTTCTATTTCACTTAATGAATATTTTCCTTCTGTCCCATTTAATATTTGAAAAGCGTTATTCGAAAAATCTATTTTAATACTAGAAAATTCTTTTATCATTTTAAATCTACATCAGACAGAGAAGGAAAAGGTTTTACTATGCGAATATCATAAGGTTCACTAGTTGATATACTTGAAATACTGTTCGCGCTACTGTAAGTTAATACTGTGTGGGCAGTAAAATAATAATTGTAAGGATATGCATTATTCATGTGCATCAACCTCCTTATATCTCTTCTATTATCATTATATGCAATAAATCTAAAAATGTAAATTTTTTGTGAATAAATAAATATTCTTTAAAATTAACTGCCATTTTGAAGTTCCATTACAAAATTTATCAAATAACTTATAAACGATAATGTATAGAGAAAAACCTTTATCTACTTCTAAAAAGATATATACAGTAGTCTTAATCAACTAAAAAATTTTCACTGATTTATAATTTTCATTATCAAACTCGTATCACAAATATGAAATTCACAGAATAATCTAATTTTTGCTTTTCCATCTTCTATACGTCATGTAAACATTGACGTCTTTCATAAAACAATCTGCTTCCACCTGCATCACATAAAAAAGGAACAGGTTTACCCCATTCCTAATAACACACGACTGATTGTTGAGAAACAATTGACGATCGCACTTCTTGCATAAAACAATGGGCCATCTAATACACCACTGACCAATACCAGTATCAATGCGAAGGATAAATACATTTCATAACGCATCAAATTGAAATAAGTTTCTTCACTAAGAACACCCATTAAAATCTTAGAACCATCAAGTGGCGGTAATGGTATTAAGTTAAAGATACCTAATCCAATGTTAATAAGTGCAGTCATATAACTCAATTGAAACAGATAATCGGCAACAGCACCTGAATAATTGCTATAGAAATTAAAACGAATCATCAAATAGCATAAGAATACACAGATAAAACCAATCAGCATATTCATCAATGGTCCAGCTAAGGCTGTCCAGATCATGCCTTCTTTTTTATTACGATAATAATAAGGATCTACTTCCACTGGTTTGGCCCATCCAAATTGAAAGAAAAGCAAACATAAAGTACCAATGGGATCCAGATGCTTTAAAGGATTTAAAGTCAAACGACCTCTTTCCTTTTGCGTATAATCACCCAGCTTATAGGATACAAACGCATGAGCAAATTCATGAAAGCTCAAAGCAATTGCCACGGCCGGTATCAGATAAATCATTTCACGCAGAAAACTATTGAAATCATAACCAAACATGATGTTTCCTCCTTCTGGTAGTATTCAATAGTATAACAGATTCATACATAAAGGTAAAGAAATGCTCTGATCCTGCGCGTAAAAGCAAGAATATCATAGATCAACCACTCTATATAAAACGTGAGTCTGTTGCCAATAAGAGCGTAATGCTATATAGAAAGCAACGATCAAACTTTGTATGGGCGATACTTTTATTATTTTATATATCCAAATTACGACGACAGCTGATATAGGTTAATGCATAATAAGCAAGATAAATGGTAAAGAACAATGCAAGTGTAATTCCTAAATACATATACATTGGTGTTGTCGCATCGGTTGTGGTAAACATAATATCCAAGCTGTTCAGTATGGGAATCATAAAGAAAGCAGGCAGCAGCAACGGCAATAGGAAATACAATAGATTCTGATAATGTAAAAGACGATATAACGTTTTGCGTGATGCGCCCATTTTATGCAAAAGCGCATACTCATATTTTTGGGCTTCAAGATCACTTAATTGCTGCGTGGCTAGGATGGTACCGGCAGCACAGATGAAGATAAAAGCAGCATAGAATAAACAAAAAACAATGGTCACATAGGAAAACATGGATGTTTCCACATAGCTGCTATGCAAACGAACACTGCTATACTCTTGTAACTGGGAATTGCTGCATCGTTCATAAAGTTGATCTTCCCAAGCACTTGGTAATTCTTTGGCACTTTGCGCTACATAATAAAAGGTATCTCCTTTTACTCCTTGCACATACACATCAGGCACAACTACAAAATACATTGTCTGTAATATTTCCTCGGTACAGACATAGCGCAGTTTCATAGGCTTTCCATTGATGGTAAACGGATGCTTGCGGCAATAACTTTCCATAAGTTCCTGCTGCTTCTTACTTACAACAAGCATGTATTCATCCTTTTCTAAAGCAGGTACTTTTTTGCCTTTTAATTGCAATAATCGTTGTACATCAGCATAACGCATAAAGGTCGTTGTCCGATAATACGTGGAATCATATGCCGTATGATCCAATGCTTTCGCAAAGGTTTGTTTCACCTTTACATCATCCCTAAGATGTGTATAAGTTTGATACGTATGATCTTCATAAGTAAGCTTTTTTTCAGCTAAAAATCCTGCCGCCTTTTTGATATATTGCTGATGTTGGGTAATCACTTGTAAATCAAAAGGAGCTGCACTATGAATCGTCAAATCCGTTGTTTCTTTAAACTTCATGCCAAAGCAAAGAAAACAAATCGTCACTAAGGTCAATAAGGATAATGTTGCCAATACAATACGATTTGAGCGTAACCGCCCTTGCAATCGTCCCAACAAAAACATCCTATTGTGTTGATACTTCAATTGTTTATGCTGATCTAAGAAATGCTGCAAGAAACCGGAGAGTCCCAAAAAACAAGCATAAATTGATGCAATGATCAGCAAGACAGCCGGTAACAATTTTTTGGTTTCTTCAACATCACGTATCCCATTGCGCATGCCATCATAAAATAACTTTAGTCCCACGGCTGCACATAAAATTGCCCCAAGCATGTACACCAGCGTATGGAGGCGTCCTTTTTTCACTGTTTCATTTTGCTGATCCTGATACAGCAGGGTATGAATATTTACATGATGCAAGATACGATATTCTTTCACCAATTCATATGCATATAGGATAAGAAAGGCGAGAAAGGTAACACCTGCCGCTGGAATGGAAAAGCGAAAAGCAAACTGATAAGCGATGCCAAAAATATGCTGAATGATGGCTAATAAGATTTGAAAGGTAAACAAACCAAGGATACAGCCAATGCCATAAGCAAAAAGTCCCATGCAAAATTGTTCCAACAAAAACATGCGACAAACTTGTTTACGCGTCATCCCCATCAATAAATACATGCCAAATTCTCGACTGCGCTTTCGTAACATAAAGTTCGCTATATAGGAAATCAACCAGCCAATCACAATAACAAGTCCCATAGATACAACCAAAATAACCTGAGCAAATGCATCCATATGCTTGCTAAGCTGTAGCACTTGTTCACTGAACGCTACTGCCATAAAAGAATACATCAACATCATAGATATGACCATCGTTAACATGAAGATGGCATATTCTTTCATACTGCGTTGTAAATTACGTAAAGTGAGTTTAACGTATAGCATGTACATCACCGCCTAACAGCATCATGACATCTAAAATCTTCTGATAAAATGATGAACGGCTATATTCTCCGCGATATAGTTCATTAAAAATTTTACCGTCCTTTAAAAAGAGAATTCGTTTCGCATAAGAGGCACTGAATGCATCATGTGTAACCATCAAAATAGAAGCATGATCTTCTGTATTACGCTGTAAAAGCTGTTCCATAAATAAATAAGACGCATGGGAATCTAACGCTCCGGTTGGTTCATCTGCAAGTATTAAGGAAGGCTGATGGATCATAGCTCTGGCACAGGCACAACGCTGCCGCTGTCCTCCGCTGACTTCATATGGATATTTCAGCAATACATCTTCAATACCGAGTCGCTGCGCCATCTTTAACACTTTTTCATCAATCTGCTTTGTATCGTAATGCAATAGCGTTAAAGGAAGCGCGATATTTTCATCTATACGCAGCGTGTTTAATAAATTTAGATCCTGAAAGATAAAGCCAAGCTGTTGTTTCCGAAAAGCAGCTAATGCTTCTTCCTTTTTCATAGACACATTTTCATCCTGTACATAAATATCACCGCCACTTGGTGTATCGATGGTCGCTATGACATTTAATAACGTTGTCTTTCCACTGCCACTTGCCCCCATCACCGCAATAAATTCCCCTTGTTCCATAGTAAAACTAATATCATCCAAGGCTTTACATAAATTTCCGCCATTTCCATAATATTTTTCTACGTGTTCAACTCTTAACAATGTCATCTTGTTCACTCCTTTACACATTCAGTATAAAGGTTTCCCTTTTCTGTTTGTATGATGTTTCCTTACGCTGTCCTTACAAAGTTGAAAGAACTTTTATTTATGAAAGCGTAGCTGCATATCGGTAAACACGCCTTCCTTAGAACGCACCATTATTTCTATCTGCAGCGCATCACAAAGTCGTTTGCATAAGTATAAACCGATGCCAGTCGCATGTTGATTATGCTTTCTTCCATTTTCACCCGTAAATCCTTTTTCAAATATTCGTGTTTGATCCTGCATAGGAATACCAGCCCCATTATCCTGCACATGTAAAGTCACATAGGAAGCATCATGGGTAATGTATAAATATAAATGCGCTTTTTCTTTTCGATACTTGACAGCATTTTCAATCAATTGGTTCAATATAAAAATAACCCACTTCTCATCGGTTGCCACAATTGCCGATGTAAAAGCAAAATGAATTTGTAAAAACGCACTGGTGCATAAATACTTGCACTGTAACAAAGCCTCACTGCAACAATCATACAAATCACAATACTGTATTCGTAAATCTTTTTCCACATTTTCACTGCGGGCATAAAATAATGCCTGTTCCACATAATGCTCTACCCGCTCCACTTGCTGCAGCATATCCCGCTTGCGCTTATCCTGCACATTCTCACATTGCAGCTTTAATGCCGCAATAGGCGTTTTAATTTCATGTACCCATTGTTCCACATATTCCTGATATTGCAATCGTTCTCTTTTCACTTCACTGATTTTTTCCAACATGCTTTTATTACCAAGACGAAGCAGGTAAGCATAAAACTGTTCCTGTGGATCTTTATCATGTCCTAAGACTTCCTGTAATAAATATTTCTGATCCAATGTCTGCGCAATTCGTTCAATCTCTTTTTTCCGCTTGCTGCGCTGTCTGCCTACTTTTATTATATATGTGCATACCATACATCCACTCATAACATTCAGGAATGCTAAAACTTCCCATGCTATGCCCATGCCATATAAAACACCATCACATAACAGCATCCATAAAAACATAAGAATCAAAAAGAAAGCATGTCGCGCAAAGACTTCTCTTACATTCATATCCAATACCCCTGTCGATGTCTGGTATGAATGAACGCTTCTACACCGAGTTCCTTTAGTTTCGCACGTATTCTCGTAATATTCACACTTAATGCATTATCATCAATAAATAGTTTATTATCCCATAAATCATCAATCAAGTCATCACGGGCAACGATTTCTCCTTTATGACAAAATAAATTGTATAAGATGCGCAATTCATTCTTTGTCAATTCACACTCTTTGCCCTCATAAGCTAAAACACTGCGAGCAACGAAAAGATATACACCACGATGGGTAAGAATGGTTTCGCCATGTGCATACGTGCGCTTTAAAACAGCTGCGATGCGGGCTATAAGAATACTGATATTATATGGTTTCGTGATAAAATCATCACCACCTAAAGTCATACTGCAAAGCTCATCCATATCCGTATTGCGACTTGTCACAAAGATGATTGGCACACCGGAAAAAGAGCGTATCTGTTTGCATAATACAAAACCATCGGTATGGGGAAGATTAATATCCAACAGAATACAATGCGGTTCTTCACGCTGTAACAATAATTGCATATCTTCCATCAAATTCCACACACAGCAAGCATATCCCTGCCGCCGCAAAACCTCGGATAATTCTTTTACGATTGTTTCATCATCTTCAATGAGCAATATCTTATACATGGCACTCTTTCCTTTCTTGTTGTTACTTGTCCTAACTCATTATACACGAAAGAAAAAGATGACGGCTGTCATCTTTCAATATTGTAAGAACTATTCATACATCTCATTGACCTTATGTACCAACAAAGAAATGCCACTGGCAAACCAGGAAAGCACCGTCCAGATACAAGTTGAAACAAGAGCTCCAAACGTATCCAGATAAACATCCTTCATACTCGAAGTTCGGCCGGTATAGCGTTGATGTAGCTCATCGCCAAAGGCAAAACAGAAACAGATACCGACAGTTAATAAAAAGCGCAAGGTCTTATTTACACCGAGAATGGCCAAGGTGATATAAATACCACATGCTAAAGCAAAATAAATCGAGAAATGGGCCAGTTTACGTATATTGGAATTCCAGTCACTGCCATATGGCGAATGCATAATGACATAATACTTTATTTTTTCCGAAAGCTGCATTCCCTTCTCAGAAGATTCTAGCCTTGTCTTTACTTCTTGTTTGATTTTTTCCGTAACGATTTCACTTCGTAAATTTGATTGCGCACCATTCTCCGCTGACAGCTTGTAAATACTAAACATAACCGAACCGCTGATGCCCAAAAATAACAATGCGCAGAAAATACGAATACCCATATGCTTTTTCTTTTTCATAAAGTTCATCACCTTTGCCCTATTTTAAAACAAATTCATAAGTGTGACAACCATTAATTCCACACTTCACAAAATCTTAAGAAAGCCTTCACATAATGGTTATCTTTTTTACTTGTTTGGTTATATTATCGGGTATAAAATTTATTCTTTATTCTATGAAATTCATTGGAATCATGATATATTAGAAGAAGAGAAAGAAGAGGAATGGCTATGGATAACAGAGATTTATTTCGTCAGTTTCATATAGATGCAAGCCTTTTTTATGATGCCATCGTAAACAGTACAGATGATTACATCTATTTAGTTGACATGCAAAGCGATATATCTCTGATATCTGAAAACATGTATCTTGATTTTGATTTGCCCGGGCGTTTAGTAAAAGGACTGGTTCCTATCTGGGGTGATCTTATTGTCGATAAAGATCGTAAACGTTATGATGAATCCATTGCCCGTATGCTAAATGGAGATACTGATGAGCATAATGTAGAATATCAAATACGTAATCGCAAAGGTGAATTGATCTGGATCGTATGCCGTGGTTTATTAAAGCGTGATCAGGATGGGGCACCGTTACTGTTTGCCGGGATGATCACCCGTTTAGAGAACAAAGGAAGAATTGACCATATCACCGGTCTTTTAACTCAGAAAAGCTGTATTGATCATTTAGCCATTCTGTTGGAAAGTGGAAAACATGGCAGTATGATGTTACTGGGTCTTGATGACTTCTCACATATTAATACCTTACAAAATCATGTATTTGGCGATATCGTTTTACGTCAGTTTGCTCAGGATATTCAAAGTTTACTGCCCTATGATGCGCAGATTTATCGTTATGATGGTGATCAATTTGCTATTGTTTATGATGAAGCCGATGAAAAGAAAACCGATGAGCTTTATCAAAAACTACACGCTTACAGCAACCATCCGCATCAAAGCGATGCCGGTTCCTATTATTGCACCGTTTCAGCAGGAGTCGTTATGATTCCTGAAAATGGCAATGACTATTTAGACTTAATTAAATATGCCGTCAGTGCGTTAGAAGCCAGTAAACAGAAAGGGAAAAATACATGTACCTTTTTCAATGATGATTTAATTAAACAGAAACTGCACCAGATTGCCATCAATGAAGAATTACATCATAATGTGTTACACCAGATGCGTAATTTTTATGTAGTATATCAGCCATTGCTTCATACGAAGACCATGAAGATACAAGGCAGTGAAGCTTTAATGCGTTGGAAAAGTGAAAAATTCGGCGATATTTCACCTATTGAATTTATCCCTGTTTTAGAATCCAGCGGCTTGATCATCCAAGCTGGAAAATGGATTCTGGAGCAAGCGATTGCCACTTGCAAAGAGTGGAGCAATCTTATAAAAGATTTTGTCATGAATGTTAACGTATCGTACTTACAAATATTAGAAGATGATTTCGTAGAAACCATTCGCAGCTTATTAGCAAAATATGAATTAGCTCCGGAACATATCGTTATAGAATTGACTGAAAGCTATTTTGTCACCGATATGGGGCCAATACGGGAATGCTTCTCCACTTTAAGAAAAATGCATATCCGTATCGCCATGGATGACTTTGGTTCTGGTTATTCTTCCTTAGGAATGTTGACACAGGCACCTGCCGATATTGTTAAAATTGATCGTTCCTTTATCAATGCCATTCATACCAATCCGTTTAATCTCTCTTTTATCAATGCTGTCATCTCTTTATGTCACAGCATTGACATTGAAGTTACCGTAGAAGGGGTAGAAGAAAAGAACGAGTTGGATACCGTCTGTACGCTGCAAGCCGATACCATTCAAGGATTCTATGTCTCTAAACCAATTTCGAAAGCAGCCTTTCACAAACAATATATCACAGCCAAACAGTAAAAAAGCTGCATTGCACTGTAAATAAAAACAGAAATGCAGCTTTTGCTTATAATATTTTAGAACGATGCTTCAATTGCGCTATAAACTCATCTTTTTTTACCGGTGAGATAAGTATTTCTTCCTGCTCATGCGCTTCATTCACATAAGTGATATCCAAGCGATCATTTGACAAAGCCACGGAGGAATAAGATGCCTGTGTTTCTTCAATACTTGTAATCGCAAAATAATGTATTTTCTTATGACAAAAGCAGGCACTTTTGATTTCTAAATAATCTTCCTGAAATGCATACCATGTATCAAAGGTTGCCCACAGTAATAAGAAATCTATACAAAAAACAGCCAGTAACTCTATGGCATCCAGAGCGATATCCTTTTGATGTATCACCAAGCGCAGCATCATAAATGTACAAAATGCCATAAAGATCAACGCCGCTATCCAAAACGCACCTATCTTTGACTTTACTTTCATAAATATCTACCTCTTTTATAACCTATTATACGTGATTCTATTAAAAAAGAAAAGCCTTACAACCAAGAGAAAAAAGAAAGAAAGGGATGCACATGCCAGCTCTTAAAACCATCGCGAAAAAGCCTAAATGCTTGATAATCCTATCAGTTTTTTGCATATGCCTGCTGCTTATGTTTCTATATCAAAATAACAAGACACCAAAACTTGTTTATCCGACTGAATACCAGAATATCTTAGAACATATGGAAACAGAGGATATAAAACAATATAAGAAAGACAAGGAACGATTAAAAAGCTTAATACAACAGACACAAAAAGACATTGCGCATTGTCATCAAGTAAAAAAGAAACTATCTACACTTGAAGATCAAAGCAAGGAAGCCGAGCGTGCCATGTATGATGCGATGGATAAAGCTTTATATGTAGGAAAATTCATCTGTAAAGTTAATACTTGTCAGGGAAATCCTGATGATCCAAATTATAATGCTTTCCTTAATGCTACAAATCATCTGGTTGCTATGAAGAAACAGCTGGCAGATGCCAAAACAGCCTTAGCTAAGGCAAAAGAAGAAGCAGAGCAGCTGACACATTATAAACAATTACTACGTCATATGGAAAAGACGCTAACTCAATTGCAGAAGAAAACCAGATAAGCAATGGCATAAGCCGATGTAATACAAAGGAAAACTAGCGCGGTTTTCCTTTTTTGATGTACGCTATTTGCTAAATGAGCTTAGACTGCCATAGTACTCCTACTTAAGATAACAGCAAAGCATTTTTCTGATTAAAAGCTTACAATATGAATGATAAACTGTATCTTAAATGAAAAAGGCTAGTTGATTATGAACTGCATACATTGAAAAAAGGAGCAGATTGCTCTACTCCTTCACCTATAAGATCTTATTTTGTTTTTTCGATGATTTCAATAAAGCTGTCTGCTTTTAAGCTAGCTCCACCAATCAATGCACCATCGATATCTGGGCAAGCCATATATTCAACGATGTTGTTAGGTTTTACAGATCCACCGTACTGTACACGTACATTTTCCGCAGCTTCATCACCATACATGACACGAACCTGATCACGTACGATAGCGCAGCAGTTCTGTGCATCTTCTTTTGTAGCAGATTTGCCAGTACCGATTGCCCAGATTGGTTCATAAGCGATAACCATGTTACCAACACATTTTGGACATAAGTTAGCCAAAGAACCACTCAACTGTTCACGGATAACTTTTTCCGTTTCACCAGCATCATACTGTGCTTCTGTTTCACCAATGCAAAGAATTGGTGTGATACCTGCATCAATTAAGCGTTTTGCTTTTTTGTTTACGGTTTCATCAGTATCCCCAAACATCTGACGACGTTCAGAGTGACCGATGATACAGTGTGTAACGCCAACTTCCTGCAGCATAGGTACAGAAACTTCACCTGTGAAAGCACCTGTATCTTCAAAATGGCAGTTTTCAGCAGCTACGATTAAGTTTTTAGCACCTGCAACAGCTGTAGCTAATGCAGTATAAGGAGCGCCGATACCATAGGTAGCGTTGTCACTTGCCGCAACACCATCTACAGCTTCCATGAATTCTTTTGTTTCCTTCATGGTTTTATTCATTTTCCAGTTTCCGACAATAATTGGTTTTCTCATGATTTATTTTCTCCTCTAATGTTTTTTATTTATCACTGATAACAGCGATACCTGGCAGTTCTTTACCTTCCATATATTCCAAAGAAGCTCCGCCACCGGTAGAAATATGAGAGAATTTTTCAGCGAATCCTAACTGGATTGCCGCTGCTGCAGAATCTCCGCCACCGATAACTGTTGTAGCTCCTGGTAATTCAGAAATTGCTGTACATACTTCCAAAGTACCCTTAGCAAATGGTTTCATTTCAAATACACCCATAGGTCCGTTCCATACAACAGTCTTAGCACCAGCTAATTCATTCTTGTACAGTTCAATAGATTTAGGTCCGATATCTAAGCCCATGTAATCTGCAGGGATGTTGTCATTGTCAGCAACAACTGTGTTTGCATCTTCTGCAAATGCATCAGCACATACATGATCAACTGGCAGGATCAATTTACCTTCAGCCTTAGCTAAATATTCTTTTGCCAATTCCAGCTTATCTTCTTCTACTAAAGATTTTCCAACATTGTAACCCTGTGCTTTCAGGAATGTATAAGCCATACCGCCACCGATCAGAACTTTGTCTGCTTTCTTCAGCAGGTTGTCAACAACAGCAATCTTATCAGATACTTTAGCACCACCGATGATTGCAACGAATGGACGTTCTGGAGTGTCAACAGCAGCACCCAGCATCTTTACTTCTTTTTCTACTAAGAAACCTAATGCGTTAGGTAAAATAGATGCAATACCAGCAGTAGAAGCATGTGCACGGTGTACGCTACCAAATGCATCTTCTACAAACAAATCACCTAAGCTAGCCCAGTATTTAGCCAATTCAGGATCATTTTTGCTTTCGCCTTTTTCATAACGAGTATTCTGAACAACAACGATTTCTCCATCGTTCAATGCTGCAACAGCATCTTCCAGTTCTTTTCCTCTTGTTACTGGTACGAAAGTAACTTTAGTATCAACCAGTTCACTTAAACGATCAGCTACACAACGCAAATCGTTTTTTGCTTTGTCTTCTTCTGTTTTTACTTTACCTAAGTGTGACATCAAGATAACTTTTGCATTGTTTTCAATCAGGTATTTAATTGTAGGTAACGCCTGAATGATACGGTTGTCATTTGTAATTTTTCCATCTTTTCTTGGAACGTTGAAGTCGCATCTTACGATAACGCGTTTTCCAGCAACATCTAAATCTTTTACAGTTCTCTTTGCCATTGTAAAATCCTCCTTATGTAACGGTCTTATTATACCACTAAGAGCCTTATTCGTAAACGTATTTTGCGAATTTGCGAATAAAATCACAATTTCTTAACAAGAGAAGATAACGCCGGTAAATTCTGAAAAATAACCACATAAATAGTATTTTTGTTAACGCTTTTATAGTATAATATGGATATCAAACATTCATAGCAAAAAATTATGGTTATAAAAAAGAGGGATGTATATGGATGAGTATAAACATAAAAAAGAGGAATTGATGAATCTGCTGGTACAGCATAGCAATGCGGATATGGATGATGAGTTTCAGCTGGCAAATGAGCTTCTGACATTAGGGGAAGCGCATAAAGATACCCATGCCATCGCCTTTGCCCACACCTTTCTAGCCGATTACCATCTGATGATTCGTGAACATGAAGCATGTCTGAAACATCTGCATATTGCATTAAACCTGGGAGAAGAATATCATTACACTGATTTATTACTACGCAACTACACCATTGCCGGTTTGTATTATAATTCTCATTTTGATGAAGTAAATGCTATTCAAAACTTATTAAATGCCTATAACTTAGCGGAGAATGAAAAAGATCTGCATCAAAAAATGGTAGTTTTAAACAATATTGCCACGATGTTTTTTCAAAAGGAAGATTATCAGGAAGCTCTGTATTATATTAAGATGGCATATCAAACCTTCTTGGATAAGAAAGCTACCATTATGACACATGCCGATCTGTTGGTTATCTTAAATCTGATACAGTTAGAAATCTTTAACGAACATTTAGATAAAGCCATAAAACGTTATCAAGAATATGCGGCGAAACTAGTATCCTTTAAAGCTTCGCCATTGTCGACACATGTCATTCGTTTATGTGAATTGTACCTTGCCAATGCCAGCAAACGTGTCGATAGCGTCAAACGAATTGCTGATTATTTCAGTGAAAGCAATCTTCATAAACATAAAAACCGGACCTATTATTTCACCTTCTACTGCGATATCTTTGCCATCCTCCTACAAATCAAAGATCAGGAACGAGCAGAAAAATATTTACAGTATATGGGAGAAATGTGTCTGGAGGATGATGTCGAACAACAGTTGCAATTGCATCGTAATTGGATTCGCTATGCGGAGTGTTTCCATTTAGAAAATGTCTTAATTAATTCCTATAAGCAATATTATATGTTACAAAAATTGGTTGAGGATATGACAAATAAGACAAAGTCAGAAAGTATGAAAGAAAAGATTAAAATGAACCAGATCATGAAAGAGCGTGATCGTTTCCGGAATGAGAAAAATCAGTTAGAGGCGCAGATAAAAATTGATGGTCTCACCCGACTGTTTAATCGTTCTTATTTTAATTCCCTGGTCTGTGCGATGCATAAAAACCCGCATGTATCAACAATTGGTATCGTGGTAGCCGATGTGGATTATTTTAAAGAATTCAATGATTATTATGGTCATCATATGGGGGATAAACTGTTACAAAACGTTGCCCGCTGTATGGATGAAAACGGCGATTCGCGTTTCTTTGCTGCACGTTTTGGCGGTGATGAATTTATCACCTTATGCGTAAATATCACAAAGGAAGATATCTGTGAATACCTCGATCATATCTATGAAGAACTTGATCAAATCGGCATGGAGCACAAGATGAATAAAGCTGCTGAAAAAGCGACAATTTCCTGTGGCTTTACGATCTTTCAAAATGATGATCTATTCCGTTATGAAGATGCCCTTACCATGGCTGATGCTGCATTATATAAAGCAAAGGCTGCCGGTAAGAATCAATATAAGCAGTATTAAAAGCTCTTTAGAGCTTTTTTATTTGATGTCATTTGCATTAAAATAAATAGCAACGAAATCATCGCGTTTTATATTTTTAAGATGTATTGATGTTACCGTAGGATGTTATAAACATCCTGAGGATCGTATAAACAATACGTATAGGGTAGTTCTTCTTCACTGACAACTCCCCATTTTGCCCATGCAAAATCAACACCGGCAGCTTTCGCACAAAGGGCATCGTTGATAGAATCGCCAATGAATAGTAATTCTTGCGCAGTCAAATTTGTTTGTTCCATAATGTAATATAAAACATCCGGTGCCGGTTTTGTATGCTTTACCACATCCTGCGTACCAATACTAGAAAAGGCTGAAAAGATATCTGCATCAAACATAGATTGCAATTCTAAAAAAGCCGTTGTATTTCGCGAAGTGGCTATTCCTAATGCAATCCCATCGTCCAGCAGTTGTCGTAAAAGTTCTTGGATACCTTCAAAGATATGCGTATGTGAAGAAAAATCTCCACACTTTCCAAAGCATAGTTCTTCAAATTGCCGTTTACAGCTTTTCGGTATCTGTAAATAGGCTAGGTTTTCCTCATCACTCATATAATAACAAGGAATAAAAAACGCGTAAGGCTGCTTCTTACGTTGAGGAAACATGGAGCTATATCCCTTTTGTATCATCGCAATCATAGCGGAAGAATCAAGTAACGTGCCATCACAATCAAAGACAATCATTTTATACATGTTATCACCTCATAAATAAGAGTGGCAGTATTGCTGTAACGCCTTCACAACGCGGCATTCATCCTCACCACAAATTTCAAATAGGATTTCTTCATCTTTATGAATACTAAGTTCCATTATTTCTACCATTCTTTTCGCATTCGCACATCGATTTTGGCAATATAGTTTTATATCACTTTGATACATTCTGGCAAATTGTGCTAATGCTGAAGCCGGCCTGGCATGAATGCCCATCATCTTTTTTACTTTATATGTTAATTTCTGCATAGTTTCTCCTAATCTTATCGCTTTGATAAAAAAGATGCTGATATGATTATTGAAACACTTCTTTCACATCAGCATCCTTTGTATAATTATAACTTAATCATCATGTGTATTAAAGTAACCTGCTTCAGGTAATGGCCCAATCGTCTTAATATTGATACCATAGTCATAGGCAAGCCGCGCTGCTAAAATTTCTACTACCGGCGCATATTGTAAGAATACAAATGGTGTTTTTAAAGGTTCAAAAGCCAAATCACATGGATGTTTGCTGTCATTGCCAATTACGAAGGCATCGCCTACTTTGTCACGGACATAACGAATCAAACCTTTGGTAATATTTTCATTGTGGCCATCATCGAAAATGATGACTGCATGACGATTTGTATACCCCATGGTAGGTCCATGCATACCATCATCCATATCATAACCAACACACAAGAATCTTCTGGCAATCTCCAAAACCTTTAAAGCGCCTTCCAATGCTGTACCATATAATGTACCGGCACCATAGATAACAAATCCATCCTTATTCATCAGTTTCCATTTATTCCGATCAAACCATTCCATCGTTTTGTCACAGATTTCATGATGCATATCAGCCGCTTTTTGAGCATCTTCCAGATATTTTGCATACTCTGTTTCACTTAATGCCTGGCGCTTTAAGCCGATTTCCATGGCAATGATCATATGCGTAAATACAGACATACAGTAACCGATCGTTCGACAGCCAAATTCCTCATTATCTGTTTCCATCAGAACATGGCAGCCACTCTCTTTTGCCAAAGGTGTTTCGGCACTTTCTGTAATTGCTACTGTCGCATAACCAAGTTCTTTCATTTTACGCTGTGCGATATTTACCAAAGTAGAAGTACCACTTTGCGATGTGAAGATGTATAAACCATTTGGATTAAATACCCGTTTGGCTAAAAAGATGTTGGGCAATATTGCTGTAGAGGCAATGCCACTTGCGGTTTCCACAAACTCCTTAGAAGTTTGACAGGATGTATGGCTGGTTCCAGAGCCGATTAAGATAATTTCATTTATGGTGGATAAGCGATCACCTAAATAATCAAACATATCTTTTGTTAATGCTTTCCTTTCCTCTAAAACTTTACGTACGGGATTAGGAACACGACGAATTGTATCAATAAGATTCATTAGCTACTCCTCCTTTTGCTATTTCAGCACAATATTTTTAAAAGATACCAATATATTTTCCGACGATGCCAAGCACCATAATGATGGCAATTAATGTTGTCGGTTTGATGTTCTTGTTTAAGAGCTTAAAACAAGCAAGGGTCAATAACAGTGGCAATAAACAAGGGAAAATGGTATCAATCATTTCCTGTATCTTTAATTCACTGCCATTCATGGTAAATACATAACCGATCTGTACGGAAACCATTGTCGCTGTCATTGCTCCTACGGTCATAAGTCCGACAATGCTGGCAGCTTTGGTGATAAAGCTCATGATACCACTTTCTTCAGCCTGCAACATAAATTTAGACCCCATCTTAAAGCCGACATAAGGCAATAAGATACGACATGGTTCTGCCAATAGATTAAATAAGACTAAGAATACAATGGGACCCAGAATATTGCCATCCTTGGCAAGACTTAAGCCGATTCCCATGGTAATCACACGCCATGTACTTTGAAAAATAGAATCTCCGATGCCGGCAAATGGTCCCATTAAGGATGTACGCACAGCTGCAATTGAAGCTTTATCAAACTCCTTATCCTTTGCTGCCTGCATTTCCATAGCCGTATTTAGTCCTGTGATGAACCCACCGACGACCGGGTTTGTATTAAAGAGTTCATAATGTCGTTTATAGCCTGCAATACGTTCTTCCTCAGTATCGTACATCTTATTGATGACAGGAATCATGGTCCATAAATATCCCATAGCCTGAAATTTTTCCCATGTATACACTGCATTAATTTGATGTGAACGTCTTGCTACTTTTGCCATTAATTTGCCATCTTCTTCATTCAAACCAAATTTCTCTCTAATCATCGAATAATTCCTCCTCTCCCTCATTTACTGTTGGAGATGTTTCACTTACCGTATGTCGTTTACTGAATTCACCCTCAAAGAATAAAACGATGACAATAATGACACCAAGTAAAGCGATTGACATCAAAGGCATACCACAATATGCTGCCATGATAAATCCTAAGAAGAAATAAACAGCAAGTTTCTTTTGCCACATCATCTTTAACAATAAACCAAAACCGACTGCACCTAACATATTCGCTGCTACCCCCATGCCATCTAATAATGTTTGTGGTAAACTGTCGATAAAAGCACTCATGACATCAGCACCTAAGAAAACAGCAAGTCCACAGATGGTACCATTAAAGATTTCATAGGATATTGAAACTACTGGGAATATTCTTTGCAAAGCTTTCCAATTGCCTTTTTCTACTTGACGTTCCACATATGGTGTAAATAAAGAACGTATACCAATGCCTGGAACAAATAGCATTTGACAAACGATAGATGCCGGTACTGCTAAAGCAATTGCTGTTTCAATACCTTTACCAAGTATAATGGCATAAGCTGCCCCAACAGCTGTTCCATGAATGGAATCCGGTGGCACTGTGCCGCCGATTGCCATAACACCCATAAATACCAATTCCAATGAAGCCCCTACCTGTACTCCTGTTGTAATATCCCCTAAAGCGATACCCATTGCCGTACCGACAACAAGTGGTCGTGTGATCATCGGATTACATAACCAGACATCCAAGAAGTCCAGTAAACAAACAGTAACTCCGACAAGTAGTGCTTGAACGATCATACTTCAACCTCCTCCTCTCGTAAGTATTTATCGATACTGATTCTATGTTCCGTAGGAACCATACGTAATTCTACTTCATCAACTCGTTTGCGCAGTTTCATCAAATCATGTAAATCATCGTTGTCTAAACATACAGCAGCCGCTATCATCTTTCCTCCTTCCTTATTTTTGACTCCACCAATATTCACACGATGAATCTGATCTGTCATACTGACAAGTCGTAAGGTATCCTGAATAGTTCTTGTGATAAGAAAAATCTTGATCTTTGCTGCCTTTGGGTTGTTAAGAAGAGCAGCTGCTTCATCAATCGTCTTAACCGCCAGTTTCACACCAGCCGGTTTTGCCATCTTTAACGCAAGCTTGCTCATCTCATTTGTCGCAGCCTCATCATTGGCGATCAGAATTGCTTCCGGTGCCACTGCTCCAACCCAAGTCACAGCCACCTGTCCATGCAGGAGACGATCATCAATCCGACAAAGTTCTACCATAATTTTTCATCCTCGATTCCTTTATCAATCGCATTATGTACTCTTTGGTAAGTAAACAAAAGCATATTATCCTTTGCATTTTGAATTACCTGTAAAAGCTTTTCTTCGATATCCCCTGTTTCATTCGCCAGAATCAACTCTAAAACAATAGATAATGTCATGCCTGTCAATAGAAATACATTAGGATAAACACAGAGATGCATCAGCTGATTATGAACACTGCCACCATAGATATCACACAGAATGATATATTCATGTGTGTTATCTTCGGCGATTTTTTTCTTCAACAGCTGATAAATATCTTGTGGCGAGTGATAGGTATCTAAACCATAAGCATCCACTCCTTCAATATCACCTACGATCATATTCGCAGCGCTTAGCATACCCTCGGCAAGTGAGCCATGAGAAGCTAATATTAAATTCTGCAATGTTTCTACCTCCCTTCTTGTTTTATGTCCTTCACCTATGATAAGCAAAAAGCGTGCCAACTTTATACAAAGTCACACGCTTATAACATTTCCCCGATGAATAGGAGAGATTTCTTGGTTTAGAAAGTTTCTAAACAAATGCTGAGAAAGGATCATTCAATACTATCCCACAATTCGTTGACACTCTCGTCCACTTCTTTGACACTATCACGCTGAAAGATACATTCATAGATATAGCCGATTTCCGACACCGGTATTTTCACATTGTAATGCTGTTCCACATCATGGAATGCTTTTTTAACAATGCGTATAAATTCCGTTTGTGTTTTTTCAAAAGTTTCTAAATGTTCAAATTTCGTCACATTTTTATTAATAATCAAGCGTTCTATCAAACAGCTGATGTGAATATACAGTCCCAAAATGACACTGCTGCTTAATTTCATATGCAATTCTTTCTGAATTGTCTTAATAATTTTTTCTACACTGTCAATGATTTTATCACTATCTAAAATCGTTAAGTAACTCAACAGATTATCCATTGAGAAATTTTTGATCATATTTTCATTAAAGGTTTCAATCTGATCCGGCCGCATGATACTTTCAAACACGGAATTCGTCTTTTCCACACTTTTCTGTTCGATCATCTCTTCCAAAGAGATGAACGGCACATCAAAGATTTTAGGATCTTTCGTTCCGACTGTAAATAGGACATTATATTTTTCAAAAACCAATGATGTCGTACCGGATTTCACTAATGAATCATAATCATAGGGTATCATGGCGATCGATACGGTCTTAGGTAAAGAATCTTCCATTAGCTTACTGATTTTTTCAGCTGTGCCAATACCCGTTTCGCATACTGCTAAAATAGCATCTTGTTTTTTACGATTTTTTACAAATTCATACCGATATTGATTGCGATGACTCGCTTGCTTTAAGATTTCCTGAATCGGCATCTCTTCCAGTATCATACTGCCAATATCTAACGCTAATTTTGTTGTGACATTGTTGATGATACCAATATCCATACGCTTCATGCCTTCCATTTTTTGATGAATCGCTTCTAAAGACCCCATATCAACCATAACAATTACTTCATTATAATTTTCTTTCCCTTTGATGTATTCACCTAATTTTTTTACCGTATCATTAAAATCACTTTCAATCGGCATATCAATTGCATCAAATATCCGCTGTTTCAATAATTGATTTGCCACTTCTGCTATGCCGCTTGCTATCGCGTAGCCATGGGCAATGATAACAGCAGGTATTGGAGAAGCAACCATCTCACGGTTAAAATAACGGAAAAAGAGAAATAAATCTAAATAACCAAATGGACCCGGGGTAAAACTTAAGGCATCTGAGATGAGCTGCCAGATATCACCTATGACATTGTATTCATTTGTGTATTCATTATGGATACGATTTTGAAGTTCTTCAGCTTCCTTGCGATTCTGTATTTTCAGTTGATTAATTGAAGAAAGGCTTTGCATATAATCGTTTAGAAAATGTACGATCATTGAGATTTCGTTATTTGAAAATTTCTCTAAATCATATTTATGAATAACAATATTCATGATATTGGTCAATAGATGATTGATCATATCCAGCTTTGGAGAATGATAGGTATGCTCAGTAAATAAAGAATCGATATATTGTTCCAATTTCAGACAGCAGCTATCTAAATAAGCATTCAGATCTTTTTCATATGCATGCAACGTATGGAATTTGTGAATCAGATATGCATTAAAATTATATAAGCGACTATCTTTATGGATGCTCAAAAACATATCTTCACTGTGAATCATCGTGCGATCATCGTAATCATACAAGGTGACATCTTTTCCGGTACTTTCTAATAAATCACTTGATAAATCATATATATGCAAAGAGACATCATCCATATCCTTTTGATTTCGTAAGAATGCTTTGGCGACACTTGCGCGAATGACATTTTTCAATTCCCCGATATTTCCTGTAAACGTATGGCGTTCTAATGTACGGAAGACAAGGTCAGACATGGAAATTTTACGTTGAATATGTTTCTCTTCTTCTTGAATTAAAAACTGTAAAAGTTCCCGTTTTTCTTGAAGAGGGCGTTCTGCTAGCGAAGGCACTTTCACAATAAGCGGAATTCTTCTTAATAATGTTTTTAAGAGGACTTCATCCGGCTGTTCCGTGGTGGCAAAAATCAATCGTGCATTTGATACATACCAAGTATCATTATCCCCCACCATATGATATATGCCTTTATCCATAAAAAGAAAGATTTTTTCCTGACATTCCGGCTTTAACCCATGCACTTCATCCATAAACAAGATACCGCCATCCGCTAAAGCCAATAACCCTTGGGTATCTTTTTCCGCACCGGTATAAGACCCCTTCTTATAACCAAAAAGATTGGTCATCAACATCTCCGGATTGTTTGCATATTCACTACAATTCATCGTCATAAAACGGCTGTCTTTAGACAGTATTTCCATCTCAACCCCATATTGGTACATTAACTGTGCAATCAGGCTTTTCCCGGTTCCCGTCGGTCCTTGTAATAAGATGGGAAGACCATGCTCCGGATAGCTAATCGCTGCTTTGCATTGTTCCACCACATAGCTAAGACTATCATTTGCTCCGATTAGGTTATGAAATGCATGCTGCTGTTTTTTTGCTAATATGTTCTTTAAATCTTCAAGCGTTTCATACAACTCCGCTTTCAATATAACGCCAAAGCGGTTTTCTAAACTTTTTCGCCAGAAAAAATATACTGGACGCGTATTCGTTTTAATGACGAGACCCTTTTGTTGAAATTCACTCATATAATGAGAAATCAAATTGCGGCTGCATGCAAATTGCGCACTCAAAAAGGATGAGGTAAGGGGTTCTAATCTTTCTTCCTGCCAATGCAAATCCTTCTCTAATTGCTCGCATTCCACTTGTAAGGTTTCCTGTAATTTCTCCCGAATATCCTTATCATTCATACGTATATTCCTTTCTCCTAACGAAAAGGTTGGTATTAAAAGCACCCCCAATATACATATCACGTATATATCTTTCTTGCATTATACCTCCTCTATATAACATATACAATGAGTTTTTAGATACCTTTTCTAGTAACCTTTACTTTTTCAAAAAAATGAATTACCTTTTCGTATTCATCGTGTGCAAAGCAGAAAGAAAAGACCACTTCTTGCAAACATATTGTTTGCGTCAAAGTGATCTTTTTACCTAATTATCTTACATAGTTGATTATGCCAGAATATAACGTATGGTTATTTGACTTTAGCATCAATCGTATTATCCTTTACGACAACATCGTGTGCGCCGCCTTCTACGATAGATGTAGAAGATACAAGTGTAATTTTTGCTTTTTTCTGTAATTCAGGAATCGTCAAAGCACCGCAATTACACATGGTATGTTTTACCTTGCTTAACGTCAGATCGACATTATCCTTCAATGCTCCCGCATATGGAACATAAGAGTCAACACCTTCTACGAATGAAAGTTTCTTACTTCCTCCCATATCGTAACGCTGCCAGTTACGTGCTCTGGCACTGCCTTCACCCCAATATTCCTTCATATATGTACCATTGATGGTAACCTTCTTTGTCGGTGATTCTTCAAAACGAGAGAAATAACGACCTAACATCACGAAATCTGCTCCCATCGCCAATGCTAAGGTAATATGGTAATCGTGTACGATACCACCATCGCTACAAATAGGAATATAGATACCTGTTTCTTTATAATATTCATCACGTGCTTTCGCAACTTCAATCGTAGCTGTAGCCTGTCCGCGTCCAATACCTTTTTGTTCACGGGTAATACAGATACTACCTCCGCCGATACCGATTTTGATAAAATCGGCACCTGCATCTGCTAAGAAACGGAAACCTTCAGCATCCACAACGTTTCCGGCACCGACTTTTACGCTGTCACCATAATGATCACGAATCCACTTTAAAGTGATTGCCTGCCATTCACTGAAGCCTTCACTTGAGTCAATACATAATACATCTGCACCTGCTTCTACCAAGGCAGGAACACGCTGTTCATAATCTCTGGTGTTAATACCGGCACCAACTAAATAACGTTTTTGGCTATCTAACAATTCATTTGGATGTTCTTTATGAGAATCGTAGTCTTTACGGAATACGAATGCTTTTAAATGCTGTTCCTCATCAATGATCGGCAACTGATTCAGTTTATGTTCCCAAATTAAATCATTTGCTTCACTTAAAGTACAGCCATCTTTACCATAGATCAGCTTTTCAAATGGTGTCATGAATTCACTGACTTTCATTGCTGTATCCATACGAGAAATACGGTAATCACGGCTTGTGATAATGCCTACAAGTTTTCCTTCCGCCGTCCCATCTTCTGTTACGGCCATCGTCGCATGACCTGTTCTTTCCTTCAGATCCAATACATCCTGTAAGGTAGCATCCGGACGAATGTTGGAATCGCTGTAAACAAAACCTGCCTTCGTCATTTTTACACGCTTTACCATTGCGGCCTCATCTTCTACGCTCTGAGAACCATAGATAAAGGAGATTCCTCCTTCTCTAGCTAAAGCACATGCCATACGCTCCCCGGATACAGACTGCATGATGGCAGATACCATTGGGATATTTAACGATAATGCAGGTTCTTCCCCTTTTTTAAATTTTACAAGAGGTGTTTTCAATGAAACATTTACTGGGGTACAATCAGAGCTGGAATATCCAGGTACCAATAGGTACTCGCTGAAAGTACGAGAGGGTTCTTCAAAATAATACGCCATAGTTCACATCTCCTTTTCTACTCAACTTATAAACTTTCCCGATTTATAATTGATATTTTAATACATTATAATGATTATCTGTTTTGAAGTCAATATAGTTTTGAAAAGATTTTCATTACCAGAGGCAGATGGTAAAGTTCTACCTTTTCACTCTTTTCTAACATGTGGCACTCTTTAAGGAAATGGGGATGATTATTGAAACATCCATTCAATAGGAAAAGGACAGCACAAAGGCTGTCCTATATCTACAGGTTAAGGATGTAACTGGGCATATAACTGACAATAGGTTTCAGCACTCTTTTCCCAGCTGACATCTGTATTCATAGCATTGCGTACAAGAATCTTCCAATCTTCTGGACGGTTATAGTATACATCTATTGCATTATACATAACCTGTACCATTTCATCTGAATTATAGTTCGCAAAACTGAATCCATTTCCAGTCTTATCAAACTCATTATACGGAGTTACCGTATCCTTCAATCCACCTGTTTCACGTACTAATGGTAATGTTCCATAGCGCATGGAAATTAACTGTGAAATACCACATGGCTCAAACAGAGATGGCATGAGGAATAAATCACTTGCCGCATAAATACGGTGTGCTAAAGAATCACTGTATCCGTTATAGAATGCAATTTTACCTTTATTGCCTTCTTCTAGCTGACGCATTTTCTCTTCGATTCCGCTTTCCCCACTACCTAAGATGGCCACTTGAATTGGCATTGCACAGATTTCAGAAAGTTTTTCCATCATCAGATAAAAACCTTTTTGCCATGTCAGTCGAGATACTGCCCCAACCAACATCACATTAGGATCTACCGTAAGACCAAGTTCTTTCTGTAATGCCATCTTATTTTCTTTTTTCTCTTTCGCTACATTTACTTTATTGTAATGGTATGGTACATCCGGATCACTCATCGGATTCCACATTTCGATATCGATGCCATTGGTAATACCCCATAAATCATACTTACGAATGTTTAATACCATTTCCATATGTTCACCATACTGTGGTGTTAAGATTTCCTGTGAATACGTAGGTGATACCGTTGTTACTTTATCCGCATACAAGATACCCGATTTCATAAAGCTGATGCCACCGTCATAGCGGACATTGCCATTATCGAAAATACGATAATCTAAGCCTAAGCAACTATCCAGCATCTCAGGTCCGAAATTACCCTGGAATGCGAGATTATGAATCGTATAAACAAAGCGGATATTGCGATAACGCTCATCAAAGCTGTGCCCTTCTTTGCACATTGCCGGTAACATACCAGTGTGCCAATCATGACAATGCATGATTTCCGGGAAGTAATTCAGCTGATTCAACATTTCTAATACGGCTTTCTGGAAGTAAGCAAAACGCTCACCATCATCGATATAACCATACAAGCCATCACGTTCAAAGTATCCTTTATGTTCTACGAAATAAAATTTAACTTCTTTACGTGTTGTAGACCAAATATTCACAGGTACTTCATGATAAGCAATGGATACACTATATTGTGCCTCTAACTGCATTTCCTCATGAAACTTCTGTGCTATTTTTAAATACATAGGCATGATTACACGAACTTCATGTCCTTTTTTCACCAGCTCCTGAGGTAAGGAACCTACAACATCTGCCAGCCCTCCACTTTTAATAAAAGGAAGACCTTCTGATGCGACCATCAATATTCTTGCCATTAGATTTTATCATTCCTTTTCACGTACAGTGGCTGATCAGGATGTCCGATCAATTCTTTTTTACGAACGATTCTAGCCTTCTTATCCACTACTACATTTTCTATATGCACATCTTCTCCAATGATGGCACCAGGCAGGATAATACTGTTTTTGATAACAGCGCCTTTTTTGATGACAACACCACGTCCGATAACACTATTCACAATGTCGCCTTCAACGATACAACCGTTGGAAACCATGCTGTTTTGAACGGTGACATCACTATAGTACTGCGTTGGACAGGAGTCATTTGTACGTGTATAGATTGGCCAGTCACTGTTAAACAAGTCCATTGCCTTATCGTAATCCAATAAATCAATATTCGCATTAAAGTAACTCTTGAAGTCGTTCACACATGCGACAAAACCACGGTGAGCCACACCACGAATATCCAATTCTGAACATTCTTCATTTACAATATCACGGAACCAATATAATGATGATATATTAGCCGCCTTTTTCACTAACGAAATGAACAAATCTTTACTCATGATGTAAGTTTCTAATGAAATTGTTTTGCTCTTCGAGTTCCCACGATTCTTTTCAATAGAAAGAACGCCTTTTTGTTTATTTAAATTCAATACATCACAGTTAATGAAAGCTTCTTTTGCGTTATCCACATTTTGATATAACATGGTAATATCTGCGCCGCTTTCAATATGTGCATCCAACAGATTTGAGAAATCCTGACGATAAATCATATGTGCAGGAGCAAGGATGACATATGGCTGATTTACATCTTCAATTGCCTGCATGTTAAACATATAGGAATTGATATCATTGTTATAGAAATCCACATCATCCATATTCTTTGCAGGCAGGATATGCAGTTTTCCACGTTTTGAGTTGATGTTGTAATGACGGCCGGTTCCCAGATGTTCAATCAAAGAACGAGGATTCGTCTTAACAAACACTTTGATGTGGTTAACACCACTATTACTCATATTAGAAATAGGAAAGTCAATCAAACGGTATCTTCCCAAAAAGGAGAATGCGGATACCGGGCGATAGTCTTCCATTCCTTTGACATTTACATTAGGTCCTTCATAATTTACGATTCCAAATGCATTGCACATATTACTCACCCCTCACTCTCTTACTGATCAGCTCAATATTTTCACTGTCAGGACTGCCGACAACAGCACCGGCATCTACCTTCACGCCTTCTGCGATAATCGAACGATGAATGATTGCACCTTCTCCGATTTCAACATTTGGCATTAGCACAGAGTCATTAACTTTCGCACCTTCCGCTACTTTTACGCTTGTGAAGAGGACTGAGTTATTAATTTCACCATTGATGACACAACCCTGATTAATATATGCATTATTAACTTTGCCTTTTGGTCCGATAAAGTGTGGAACCGTGGCAACATCTTCTGTATAAATCTTCCAATCCGGATCATTTAAATCTAATTCATTATTGGAACTTAACAAATCCATGTTTGCTTCCCATAAAGAATCAACAGTTCCAACATCTTTCCAATAGCCTTTGAATTGATATGCGTATAAACGCTTATTCTCATTCAACATCGCAGGAATAATATCTTTACCGAAGTCATGATTACTGTTAGGATCATCCATATCAGCAACCAACATTTTACGAAGTTGTTTCCAATTAAAGATGTAAATACCCATAGAAGCCAGGTTGCTCTTTGGCTTTTCTGGTTTTTCTTCAAATTCCACAATACGATCTGTTTCATCCGTATTCATGATACCAAAACGGCTTGCCTCTTTCATAGGAACCGGCAATACTGCAATTGTGGCATCTGCATCACATGCTTTATGGTGAGCCAGCATTTTAGAATAATCCATCTTATAAATATGGTCACCGGAAAGAATCAGAACATATTCCGGATTTTGCTGATCGATGAAATCAATGTTCTGTGAAATAGCATCGGCAGTACCGCGATATACATCAAAAGCAGCTCCGTCTTTTTCACGTGGAGGCAGCACGTATACTCCACTATCCTTTGCGTCCAGACCCCAACGCTGTCCAGCCGCCGCATATGAGTTCAGCAATACACTTTCATATTGAGTCAGCACACCAACAACATTGATGTTAGAATTGGCACAGTTACTTAACGGGAAGTCGATAATTCGGTATTTCCCTCCAAAGTACACTGCAGGTTTTGCGATCTTTTTGGTTAAGGCATACAGTCGTGTACCTCGACCTCCGGCCAAGATCATAGCCAGCATGTTATTTTGTCTCATGTCGAAACCCCCCTTTAGGATTTACTATATATTAAGTATAAAGGCTTTTGCTTTAAATTTCCACCCTTTTTGTTAGAAAATTGAAGATTATGTATGCGTTTTCAACATTTTTCGTGAAAATTCGTCATCAAGCAAAAACATGCAGCTTTGTCAAGAACCAATTTCCGTGCCTTTTTGCCAACTCCTTGGCGAAATGGTCCTCTTCATTAACCGCATGTTCATTATATTAACGTATGTTGCAACATATGCCTATCAATTTCTTATTCCATTTTCTTCCATATACGATTGTATAATTAAACGAAATCATACATATTCAACAAATCATCTACTGATGTTTGCCGGCGTTCTTCGCCTTCCAGGACCTTTACGATTTTTCCTTCATTTAAAATAATCGTCTTATTGCCATATTCCAATGCCTGTTTCATGTTGTGTGTAATCATAAGCGTCGTAATATGATGCTCTTTCACCATACGCTCTGTGATGTCCATCACTTGTTTGGCCGTTTTCGGATCTAAAGCCGCTGTATGCTCATCAAGCAGTAATAATTTCGGTGTTACGATGGTTGCCATTAAAAGCGTCAAGGCCTGTCGCTGACCACCGCTGAGCAGTCCGACATTTGTTGTAATACGCTCTTCCAAGCCCAAGCCTAAAGATGCTAATTGTTCAAGAAAGAATTTACGATCTCCTTTCTTGATAGCCTTACTTAACGTCGTACGTTTTCCTCGGCTATACGCCAGTCCCAGATTCTCTTCAATCGTCATATGGGGAGCCGTGCCTTTCATCGGATCTTGAAATAAACGCCCAATCACTCTGGCTCTTTTATATTCGGGCGCATAAGTGATATCCTGACCATCCAAGATGATTTCTCCTGCATCACATTCCAACGTACCACTGATTGCATTTAATAAGGTACTCTTACCGGCACCATTTGTCCCTAACACACTGATGAAATCACCATCATCTATATGGAAAGATAAATGATCCAAAGCGATGCGTTCATTACTGGTGTTTGGATAAAACGTAACACATACATCATTTAAGTCCAGCATGTTTTCTTCTCCTTTTCTTTCCTTTTACATATGGCAATGAAATAGCAAGCGCCACTAATATTGCCGAGAATAAGTTTAAATCACTTGCGCCAATGCCAAATTGCAGAGCAAAGGTTAAGATAAAGCGGTAAATAATAGCACCGCTGATGACTGCCGCAAATTGAAACGGTAATGTCTTTTTACGGAAGAAGGCCTCACCGACAATAATACTGGCAAGACCGACCACCATCATACCGACGCCTCCACTGACATCCGCAAAGTTTTGATACTGTGCAAAGATACCTCCCGCAAAAGCCACAAGCGCGTTCGCTAACGTGATTCCCATGATTTTCATCGCATCGGAATTAATGCTGCTTGCCCGCACCATAGCCTCGTTATCTCCCGTGGCACGAAGACTCATACCAAGCTGTGTTTTTAAAAAGGCATACAGTAAGATCATCAGGAATAATAGTATCACAAGAATTACGAAAGCTTTGGTATTTGCGCCAAAGATTCCCTTTAACGGAGTGAAGATCGTCGTTTTTCCAAAGATCGAAATATTAGGCTGACCGCCCATGATCTTCAGATTTATGGAATACAGTGCCGTCATTGTCAAAATGCCTGCTAACAATGGCTGTATGCGACATTTCGTTTGTAAGATGCCGGTAATTCCACCTGCCATGGCGCCTAACACAAAAGCCATGAAAACACCGAGAAACGGATGCCCCATTTGCGCGATGATTGCCGATATTGCACAACCAGTCGTAAAGCTTCCATCAATGGTCAGATCCGGTATATTTAATACCCGAAACGACAGAAAGACACCCAATGACATAATGGAGAAAATCATCCCTAATTCAATTGCGTCTTGCAAAACAGCTAATGACATGCACTTCATCCTCTCTTTAAATTGCTTATTCGCCCTTCATCATAACCAGATTCTCACGGTTTTTCACCGTATCCGGTAACTGGATGCCCAAGGCTTTTAACGTATCTTCATTGATATAAGTGTTTAAATCATCTTTAAATACTTTTACCGGGATATCCGCAACCGCTTTTCCTTTTAAGATTTGATCCACCATTTTCGCGGTTTCTTTTCCCAAGTTCGTATAATTAATGCCGACCGTCGCAAAGCCTCCATCACTTACCATGGAGTCCGCGCCTGTATATACCGGCACTTTTTTCTTATTTGCAGTTTCAACCAATGCGGTGATGGAACTTGCCACCGTATTATCATTGGGCGCAAAAATCGCATCGCATTGATCGGTCAATACCGAAATGGCACTTTGAATTTCACTGATATTTTTACCACTGCCTTCCACCAATTTGATATCGTGTTGCTTACAGAATGCTTTCGCTTTCTTTAGGTTTGATACCGAATTTGCTTCACCGCTGTTATAAATAAAACCAAGTGTTTTCATGGATGGATCGATTTCTAATGCTAATGCTAAAATCTGATCAACTTGAATTTCATCACTTGTTCCTGTGATATTTTTATCCGGTTTCTTTAAATCCGTGATCAAGCCGGCACCAATCGGATCACTGACAGCAGAGAAGACAACAGGAATATCCTCACTGTAATTTGCCGCCGTTACCGCTGTTGGCGTCGCTATCGCTACGATTACATCGCTGTTATTACCGGCAAAGGTTGATAATATAGAATTTAGCGTATTTTGCTGATTACCGGCATCTTTAAATTCAAGCTTAATATTTTCTCCATCTTTATACCCTAATGCTTTCATTTCTTCTTTAAAACTGTCCCGAATTTCATTTAATGATTTATGCTCTACAATTTGGGCAACGGATACAGTGGGCACCTTTTCATCCTTGCTACTGTTGCCACATCCTGCTAACATCGTTGTTCCTAAGACAGCCGCAGCTGCCATCTTCAATAATTTTTTCATATAAGTTTCCCTTCCTTTTCACATTGTGTTTTATCTTTTCTTCTTGTACGTCATGGTTATGATGTATACACCATCGCCATTCTTCTGCGTTTTTTAACACAATGACCACCTCCCTTTATCAAAAAAAGCATCCGTCCTAAAAGTCCTCTGACTTCAGGACAGATGCTGTATCATTCATCTGCGGTACCACCTGATTTGGTGTGTTTGTTACTTTCACACCCACCTCATTCAAAATGCAATAACATTTCTAGCCTGATAACGTTGGCATACGTCTTGGATACTAAGCTTCCGCGTTTCCCCTTGCCCTCCAGAGTCCATTTACAAAACGGCATCGCTATCCCTTTCCAGCTAATGGGACTCTCTGTAAGCACCTATCTTGTTTTATCTCTCTGTCTTTGGTTTCTTCTAGGATACACCTCTTATTTGCATATGTCAACATTATTTTTCAATATAATTTCTGAAAATATTTTCATTAATGCTGCTTAACTTTCTTATTTTCATTTACCTGACAAAAAATAACCTTTTTTAAAATCCTCTGGATGATCTTTCATAAGAATCCCATAATGACTGCCATATCGTCCGGTATCATTCACTTTTGCGACTTTCACTCTTTCTCTGCCATACTCAATTCCTTGTGCACAACTAGTAAACAGCCTTTCCCTTTGTTCATTCAAACAACTAACTTCGCCATTATCAGAAAGCTTTCCATGCAATACCTTTACACCTACGACACAACGTCCATCTTTCAAATGGAAACATTCTTCAATAACAGCTAAGAAAGGGATGTCCAATTTCTTATAAAACATCTTTTTATAAAAAGGTTCTGTTTTTTCTGCCACATGAATGCCCAATTCACTATGAACATCAACGAAATCTAAATACATCCCTTTTAAATGCTTTCTACCGGCATCTGCTAATTGATCAAACACATCCTTAAGGTTCGTCGCATCTGCGTCTACTGCAACGACATAACTTTGTTGTTCCTCATATATCATCAATTGTAAATATAGTGCCTGAATCGTTTTATCTTTTTTCGCATAGGCTTTCAAAGCCGCTTTTAATTCCTTGGGCTCTTTCGCAGGTTCTCCTATCATCACATGTTCCTGGGCATGAAGCACGCGCTCACTATGTCCTTTTTCTCTGATTTCCTTTTGTTCCTTTAAAGAAAGAACCAATTCTTTTGGATAGACGATATTCATCCCGTATGGATCTACGACAAATCCTTTTATTTCTTCACTCTGAATGATAATCTTAGCATAATCATCGAACGTGAACGTCAAGGCATGCATCCTATCTTTGTTTGGATATTTTTGCATCTCTTCTCCACTTGTAAATGCCATAAAATATTGATCGCCTTTTGTTGTCGCAAGGGAGGGAAACGTAAACGTCGTTTTTTCATCCAATATTTGTTTCCCATCTGCACCTTCTTTAAGTTCACCGTGAATTACTACTGGCATTAAGAATTTCACCTGCATTAATTCATCATACATATGATTTTCCGATTCCGGTGTCTGCACTTCGCGCAGAACCTGAACACTGTTAAGAAAATCTTGTGCATCTGTTTTAAACTGTTTGTTCATTTTCAAGTTCTCCTTTATTTATGATATGGGTTATGATGTAAGATCATATAAGCACGGTAAAGCTGTTCCAGCACCAAGACGCGTGTCATTTGATGCGTAAAGGTTAAATCTGATAATTTCCAACGCCAATTCGCTCTGTCGATTACCTTTTTACCAGGCCCTAAAGAACCGGCAATCACAAAGGTAATATTACTGGATTGATAAGTCTGTAACTTTTCTATTTTATCAGCCAAGGTTTCACTGTTTATCATCTCACCCCATAGATCAAGCAGAATCACATATTCCTGATCTTTTATTTTTGCTAACAGACGTTCTCCCTCTTTTTCCTTCACCAATGCATTTTGTGCTTCACTATTTGCTTGCGGTGCGATTTCATCATTTACTTCTATAATCTCTAATTTGGTAAAGGGCCGTAACCGCTTTTCATATTCAGCAATTTGTGCCTTCACAAATTTCTCTTTGATTTTACCGACGGCAATTATTTTTATCATGCGTGTTTTCCTTTCCAATAAAATAAATTTTTAATCTTTTCCTTACATGTCTTCCAAAATATGATACCATAAAATAAGTAAAGGAGGAAATCTAATGCGAAAGAAGAGGCAAGGATTCACCTTAATAGAAATTATTGTCGTGTTGGTCATTCTGGGAATTTTGCTGGCCATTGCCACGCCTTCTATACTCGGCTATGTTCAAAAAGCAAAAGATTCCCGCCTGTTGCAAGAAGCCAGACATGTCTTGGTAGTAAGTAAAGACTATGGTTTACGACTGCACACGAAGGAAGAATTACAAAATCTGTCGACGGATGAAGTCATGGAAAAGATCATGAAGGATGCCGAAGTAGAAGGCGAATTGCTGGAAATTCATCTAAATAAAGCGCAAGATAATGCCGGTGATTTTATTGTGAAGATTGAAGATAAGTATCTTTCTTACAATGATGAAAAACAGGAATTTTCCTTTTTAAAGAGCTATGATAATGCGTTTGTGAAAGCCAATAAGATTATAAAGCAATTGCTAAATCAAGATAAAGAAGCTTATCAGATCCTGTATTCGTATTATTATAAAGCCGATCAAACACCGAATAAAACCGGTGCTCTTGATAGTGAAGGGCCTAATTTTGGCTCCAAGATTCGTGTCGAATTAGAGAAAAACGGAATCGATGCAGATGCATATAGTTTTCGTATATACAACGATAACAACAATTGTAAAATAACTATTGCGACAAGGCGGATTACCATAGCAGATGCCCATCAGCAACAAATTGACATCGTGCAGTATGATTATGGAAAAGGCGGTAAGTTTCATACCGAACCGACCATCAAGAAAGGAAAAGTTCCCGTTGTAATTAAAAAAACTGAGGATCAAAGTACCCATCAACAAGTTACGTATCCAGTCCTTGATGTAGAACATGCCACTTGGGAATAAGCACCATTGCAAGGACACTTTGTTTGCTATACACAAAAAAGCAATCTACGCATGAACATTTGATTTTACTGTTCTTCGTAAGATTGCTTTTATAATTTATTTTAATGTAACTTCCTTTGTTTTCTCTTTACCATTGTGTTCATAGACAAGTGTTACCTTATCACCGACTTTTTTACTGTAAAGATATTGACGGAACTGCTTAACATCGTTTACCTTTTTCCCATCAAATGCTAACAATACATCCCCAACTTGAATGCCGGCTCTGGATGCCGGTGAGTTACGTGATACATTCACGATGAATAAGCCTTCATCTTGTTGAATGGAGATGCCCAAATATGCTCTTTCAAATGGCGAAAGTTGTTCCAATGGCGCTACACTGATGCCTAAAATCGGACGTACTACTTTGCCGTTTCTTTCCAACTGTGAAATAATCGGAAGAACCTCATTAATCGGGAGTGCAAAGCCGAAGCCTTCCACAGATTCGTCTGAAATTTTCATCGAATTAATGCCAATTAATTCACCGGCCATATTGATCAATGGACCACCGCTGTTGCCGGGGTTAATAGCGGCATCTGTCTGTAGGACATTCACATCCCAATCCGCGACTCCATTATTATCAATATCCATTTCCATACGACGATCGACACCGCTTATCAAGCCACCAGATACACTTCCCTGATATTCAATGCCTAATGGACTTCCCATGGCAATGACATATTCGCCCTTTTTCACTAAAGAAGAATCGCCCATGATAAAGGATTCTGCCTGAAAATCGACCTTTAGTTTCAATAAGGCCAGATCCGTCAGCTTATCCATACCAACGATTTCACTTTCCACGGATTTGCCATTCGCAAAGGTGACCGTCATCACATCCCCGTTTTCTACCACATGATTGTTGGTGATAATATAAACGGTTTTATCTTCAACTTTATAAATTGCCCCACTGCCGGTTCCAATCGTTTGCCCACGTGATGAGGCTGTAATGGTTACTACCTTATTCTCACTTTGTTCAACCAGTTTTGTCACATCGCTTGTGACATTCACACTGGCCTGTTTGATGTTGTTTGTAGCAGTCGTTGCATCTGTTTGCGGCACCGTTTCCTGTTTCAGCTGAAACACCTGAATGGTGAGTAAGACATTCCAGCCAAGCAGGGCTACCAGAATAAAGGCAACAAAACGTTTCATTCCTTTTTACCTCCATTTCCACTTACATAAATGGAAAACTGATCTGCAGGATATAAGCGCATATGCTCACGATGTATTTGTTTTTTATCGAAGGTCTGTTGTAATGTCCGTAATGCCATATCACGCGTATTTCCTTCTTGTGAGATATGGGCAAGTACGATTTCTTTTGTCGTTTCTTCTGAAATGACCTCGCTTAATATGTTCGCACTGTCTTCATTACACAAATGTCCATAATCATTAATGATACGCTGTTTGACATAAACCGGACGTGACGTCTGCATCAGCATTTCTATATCATGATTACTTTCAAAGACATAATAATCAGCATCACGAATATAATCCTTAACTTCCTTTTTAATATACCCGGTATCTGTCACATAAACCATTTTTTCGTTTTCACATTCAATGACGTAGCCGACAGTGCCCTCACAATCATGGCTCATGGGTAAAACGGTGATATGAAAATCCTTAATATCAAAGCTTTCAAAAGGACGTATGGCATGCAGATGATCGGTTGCGATGTCTTGTGTCGCATAGGTATCAATGGATTGAAACATCTTCATTTGTGATACATGATCGGTATGCGTATGGGTAATCAGAATCGCATCGGATGATAAATGATCATATTGCAGACGCTCAAAACAGGCTTTCAGATATTTGCGGGTACTCCCACAATCAATCACCAGTTTTGTATCGTTATGTTTAATCAGGCAGCAGTTCCCTTTAGAACCGCTTGCCAAAAGCGCAAACTTCATAAATGTTTTACCGTTTCCCTTCTAATAGCTGTCTCTGGCAATGTTAAAGAAAGCCGATATGGATTTCTGAAAGGCCAGTTCCACACGCCCGGTAGCACCGTTACGATGCTTTGATATATCAACATCGGTCTTATCGGTTGCATTCGTGTTCTCTTCTTCTTTATCTTTGTTATAGTATTCATCACGATACAGGAAAATGACAATATCGGCATCCTGCTCGATTGCTCCTGACTCACGTAAATCGGATAACATAGGATGCTTATCCGGACGTGTTTCAACCGAACGTGATAACTGTGATAAGGCAATGACCGGACATTGCATTTCACGAGCAAGTTGTTTTAAGGATCGACTGATTTCAGAAATTTCTTGCTGTCGGTTATCTCCACCGCTACGGCCACTGCCACTGATTAACTGCAAGTAGTCAATCACGACTAAGTCTAAGCCATGCTCACTTTTCAGCTTACGGCATTTGGAAAAGATTTCTCCGACCTTGATATTTGAACTATCATCGACAAACAGCTTGCTTGCCATTAATTCATTAGCAGCTTCATTTAGTTTATTAAATTCTTCATCCATCAGATTACCGCTTCTTAATTTACTGGATTCCACAGCACTTTTCGCACTCAGGATACGTTTCATCAGCTGTTCAGCAGGCATTTCCAAGGAAAAGATGGCAATCGCTCCCGTGTTATAAAAAGATGCATTTAATGCCAGATTCAGCGCAAAAGCGGTCTTTCCCATGGCTGGACGAGCCGCCAAAATGATCAAATCGCCTCTTTGAAAACCATTCGTAATACGATCAAGATCCGTATAACCGGTCTTGATGCCGGTAATATGAGAATCACTGTTGCGCAGTTTGATCAGCTCCTGCATAACATCGGAAATGACAACACGACTGCTTTTAAAATCCGTTGCTTTGCGATCTCTTGTTACATTTAAAATATCACGCTCAGCTTTATCCATAATATCGTCTAAAGAACTTGCCGTGTCAAAACCTTCCTCGGCAATTTCCTGTGCTGTTTCTATTAAACGGCGCAAATGTGCACGGCTTTTAATAATTTCAATATAATACATACTGTTGGCCGCAGATATTGCGGTATCACTCAATTTGATGATATAGTCAGCACCGCCAACCAAGTGCAATTGTTCTATATCCTGCAAACGGGCAATCAGTGTCGTTACATCGACCGGTTTTCCACTATTGGTAATATCCATCATGGCAGAGAAGATCCGCTGATGAATATCGAGATAGAAATCCGAAGGCTCTAAGCCCTGATCATATACAACGCCGCTAACGCTGGGATATACCATCATCCCGCCAAGGATGGCTTGTTCCGCTTCATTACTATGCGGTAATTCTCTGCTCATACTGCCTCCTAACCGTTCACATGAACACGTATTACACCGATAACTTTATTCTTATATAAATCGACTTTCACATCGGTATAACCTAAAGAAGTAATGGCATCGGTATCGATAAACTTACGCTTTTCAATTTTGATAGCATGTACACGCTGTAACTGTTCTACGATTTGTTTGGTTGACACACTGCCAAATACTCTTCCGCCTTCTCCTGTTTTTACATGAAATTCCAAGGTAATTTTCGTAAGTTTTTGTTTTAATGCTTGGGCATCTGCTTCTTTTTGTTTTTCTTCTAAATCATGCTGCAGATTTTGTTCATCTAAGATTTCCATACTTTTTTTGGTAGCAAGCACAGCCAGCTTTTTATTTAATAGGAAGTTACGGCCATAACCGTCACTAACTTCCACGATTTCACCTTTTTTACCTACTTTTTTCACATCACTTAGCAGTATTACTTTCATCCTTTGTTTCCTCCTTGTTTTCTTCTATATATTCATCAATCTTCTTTTTCAATTCTTCTTTCAACGCTTTTACACTCGTATCCTTGCGTTGTAAAGCTGCGGCATTAAAATGTCCGCCTCCATGCATCTTTTCCATGATCACCTGGACATTCACAACACCCTTACTGCGCGCGGAAATGCCACATTCGTTCTCATTAATACGCGCAATAACAAAACTTGCCTCGACACCTTTGATTTCCAGCATACTGTCAGCTGCTTGCGACATCAACGTACGGTTGACTTGGGCATCTTTTTCCACTGCGGCAATGATGATATTATCCGCATAGGTCTGTGAATAATTCATTATTTCCGTCTTCGCCGCAAAATCGCGGAAGTCTTCTTTCAACATATTTTCTGCTGCTATCGGATCAATGCCAAGTTTTTTCAGATATGCTACAGATTCAAAGGTACGGCTTCCGGTACGATTACGGAAACGATTCGTATCGACTAAAATACCGACATACATCAACGTAGCTTCTTCCTCACTCAGATTTACGCGATTGGTCTGATATGGCAGGAATTCGGCTGCTAATTCACAAGTGGAGCTGGCGCTTGTTTCTACATATACTAATAATGGATTTCCGATAAAATCTTCACTTCTTCGATGATGGTCAATCACAATGATGCGATTGGCAGCTTCCAATGTCAACGGTGCACCGGTTTGTTTAGGATTATTATGATCGACAACAATTAGCAAGTCTTCATCTTCGATCATTCTGGCAGCTTCCTCATCTTGTAGAAAGCGATGGCGCCCATTGAAGATATCTTCATATTCCGTTAAAGCTTGTGCTAATTGCGGTTCTATTCCTGACGATTGCGAAACAATATAACTTTCTTTATTATAAGCAGTTGCTAAACGTGACATGCACAAAGCAGCCCCCATACAATCAAAATCCATATCCCGATGCCCAATCACGAATACCCGTTTTGCCTCCATGATCGCCTCACGAATAGCCTGTGACATCACGCGGACACGAACTTTTGAACGTTTTTCCCTAGCTTCACTGTTTCCGCCATAATATTTTACACTTTCTCCATATTTTTTCACAGCGGCCTGATCACCACCGCGACTCTGCGCCAATTCCAGCAAATCACTGATCATCGTATCCAGTTGGGCAAAGTCATCCGTGCCACGTGCAAAGGCCATACTCAAGGTGATAGAAACATCGATATCCTCAGCATTTTTACGAACTGTATTTAAGATTGCAAACTTATCTTCAACGACTTGCTGATATATTTTTTCATTTAAGACAACCAAGAAACGATCACTGCGCAAACGACGAATCAGCATGCCATATTTATCTGCCCACTCAACCAATGGCTGACGCAGACAAGTATTGATCTGAGCCATCTTGGTTTCATCCTCATATTGTTGAATTTCCATGTAATTATCCAGTTGCAGCAGTCCTGCGACAATACCATCTTCCTGAAATTTTTCGGATATCCTTGCAAACTCGGTAATATCTTTCACAAATAATACTTGCCCGTTTTCTTTACGAGTTATTTCATAAACATATTCACCATCATGTGCGGTAATACTGTCAACTTCTCCTTGAAAAAGTTCTGTGATATCGCCAATCCAGCTGGTAAGCTTCTTTCCAACGATATTCACACCGCGCTCTTGCAACAATTCACTCATCCAGGTAGCGCAGTATTGCTCATCATATGTGATAATACCCATTTCTCCTATTAAAAGGGCATCCTTTGCATCATGTCCAAGAATTCTGGATATATCGATATCTCGCTGTTCCCGATCACTTTCAAACCAATAGACGACCCAGATGACAACCAAAGAGTTGATAATCACCAAAATCAGCATCGGTAAAATTTTAACGCCTTCAATATCCGCCATAAATAAGGCAAATAAGGCAACAAACTGTGCCAATATGACGATTCCAATCTGTACCTTAATGTTCTCCAGACGTTCCATGTACCACACCTCGTTTCAGTACTTCTAACCATATGCCACGCAGATCGACAATCATATCCAAAACACCGATGATAGCAATTGCACCTTGTACATATGGCAGAAACATGCCTATGATGACAAATAATAAGAAGATGCGTTTACGAAACAACAATAGGATACAAAGCAAGGTCATAACACCATAACCGATTGCAAAGATTCTCGCTGCTCCATAGACACCTAGTAATAGCCCATAGACATCTTGGTTTAATTTTAGCACATTTCGCACTAAAAATAGAACCCATATCATTATTATTGTATATCCGACACTTTTGGGAACCTTAATTTCAAAAATGCTCTTCATTGCTCTTGTTTCGATATGCATGCGTTTTAATACGACATTGGCAATCATATGAATGCACATTGTCTGTAAAACCGTCATTAAGATCGCACTGCCAATCACAACATACGTCACGATTTTGGCAAGTGGTATCCCAATATCAATATGCATGAAGTCTAACAGCATCTTCACCATTTCCACATCTTCCGCCGGATCATAGCCAAACATTGCCGCAAATAATACGGTAGTAATCAGATAAGAAACAAACGTGAATATCCCTGTCCATAGTAACAGTGTTCCATTCTTCCATTTCTTTCTTATCCCGGCACCATAAACGATGCCTACTACATCACAGCTAAACAGATAAAAGATCGTTGTCGGAGCGGCAATCATAAAGCTTAACAGAACCATACTGATGGCAGGAACGCATGCACTTTTTACTCCATAGCGTGCGGTATACATTAAAATCGGAAAGGTTAAGACCCAATACATGACCATTTCTAGCATACCGGCTAATTGACGGTTGATAAATAATAGCATACCGACAATCGCAACCATCATCGCACCTTCGGTCATCTTTTTTGTTTGGTTGTTCATAAGTGCTCCTCCTTTCTTAAGAGAAAAACCCCCATCTGCCAAAACAGCTGGAGGTTTCATTAACACGAATATTATTCGCTTACGTAAGGCAGTAAAGCCATCTGACGTGCACGTTTGATAGCAGTAGCCAGCATACGCTGATATTTTGCGCGTGTTCCGGTTACACGTCTAGGGATGATCTTTCCGTTTGCGGAAATAAATCTTTTTAATAATTCAACATCTTTATAGTCGATGTATTCGATTTTGTTTTTTGTGAAATAGCAAACTTTCTTGCGTCCCATACGCTGTTTCTTGAAAGCCATAGTTTATCTCCTTTCTACCAATTAGAATGGTAAATCATCACTGGCGATATCCAATGTATCGCTGGATGCAAAGTCACTGGAGTAGGACGGTGATGCATTATCGCTCTGATAGCCTTGATTTCCTGCATCATAATCAGGTGTGTAAGCATTAACGGCTGCAGCACTGTTGGTTCCCTTAGGCTCCAAAAATTGAACAGAGTCTGCGACAACTTCGGTCACATAGACACGTCTTCCACTCTGGTCGTCATAGCTGCGTGTCTGAATTCTTCCTTCCACTCCAACTAAGCTTCCTTTATGCGTGAATTGTGCCGTATTATCAGCAACTTTATTCCAGCACACACAGTTGATAAAATCCGCTGTCGGCTGTCCTTCGGTCTTAATTCTGCGATCACATGCTACAGTAAAGGATGTTACGCTGGCTCCTGTTCCAGTCTTACGTAAAACCGGATCCTTTGTCATGCGTCCTACTAATACTACACGGTTGATCATTGTCCATCATCCTTCCTGTTTCTTATTCTTCGTCCTGTGTTTTAACGATCATATAACGTACGATGTTGTGGTTGATACGTGCTAAACGATCAAATTCATGAATGCCTTCATTGTTAGCAGTCACATTGATAACAACATAGTAACCTTTGTTCATGTGTTTGATTTCATATGCGAACTCTTTTACGCCCCACTCGTCTACCTGATCGATAGTTCCGTTGTGGTCAGTGATGATCTTATGTAATCCATCCATCACTTTCGTGCGTGCTGCGTCTTCTAAAGATGCGTTCACAATGTACATGATTTCGTATTTTTTCATTCTGTACACCTCCTCATGGTCTCATGGCCCTGCCTCATGTGCAGAGCGGGGAGTAGAGATTTCTACCCGTTTATTGATTATAGCATTGTTGCTTTTGAAATGTAAAGGGATATTTTAAAGTTTTCGTATTTTCTCTTCTTGGATCATCTCATGTCACGCTCAAACGATACCCTTTCTTTCTCGAAGCGTTCCTCATGGCTGCTCACTTAGACTTCCACGCTATCTAGCCTCATTCTCTTCCCCTTAGATAAATCCTTTTTTATCATCGATAGAATTCACTAAAATTTTACCTTTTTTTGCTTATTTATAGTATGATATATAGAAAGATACTCACTCAATGATCGAAATGATGTATAGGCAGGAGGTGTCTTCCATGCAGAAAAAGCTGATTCCCACCATTCTGATACTCTCCCTCATCCTTTCCGGTTTTTTATCTTTAAACGCTATCAGAAACATGCAGGGAAATGCCCGCGTGGTTAATTATACCGGTGTTGTCCGTGGAGCTACGCAACTTCTGGTGAAACAGGAAATGGCAGGCAAAACAAATCATGCGCTTATTCAAAAGCTGGATGGAATCCTAAACGAATTACAAACAGGTGATGGACCAAATGGATTAACACGCCTGGATGATGAAACCTACCAAAAACAGCTGCAGGAGCTTGAAAAAGATTGGGCTGTAATCAAGGAGGAAATTAAAGAAGTCCGCAAAAGTAAGGATACTGCCGAATTACTACGGTTAAGTGAACAGTACTTTCAAGCCTGTGATGATGCCGTAAAAGAAGCTGAAATATATACCGAGCAACGCGTCTCTTCGATCATGCGGATACTGATGGTACAAATTCTTCTTTGTTTGGCAATTGTTGCTTTTGTCGCCGCCATAACTTCACGAATGCGTAAACGCCAACAAGAAATGGAAAAGGTGGAAATTGAGAATCGTAAAAAAAGTGAAGCCTTATCGCTGTTGGCGAAACAATTACAGGCTCCGATGAATGAAATATCCGAAACTTTGTATATTGCCGATTTAGAAACTTATGAATTATATTTTTTAAATGAAGCCGGCCAGCGTTCTTTCCATACAAAAGACTTTTACGGACGCAAATGTTATGAAGTTTTGCAGGGAAGAACTTCGCCTTGTCCGTTTTGTACAAATCCGCAATTGGATGAAGGCAAAATTATCACCTGGGAATTTTCTAATCCCATCTCTTTACGCCATTACCTGTTAAAAGATCGTCTCATTGAGTGGGAAGGACGTAAAGCACGTATGGAAATTGCTTTCGACATGACCGAAAATGAGAAAGAGAAACAACAATTACAGAACATGCTGGATGCGCAAAATATGATCGTCCGCTGTGTTCATCATCTATATGAAAATCAAGATGTCACAAGCAGCATTCATGCCGTGTTACAAGCCGTCGGCAAATTCTTTACAGCGGATTGTACGTACCTTATCAGTATTGATAATCAGATGCCGTTTGCTAATCAAGAATGGTGTGATGCCCATATCGCTTCTCGCAAACAAGATTTTGCTAAACTCCCGCAAGCCGTTATCCATCATTGGCTTTCGGCCTTTAGTGAAAAGGGGAGCGTTATCATCAGTGATCTTGCGGAAATAAATAAGCTCTCTGAAGAAGAATATCAGATATTACAAAACCATAACATCCAACGTATGGTAGCTGTTCCATTAGAAAGTAATCATCAGATCATCGCTGTCTTAGGAGTTGACAATCCAGCTAAGGACATGATGCAAAATATTACTTCGATGTTACAAACCTTGTGTTACTTTATCATGCTGACCATCAAACGAGATCAAGCAGAAAAGAAACTGGCTCATTTAAGCTATCATGATGAATTAACTTCGTTCTATAATCGCAACCGATACATCGAAGATGTAAAACATATCGCGCACTCTCATCAATCCGTCGGTGTCGTTTATCTGGATATCAACGGTTTAAAAGATATTAATGATAAGTATGGACATGCCCGTGGCGATGAGCTTATCATCGAAGCGGCTTTACATATGCGACGTGTCTTCCCACAGGCCGATATTTATCGTATCGGAGGAGACGAATTTGTTATCATATCCACAAACCTGAGCCAAGATGTTTTCCAGCGGCAAGTCCGTGAACTGCGAGGTTCTATCAAAGATCAGGAAATGCTGAAGTTTGCTTTGGGCAGCCGTTGGTCACCACAGGCGGATGGCATCAATGATTTTATTGCCGAAGCAGATGCCTGTATGTATGAAGATAAACGTGTTTTCTATCGGAATCGTCAAAATACAAAGCGTTATCGTCATTATAATGATGAATTGTTGCATCTTTCTGACCCCAACACGTTACAAGCAGAAATAGCTATGCACCATTTTCACGTGTATCTGCAATCAAAAATTCGCTCGACAAGTGGAGAAGCGTTTGGGGCCGAAGCTTTGATACGTTATGAAGACCGTGATGGAACCATAATATCACCAGGGGATTTTATGCCCCTGCTAGCCGAGCATCATCTGATTTCCGTGATTGATTATTACATCTTTGAACGCATCTGTATGCTCATTCGCGAGTGGCTGGATGCCTATGCCACGATTGTCCCGATTTCCGTTAATCTATCCCGTCAAACGATGATCAAAGCCACCTTACTTCAGGATTTATTAGCTATCTGTCAAAAATATGAAGTAGCTCCATCCTATCTGGAAATTGAAATCAGTGAACATGGCGATCATCTTTCTGATAAAGACCTTATAACTTTGATACATGAATTAAAACATCATGGTTTTAGAATATCGTTAGATGATTTTGGTACTGAGTATGCCAATCTGGCATTATTATCCGCTGCTCCATTTGATGTCTTGAAACTAGACAAGAGTATCATCAATGAATTAGACAGTAATCCACGGACGCAAAAAATAGTAACTGCCATCATGAAACTATGTGAAGAATTACATATTACAATTATCGCTGAAGGTATAGAAACACTGCAACAGCTGCAGACCCTCACATCCTGCGGTGTAACACTTGTTCAAGGCTTTTATTACAGCATTCCTTTACCTGTTGATGAGTATCAGCGTAAGTATATGCACCCCAAATCCTAATCACATTTCCCTCCATCCTGTCTTATATTAGTAAGCTGCCACAAGCTTTCTCCAATATAGGGCAGGATGTTTTTTTTAGGATAAATGAAAGAAAACCGCAACTTCTATGAAAGAGAATGATTTTGTGAACTATCTTTTTTTCAAAGTCGGGTGTATAATAAAGAACCATAAGAAATAAGGGGTAAGGTGATGTCATGCAACAGGAGAAAACCAAACAGAAAGGATTAATGACAGAAGGTGTTATATGGAAAGAGTTATTATTATTTTCCGTGCCGCTTTTATTAGGCAATTTATTCCAACAGCTTTATAATGCGGTGGATTCTGTCGTTGTTGGTAATTATATAGGTGCACAGGCCTTAGCTGCTGTTGGCAGCAGTGCTCCCGTTATTAACCTGCTTGTCAGCTTTTTCATGGGGTTATCGGTTGGTGCTGGAGTTATCATCTCTCGTTATTTCGGCGCTCGTAATATGGAAAGCTTACAAGACAGTATCCATACTTCTTTGGCCCTTACTATGACAGCCGGTATCTTTATGACCTTGTTTGGAATCATCTTCTCTCCAACCATATTGCGTTGGATTGGAACTCCATCAGATGTTATGAGCAGTTCTGTTTTGTATCTGCGTATTTATTTTGGTGGTATTCTATCCGTTATGTTGTACAACATGGGCAGTGGTATCCTGCGTGCTGTTGGGGATTCTAAAAATCCATTATATTTTCTGATTGTATCCAGTATCACCAATATCCTGCTGGATCTATTGTTTGTCATCGTGTTTGATATGGGCATAGCCGGCGTAGGCTGGGCGACCTTAATTGCTCAAACCATCAGTGCCGTGTTAACCCTCTTATTACTCATCAAAACGAAACAAGAATATAAAGTCACCTTAAAAAAGATTCGCTTTCATAAAGATAAGTTGATTGAAATCATCCGCTTAGGCTTACCGAGTGGTATTCAAAACGGCGTTGTTTCCTTTTCAAACGTTATCGTGCAAAGTAATATCAATGCCTTTGGCTCTTTAGCGATGGCTGGCTGTGGTGCTTATACCAAGATTGATGGCTTTGCCATTTTACCGGTGATGAGCTATTCTATGGCTTTAACAACCTTTACCGGACAAAATATGGGAGCTAAGAAATATGACCGTGTGAAGCAAGGAGCACGCTCTGGTATCATCATGTCCCTACTCACAACCATCGCCATCTCAGCCTTATTGTTAATATTCGGTGAGCAGGTATTATCCATCTTCTCTGATAATCCTAAGGTTATTTCCTATGGTTTGTATATGATGCATGTATTAGCTCCATTTTATATTTTCCTTGCTATTTCTCATGCCTTTAACGGCATCATCCGCGGTGCCGGTATTACCACGATTCCTATGATTGTCATGATTACTTGCTGGTGTGGAATGCGTATGACCTGGATATTGGCAAGTGTTCCTATCTTCCATGATATCGGAGTTGTCTTTATGGGCTGGCCATTAACATGGGCTGCCAGTGCTTTATGGCTCTTCTTATATTATAAAAAAGGCAATTGGATGAAGCGTTCCATGTATTAACAAGTCTACTTACATTCAGAAAAAAAGCTGATGTTTCTATGTTTCTTACCAATAAAGGTATTACATATACATCAGCTTTTCTTTTGCTTATTTTAAATAATTATTGCTTATGAATTTTATAGGCAGTGCCATTATGAATTTACTCTTCAATACCATATTCACGTTCTAAATATTCATCATAGCTCATGCGGCGATCAATGATGCCATCCTCGCGAATTTCAATAATACGGTTTGCGATTGTTTGAATGAATTGATGGTCATGAGAGGTAAAGACCATCTCTCCCTTAAAGTTAATTAGGCCATTGTTTAAAGCCTGAATGGATTCCAGATCCAGATGGTTGGTAGGATCATCCAGCAACAATAAATTCGGTGCTTCCAACATGCTTTTTGATAACATACAACGAGCACGTTCGCCTCCGGATAACACATTGACAGGTTTTAAGGCTTCTTCCCCACTAAACAACATTCTTCCTAAGAACCCGCGAATATAACTCATATCATCAATACTCGTGTACTGGCTCAGCCAGTCACAAATACTTTCTTCCCCTTCAAAATAAGCAGCATTATCATCAGGGATATAGCTTGGTGTAATAGTTTGTCCAATTTCTACTTTCCCATTATCCGGTTCTATTTCTTTTGCCAGAAGTTTTAATAATAATGAAGTTTGCAAAGGATTGCCGATCAGGGCAATCTTATCCCCATTCATTAAAGAAAACGAAATGTTATGCAAAAGTTCTTTCCCTTCAATCGATGCACAAAGATCTTCGACAAATAAAATGGCTTTTCCTGATTCACGTTCCGGCTTAAAATCCACGAAAGGATATCTTCTGGTAGATGGCTGTAAATCATCCAGCGTAATCTTATCTAAGATTTTCTTACGTGAAGTTGCCTGTTTCGATTTTGCGGCATTCGCTGAGAATCGGGCAATAAAGGCTTCTAATTCCTTAATCTTTTCTTCTTTTTTCTTGTTTGCATCTTTCATCTGTTTTGCCAGCAGCTGACTGGATTCATACCAGAAATCATAGTTACCGCTGTAAATCTTAATCCCTCCGAAATCCACATCGGCGATATGTGTACATACCTTGTTTAAGAAATGACGATCATGCGATACGACGATGACGGTACTTTCATAATTGATCAAAAAATGCTCCAGCCAGGCAACGGATTTTAAATCTAAACCATTGGTAGGCTCATCTAACAACAGTGTATTTGGCTTGCCAAACAATGCCTGCGCTAACAGAATCTTAACCTTTTGTGCAGGCGTCATGGCTGACATCAATTCTTGATGTAAGCTTACCGGTATATCCAGCTGTTCCAAAAGATTGGCTGCTTCACTTTCCGCATTCCAGCCATCAAGATTCGCAAATTCTTCTTCTAATTCTCCGGCTTTTACTCCATCTTCATCGGTAAATTCGCCTTCTTTTGTGTACAAGTATTCTTTTTCTTTCATGATGGCATATAAGCGTTCATTTCCCATCATCACGGTTTCTAACACCGGAAATTCTTCAAACTTGTAATGATCCTGTTCCAGTGTAAAAACCGTTTCATTCGGTCCGGTAAAAACATCTCCGGTATCCGGCTTTAATTCACCACTTAACACTTTTAGAAAAGTACTTTTACCGGCTCCATTTGCGCCAATTAACCCATAGCAATTACCATCCGTGAATTTTAAATTTACATCCTTATATAATGTGCGTGCACCAAAACGCACGCTCACATTGTTTGTCCCTATCATATAGAACCTCCATTTTTCATGCCTGTGCATTATAGCATGTGTCTTTCAGAAATACAAATACACAAAAAAAATGCTTATGCTTCTCTTAAAAAAAGATGCTCCGTTTTTAATGTTTCAACATTATGTTTTCTATGATTCTTCATATTCTTTGTATCGTAGATATGCGATGGTTTTGATAGCCCTGCTTGTACTTATTGGTTATCATTTGATATTTCCTTATTGCCCTAAACTTTTTTCTTCGTTAAAAAGAGAACGACCATCCATCGTTCCCTTTCATATCCTATGATTTCATATAACTATTTCCTATGGAATCAGCAAGCAAATAGAATATGCTGCATGCGCAATCGTCCACATCCAAAAGACTTCATCAAATAGTGATTCCTAAAGCTCAGTTTTCTATTTCCCTGCAATATCTTCAATTGTCGTAACCTTCATATTCCCATAACTGCCTTCTACCACATACACTTCATGATCCCCACAAAGTTCCATGATCTGTGCATCATCACTAGCTTGCAGCTGTTTTTGATATGCCTTGTGATACGCTTTTAAAATCGCACTTGTTCGAAAAGCTTGTGGTGTTTGTGCCTGATATAAAGTAGCGCGCTGCGGAGTCGTTTTCACCTTTCCATCCTCCACTACTTTAATCGTATCTTTCACCGGCATCATGAGCAAACAAGCATCATGCACTTGTAAGCTTTCAACAATACGATCAATACAATCCATGGTCAGCCACGGTCTTGCCCCATCATGAATCAATACATGTTCACACATCACCGCTTTCAAGCCATGATACACAGAATCTTGACGAGTTGCCCCACCTTGTACAAACACGATGTTCCCTTGTGTACATAGCTTCATAAAAACTTCGATATCTTCCTTACTGGCCACTACGATAATTTGATGACACCGTGTATCCTTTTGAAAGACCTGGATGGTTTCTTCTAAAATCGTATGTCCGTTTTTTAATTTAAATAGCATTTTATTATACCCCAAACCCATCCGGCTGCCGCTGCCTGCTGCTACGATAAGTGCTGTATATTCTATCATATTCTTAGCCTCCCGCTTTTCATTGTATGATTGCCTATGGCGTTGATTTTTCACAATTATATCATATATGTAATCTATTTTTAAAAAGAATATTGCAAAAGCTATGCTATAATGATACCAGATGTTAAAATCAAGGTATCATATACATAGAAAGAGGGATAAAGATGTATAAAGAACGTAGAAAAGCCTTAGCAAGCGCTCTTCCGGATACAGCAATTGCTTTGGTATGTAGTGGAAAAGCCCCTTACAAAGTCGGTGATGAAAAGTATGATTTCTCAGTTGATCGCAGCTTTTATTATTTAACCGGATTAGATAAAGAGAACATGGTACTTGCCATCATCAAAGTTGAAGGACGTGTAAGTGAGTATTTATTTATTGAACGTTATGATGAAGAATTGGCAAAATGGGTAGGCGGCAGAATCATGCCTGAGGATGCCGCAAACATCTCCGGTATCCAGGAAATCTATTGGCGTGAAGAAGCCATGGATACCATAGGAAGTGTCTTATCACGTTATTTTAGTGGTTATGCAAATGTTGATGTATATGCGGATTTCACGAAACAAGAAGCTGAACAGGCGGATAGTGAAGCGCATATTTTTGCACGTAGTTTACTGCAAAGATATCCACACATCGTTTTACATGATCTGGCAGGATACATCAGTGCACTGCGTTTGGTTAAGGATGAAGATGAATTGGCAAAATTACAAAAAGCCATTGCGGTGACAAAGGAAGCCATTGAAAATATGATGGCTCATGCGCATGCTGGCATGGGAGAATACGAATTGGAAGCTTATTTTGATTTCGTCTTAAAATCAAATAACTGTCTGCATTCTTTCCCATCCATTGTGGCAGGAGGCAAAAATGCAACTATCCTACATTATCAGGAGAATAGTCAAAAAATCAAAGACCGCTCTTTGGTTTTATGCGATTTAGGGGCAGCTTATTCTTATATGAATGCCGATATTACACGCACCTTCCCGATAAATGGGAAGTTCACAAAACGCCAACGTCAAATTTATGACATTGTTTTAACAGCTAATAAGATGATCATGCAGATGGTAAAACCAGGTATAACCTTACGTGATTTAAATAATGAATTGATTAAATTTTATCATCAAGAATTAAGTAAACTTAATTTATTAAAACATGGAAAAAGTGTTGCCGATTATTATTGGCATGGAGTTTCCCACATGCTTGGCCTAGAAACACATGATGTCACCTTGCCAAACTATAAACTGCAGCCTGGCAATGTCTTTACAATTGAACCCGGCTTGTATTTAGAGGAGGAAGGCATTGGCATACGCATTGAAGATAATGTGCTGGTGGTGGAAGATGGCTGTATCAACTTAAGCAAAGATATTATCAAAGAACCGGATGAAATTGAAGCCTTTATGGCGGCTCATGCCAAATAAATCCTACGTGCAATCGTTAAGAAAGGGGTATACACATGAAAAAAATTTATGCAGAATTTAAAGAATTCATCATGCGTGGAAACGTGCTTGACTTGGCTGTTGGTGTTATCATCGGTGGTGCTTTTCAAAAAATCATTGGTTCTTTGGTGAATGATATCATCATGCCAATCATTACGATGATTACCGGTGGCATTGACTTTTCCAACTGGTTTATCGCCCTGGATGGCAACACGTACACTTCTTTAGCAAAAGCACAGGAAGCAAATGCATCTACCTTGAATTATGGTGTCTTTTTAACAGAGGTCATTAACTTTCTCATCATGGCCTTTGTAATCTTCATGATGGTCAAAACAATGAACTCCTTAGCGCGTAAAGCCCTTCGAAAAAAAGAAGAAGAAGCAGAAGCACCTACGACAAAAATTTGTCCTTTCTGTAAATCAGAAATCGCTATCGAGGCTACACGCTGTCCACATTGTACCAGTGCATTGCCTAACGAAGAAGAGGCAGCTGATGAAGTGGCAAGTGAATAGACGAATAACTTTCTGAATGAACATAAATACATCAAAAGAAAACTGGAACTTCCTATCGTAAGACATTCTGCTTATAGGATTGTTTCCAGTTTTTTATTTCTGATTTTATTTATTTTTACGATGCTGAATGTGATAACTACAGCTCATCAACAAACGATTTGGTAAAAAGCGTGTCGCGATATAAGAGGCTTTCATCAACATGCCGGGAATGATCAGTAACTTTTTTTCTAACATACGGCGTATGGCAATTGCAGCTACCTCTTCGCTTGTTTTTCCATCCATTAAAAACTTAACATTTGCCACCTTATCGAATTCGGTTCTCACCGGTCCCGGGCATAATACCGAGATGGAAACATGACTGCCTTTTTTCTGCAGCTCTTTCCATATCGCCATCGACAAGCGAAGTACATAGCTCTTGGTCGCATAATAGGTTGCCATCAACGGTCCCGGTAAAAAAGCGGCGGAGCTGGCTACATTTAAGATATAGCCTTTATCACGACGAATAAAATCCTTTAAAAAGAGCTTGGTAAGAATATGCACCGCCTGTATATTAGTTTGCACCATCTGTAAATCTTTATCTAACTCCGTTTCATGAAATTCCCCATAATCTCCAAAGCCGGCATTATTGATCAGAATATCAATAGGTTCATGGACAAAGCGTTGGTATAACGCTTCACAGTTCTCACGTTTTGAAACATCTAAAACAACCACTGTAACATGTACTGGTAATTCCTTTTTTAGTTCCATCAAACGTTCTTTTCTTCGTGCAACCAGAATCAAATCAACTTTGGCCTTTGCCAGAACTCTGGCCATATCTCTTCCAATCCCACTGCTGGCGCCGGTAATTAATGCTTTCATAACATCACTTCCTTATGTCTTTACTATAGCACATTTTTTCGGTTATAACGCTCATTTCCTTCTAGGTTTAGAAAAAGGAGGTTAGACCTCCACGAGATGCTGTTTTAGTTTTCTGGTTACTTCTTCCATGGATGTGCAAGAAGAAATCACTTCTTTAATCTTTGTATCCGCTAAAGTCTTATTCCATTGTTTTAAGACATTATGAACGATGTGCAATTTATCTTCCTGCTTCAGATCATGAAACCAGAAGATTTCATCAATGACGCTTAAAAATGATGCAGGCAACTGTCGAGATAAGATTTGTTCCAGACTTTGGGTTTCTTGAAAATGCAATTCATTGCCACTTGTTAGCGTGAAATCACCATTCAAGATCATGATACAATGACGCAGATCCACCTTGTAAATATCATGTTCCATATACCCTTTTTCAATGGATTGACGTAAGAATTGCAGCTGTGCTTCATGCGCCATATGCAAATTCATGATACATACGATCGTATAGGGATTGCGTCTTAGTAAAGATAAATTATGCGCAAAGTTTTGTTCAAAGGCTGCCATATCAAAAGTTACCATATCTTCCTGATTAAAATAAGTGCGGTTAAATTTTTGCATCAGTGTCTTCTTCCCAACCCCGGGATTTCCTAAAAACAGCCAAACCCCTAAAGGACGTTGGGTAATCACGCCCTGCTCGATCCATTGTAACTGGGCAATCAATTTATCAATAACTTCTTCCTGTCCAATCAAGGATTCTTGCAGCTGCGCCTTTAACAATTGTACACGATCAACACTGGCAAGCGGAATCGCTGTAAGCTTTTCCACAACATCTTTAACCATTTCTTCATTGACTTGATGCGTATTGCTCGCTTTCGCACTGACACAGGATAAATCTAATACATCAATCGCTTTATCCGGAAACTTACGCTGTGGCATATAATAGTCACAATACGCGACGATTTTCGCTAAGATATCCATCGGAATATGCACCTGATGAAAATCCTCATATTCTTTTACCTTAACCTTTAACATTTCCAATGTTTCGCTTTGATTTGGTTCTTTGATCGTGATAATTTGGAAACGTCGTTCTAAGGCTCGATCTTTTTCGATATATTTTTCATATTCTTCCACTGTTGTAGCACCGATACATTTAATCAGTCCACGCGCAAGATATGGCTTTAATACACTGGATACATCAATGCTGCCTTCTGACTTACCTGCACCAATCATCTGATGGATCTCATCAATAAAAAGGATCACATTCGGATATTTCTCTAACAGGCGAATAATATTTTGCAATTTCTCTTCAAAATCACCGCGATATTTCGTTCCTGCTACTAATGAATTCAGATGCAGTTCATAAATACTGGCATTGCGTAAGGATGGCACCTGATTTGCCTGTATCATCCCAGCAAGCTTTTCCACTAATGCGGTTTTCCCCACACCGGGTTCTCCGATCAATAATGGATTCGCCTTATCTTTTCTTGACAATACCGAAATCATAAAAGAAAGTTCTTTATCTCTACCTATAATATCCTGATTTAAACCACAGGTATTTAGATTCCGTAATTCATTTACTTTATCCAATTCATTACGTCCCCCATGTTCCATCTGCATCAGCAATACATTCTCATCAATATCATAGCGATGCAAGATTTCCGTAGCCACACAGCTTGCTGTCTGCAGCAGTGCTAAGGATAAGGATTGTACGTCCATCACTTTCGCTTTTTTATGCTGTGCAATCTGCATGGCACGCTCTAAGATATCATCGACGACCTGGGTGATCTGGATTTCATCCACACTTTGATCACGCAAGCCAAATAGTACCATTAAATCTTCTTTCATCTGATAGTAACAAACACCCTGTGCACTGATTAACTGACATAACTGAGTCTCACTATCTTTTAAGATTGCCAGTAATAAATGCTCGCTTCCTATATAGTTGTTTCCCATATCACGCGCCTCTTCACCTGCGCTTTTCATGATATTTGTCACCTGTTTATTTAAACGATATTTCATATCTTCACCATCCGTTTCCATATAGCATATGATTTCTCTTGGTTGCTTTTGTTAGTATGGACTGCCAAATTCATTTAAAACGCAAGAAAGAAGTCTAAATCTTTCGATATCTTTATTGTATGAATTCAAGAGAAAGGATATGATAAACTCATAGAGAGGTATGAATGAATATGAACATAAAAGATTATGCAAAAAAGATAAACAAGGAAGCCATCTATTGTTGCTATGACACTTATATGGAAAATCCGAAAGAAGATGAAAAAGGTGATTGATGATGAATTGGCGAATCATCACCTTATCGCCAGCATGAAACTATTTCAAGCATAATAAAATAAAATTTACAAAGTAAAAGACTGCTCACCGATGTGATATGATTCCACCTCCGTGGAGGGTTTGTCAAGAAAAGTGTGTAAGTAAAATTGATTAAGACATCTATTTAAGATATTTTTCAATACGAGATGTAAAAATTTCATTAACCATAAGTTGATTCAACACTTTTGACCAATCGTGAATGGTTCCGTTATTCCATTTCTTTTCTAGCTCTGTACAGCGTAAGTATAATAATTTGAATAAGGCGTTTTCATTTGGAAAGGCGCCTTTTTTCGTTACTTTGCGAAAACTTGAATTGATCGACTCTATCGCGTTAGTGGTATACATAATACGTCGTACATCACTTCCATAATCATATAATTGTTCTACAAATTTGAAGTTCCTTTTCCATACTTCAATAGCTCCAGGATACTGTTCCCATGTTCGACAAAAAGATTCAAAGGCTGCCGCTGCCGCTTTTAAATTTGGTGCCCCATATACTTTCTTTAATTCTTGTGTGAACTTTTTATAATCCTTACTAGGGACGTATTTAATGGAATTGCGGATCAGATGTACGATACATCTTTGAACAATGATCTTAGGAAATATTGCTTTGGCTCCTTCTTCCAGTCCACTAACTCCATCCATCGACATAAAGAAAACATCTTCTATCCCTCGTGCTTTCAATTCATCAAATATCTGCATCCAATAATTCTTACTCTCGCTTTCACTAAGCCATAATCCAAGGATATCTTTATGCCCATTCAAATCGTAGCCTAATATCGTGTATACAGCGCATTCTTTCGCCTCATAGCCACTACGCAATGTCACATACATACAATCTACGAACAAGAAGGCATAGCACTTCTTTAATGGTCTATTTCGCCATTCTTCTAGTTCTGGTAATATGGCATCTGTAATATCGGATACCATTTCATGAGAAATTGAAAATCCATAGATATCTTCTATTGTTTTTGATATATCACGTTGACTCATTCCTCGTGCATACATCGCTAATACTTTATCTTCTATTCCTGAAACATCTCTTTGTCGTTTTGATATCAGCTGTGGCTCAAAAGAGCCATCACCCTCTCTTGGTGTATCTATCGTGATATCTCCCTTTGTAGTATGAACAGTTTTTTGACCATATCCATTTCTACGATTCTGCGTTTGTTTATATTCTTTATTATTATTCTCATATCCTAAATGATGACTCATCTCACCTTGGAGCAACGATTCAAATATCGGACCAAAAAGTTCTTTGAGTGCTTCATCTGCATCTTCTGCTGATTGTGGATCAAATTGTTTTGCGATTTCTTGCGCGAGTGCTACTGTTTTTGGATCTCTTTTTATTCTTGCCATATGTTATTTCCTCTACTTTCTTTTATTGTATCATAAGCATATAAAAACTGTGTATCGTTAAGTCGTACGCTCTTAACTTACACAGTTTATTTTACACTCTCTCCGTGGACAACGTTTTCTGTATTGACGTTGTTACTTTAATGGGATTATATCAATGTAAACAGTCTTTTTATGTTTATCCTTTTGCTAATTTTCTTCGCTTAATGATTTTTTTAATTTTACGAACAATAACATAAATGATGATAATGAAAACACCTAAAATGATTGCTGATTCTATCGGATTTACTTCCACAAGATTATCATCATAAGAAGCATCATATGCCGCTTTCGCTTCTTTATAGAATTTCGTATCTTTTACAGAATCTAAAAACTGGTAATTTTTATCCTCATGTTCTTTGGCGTCTTCTTTACCATTTGTCTTACTCATTTCTAAAAAATTCTTTTTCTCCTTGATGTAGTTCTCACGATAAGTATTGTATTCGCTTATATAATGTTTGCTAAATTTTTTTAAATCAAAACTACGTTTTGCTTCCTCTTCATTATATATGTTCGTAAAAGCATCTTTGTCTGCCATAGCATATATTTCATTCAGCTTTAGCTTTTCTTTTGCATCGTATGCTTCTTTATAATGTTTTGTATATACTTCTTTTATAATATTTTTAGGCAAAGTTGCTAATTGATATTTTTCAGTCGTTATTGCATCTTTTTCCCCATTTTGTTTGGCTAACGTTTCACTTTTCTTACGTAACTCTTTTTCAGCCTGTAAAAATGCTTTGTCAAATGCCGATCGATAATTACTATCTTTGTATTTATACTTTATATTTTTTAAGTTTCTGTTTGGCTCCTTTATCTTAGCTGCATAACCTTCTTTTTTACCAATAGCTTTATAATCAATTTTTGGCTTAGTGACCGTTGGCTTGCTCGTGGTATAACTATTTGTCGTTGTATTCGTAGACGGTTTCGTTTGATTGCTAGATGAATTCGAACTAGATGCAGAGCTATTACCATTATGACAATGGTATTCTCCATATGCCAATCCCCATTTTTCACAATTGGTACGACAGGTGTGACAACCATTTCCATCAGTTCTTCCCGGATGTGCTTTCACCGCCTGTGTAGCGCCAAGCAGCGTAGCTGAAAGCATTGCTGCGAATAATACTTTTTTCTTCATTTCTTTCTCCCTCTGAAATTTCTATTCTTTTTGATTCTAATCTATTATACAATTATTCATTACAGATAGGAATGTAAAGGGTTTCTTTATACATAATTTCACCTGTTTATTTATTAACACCTATTATTTATACATGTATATGTAGATCAAACGTTTATCAATTACTGTTTTGTCTATGTTATACAAAAACATCCGCCATTGAGTTCTTCGTTTCTAAAAGAACTACTTAAGTGAAATAGAAAAGAGAACATAAGCCTTACATACCACACAGCTTATGTTCTCTAATATTCCTATGCTCTTATCTATCCTGTACCGCTTTAACAATTGCCTTTGCGTTGATGCCATACTTTTCAAATAAAGCTTGTGCATCGCCACTTTCTCCAAAGGTATCCTGTACACCGATATGTTTTACAACACAGGCATGCGCACTGCTTGCCACAACATCCGATACTGCACTTCCTAAACCGCCAATCACACTATGCTCTTCACAAGTGATGATCGTATCATGGGTTTTTGCCAATTCTTTTATTAAGGCGGTATCTAATGGTTTTATGGTTGAAATGTTTACCACAGTAGGGGCTTCCTCCAACATAGCAGCTGCTTTTAAAGCTTCTTGTACCATCATACCACTCGCCACTAAGGCAACCTTTTTCCCCTTACGTAAAACATTGCCTTTCCCAATTTCAAATGTATAAGATGCATCATATACACTCTCTACTTTGCCTCTGCCAAGACGAACATAACAAGGTCCATCTATGTTAGCTACTGCTCGAATAGCCTGTTTGGTTTCCTCTTCATCACAAGGCTGAATCACTGTCATTCCCGGAATCACACGCATTAATGCCAGATCTTCATTACACTGATGACTAGCACCATCTTCCCCTACACTTAGACCTGCATGGGTAGCGCAAATCTTCACATTTAGATGAGGATAACCAATGCTGTTACGAATTTGTTCAAAGGCTCTTCCTGCCGCAAACATCGCAAAGCTGGACGCAAAGACGATATACTTGCTTGCCGCTAAACCTGCCGCAATGCCCATCATATTTCCTTCCGCTATACCAACATCAAAATGACGCTGTGGACAAACCTTTTTCGCTTCGCTTGTTTTGGTACTTCCTGCCAGATCCGCATCTAAAACAATAACTCGCTCATTCTCTTGTATGAGCTGTGCCAACGCTTTTCCATAGGCCTCTCTTGTTGCACACTTTGCCATTATGCCTCACCTCCTAATTCCTTTATTGCTTGTTCATACTGTTCTTTATTGGGGGCTGTTCCATGCCAGCCTGCTTGATTTTCCATGAAGGACACGCCTTTTCCTTTCACGGTATTGGCAATGATGGCTGTTGGTCTTCCCTTATTTTCTCTAGCTTTTGATAAAGCCGATAAGATTTCATCCATCGCATGACCATCTACCGTCAAAACATGGAAATGAAATGCCTTAAATTTTTCTTCTAAAGAATCAACATTCATAACCTTTGCCACCTCACCATCAATCTGCAAACGGTTATGATCAACGATGACACATAAATTATCCAGCTGATACTGTGCAGCTGCCATGGCAGCCTCCCAAACTTCACCTTCCTGACATTCTCCATCGCCCAATAACGCATAGACACGATGATGGTTTTGGGCAAGCTTATTGCCCAGTGCCATGCCAACAGCTGCAGAGATTCCTTGACCTAATGAGCCAGTTGACATATCAACACCGGCAACATATTTCATGTTGGGATGTCCTTGTAATCGTGAGTTTATCTTGCGAAATGTCAATAATTCACGTTCATCAAGAAGTCCTTTTTCACACAATACCGCATATAACAAAGGAGATGCATGTCCTTTACTTAAGACGAAACGATCACGATCGATGCTGTTTACATTCGCTTCTGTGATATCCATCTCTTGAAAATATAATGCCGTCACAAGATCTGTTGCACTCAGACTTCCACCCGGATGTCCACTTTGTGCCGTATAGACCTGTTTTAAAATATGCTTACGTATTTGTCTGGCATGTTCTACTAATTCCTGTTTATCCATAACTTACCTTCTTTCTTGTTGTCATGTTGTTATACATATACTTCCTCATGATACACCTGTTTATAAAGGAAGAGCTGAAAGATGCTTCCAGCTCCTAAGATTATTTTTCAATGGCTTTACGAATACGGCTGGTAACTCCCTTTAGGTTGTAGCATTCGGCATACTGCTGTAAAGGACGTTTGATGTGATCAACAACAAAGCGCTGTCCATCGATATGGAATTTTGCCAAATTCGCATAAAGCTGCTGTAATTCTTTTTTTACATCTTCATCATTGAATGCATAATGACCGGAGATATCAAGAATTTCTAAGGATAATGCTTCATCTTTTAAGATATCCTCTACCTGTAGATTACGCTGTTCTCCCATCATCCATTTTCTCCAACGTTCTGTTTTGATTGCTTTTACCAACAAAGTATTTCTTAAATCCGAAGTTTCATCAAGCAAACCTTCCTCTTCTAAGATTTTTTCTACATCACACAGCTTTAAGTAAGCACGGGTTTCTTCTGTACCATACTGTGGGGCTACATTGCTGGCAGTTACATTTGCCGGAATATGTTCCAGTAAGGTTACATCATCCAAATAATCCGCATTATGTTCCTTAAGTCCTACACCATATTGTTTCGCCATCTGTGCTAGGTCATAGGCGTTATGGAAATTATAGGTTCCTACCTGTTCTGTTTTTCTTGTTAACGTACCTGTCTGACCAACGATGAAAGTTGGCATTGGTAATCCTTTGGCAGTTAATTCTTTTTCCAGCTTTTCGATAAATTCATGATACTTTTCTGTCGAAGTTAAACCACCATTGGTTTCCTCTGTACCAACTTCATAGCCAATTTCCGGTAAGCCGCGTTTTTTACGTTCTTCTTCACAATAGGCAATTAAATCAACCGTACGACTTAATACCACATCCAAAGGAATGACTTTACCAATTTCAAATGGGTCCTTCGTTGGGTCGATCATCAATAAATCAAAACCATTTTCAATATCAGCTAAGTAAGACTGACGAGCTAATTTCATTGCTTCTTCTTCTGGCAGGTGGGCATTACGCTCATTATCTCTTTGCCAAGGTCCACCATGATCACGACACAAATAGTACAAACCATCAAAGCCTACTTCATTCGCAACCTTGCGAATATCTTCATTAAAACGTTTCTGATCCCAGCCATTCACATAGCCGCCACCTAACGCATCGGCATCTACCTGATTACGACTGGCAATGAACATCAAAGGGAAATCATAATCTCTAGCGATTTCAAAACTTGCCTGTAATAAATTAGGTGACATTGGCCCTATGCCTAATAACGTTGCACTATCTCCTGAATCTTGTAATTTTAATAGTCCTTCCACTACTTTTTTAATTGGTAACTTTTCCATATCTTTCTTCTCCTCTTTTTACCTATTTTGTATGTTTCACCGTTACGCTTGATAAGCATATGCTTATTTGTATAAATATGCTTTCCCAACGGTGTTTAACAGACGCATCTTATTAGCGATGACACTTCGCGCCGCCTGAATGGCCGAAGGAAATATCGCATTTGGCTCATATGCATCTGGATGAAGCGCTAAATATCTTTTTGTTTCAGTAAAGAATGCTGTTTTTACATCACTGGAAATATTGATCTTACAAATTCCTAAGGCGACGGCCTGAGTTATCTCTTCATCCGGGTTGCTGCTGCCTCCATGTAATACCAAAGGGATGTTCACCTGTTCGCGAATGGCTTTTAAAACATCCAGCCTTAACGTTGGTTTATAATTTGTGGGATAAATGCCATGGGCAGTGCCAATCGCAACTGCTAAAGTATCCACACCTGTTTTATCCACAAATGTTTTCACCGCTACCGGATCACTATATTGAATGTCACTGACATGCTCCTTGCTAATCGCACCTATCGTTCCTAATTCAGCTTCCACGGATACATGCTGAGGCTTTACAAGCTCACAGATATCCTTTGTTCGCCGGATGTTTTCATCTAGAGGATACGAGGATGCATCGATCATGACGGAAGTGAAACCACAACGCAATGCTTGCAATATCTGTTGGCGATTAGCGCCATGATCCAAATGGATGACACAGGGAACACTTGTCGTATGGGCAACCTCCAGAACCGTTTTCATAAAAGGTTCTTTCAAATAGGCAAGCTCATCAGGATGAATCTCATAAATCACAGGTGCTTGTAAGGCTTCACTTTCTTCCTTCACAGCATTTAATATTTCCAGACTGCCGATGTTGAAGGCAGGAATCGCGAAATGATGTTTTTGTGCGATTGTTAACAGCTCTTGCATATTCATCAGCATATCTTTATTCTCCTTTTCGATTCCTATGAATTTCATTTTGTTTCTTTGCCTCATCTTCCAAATGATGAAGATATTGAACAATTTTCATGCGATACAAATGTCCTTTCAGAAAGCTTAGCAATCGAATACCGAAATGCACATCATGCAGTTTTTCTTGATAGATGATACAGGTATAGTTTTCATCCAATGGCTGTAAGCGATAAGAAATTGTCTGTGTATATTTAGGGTATTGGCTCTTTACCTTGTAATATTGTGCTTCCTGTAGTGCTTCTATTGTTACCGGAATGCGATATTCCTTATCATGAAACTTTAGCTTTTGAGTATACGAATAGCCCTGATGCAGCTGGGCAGGACGCTTCGCAAGCTTCACCTGTTGTTTGATATCCTTTTGCAGCTCTTTTAATAAAATGCGATAGATAGCTGCCGCATTTACATGGACATTTACTTTCACTTTCATATTCATCTTTCCTCATCACTTGGCTCTTAGGGGCAAGAATTACTTATTTTTTAAACGTACATACCATGAACAAATTTCCTTTAACAAATCCTCTTGATAAGAGAAACCGCATATTTGATGAACCGCTTCAATGATGCCTTTTTCTTGAATGAGCATCTGCATCTGCATAGCAGCTTCATCCGTTTTTTCATCATAAAGCAAACCATACGCAATCGCTTGTACGATATGTTCATAAGGTAAGTGATGCGCTTTACACATACGGGCACTGCCACATAAGCGATCATCATAGCTAAGCTTACGCAGTGGATCTTTTCCTACCCGATAAACCGTATCCGGCATATCTCCTTTTGCTTTCGGAAAGACACTTAACTTATCCAACTGCTCTTCACTGATGGGATACTGTTGCAGGATACCGGCACGTATTTCTTTGGTAACTTCCTGAATAAAGGCTGCTCCATCTTCATCTTCCAATAGTTCATTAATGGTCGTATAACCTCGATACCAACCAAGATAAGCACTGGCTGCATGAGGACCATTCACAAGGAATACTTTAATATCCTTTAACATGGCGATATCATCACATAACTCTAACCACTCAATATCTGCGATATCAATCGTTAATGGCGGTTGTATCAATAAGGACAAGACTGCCGTTGAACGAATGTTTAGCGAGCGATGATCATCGGCATCGGTACTGCGGCGAATGATAGTATCCCGTATGACGACCTGATGCATAAACCAGGACAGCAGCTCTTCGTTCATATCTTTTACAAAGGCATCTTGAATCATTGGTATCATGCCGTTTTTATTTGTTAAACAAAGCATGCTCAGCTTTTGATTGGGATTTGTCTTTGCCCGCATCTTAAAGATTTCTTTTACATATGCGATAGCCTCAGGAAAATCTTGGGGATAGATGCTAAGAAACAAGAGATCGGCATATACGATGGCATGGCAATCCTGTGGCTCTAGCAGGGTTTCATATGCCTCATAGCCGCTTACCTCATGTTCTTCTATGCACTCCTTGCGATAGACCTGCACATGGTAACTGCCTGTTTCATTTAGTTTTTGGATAACACCGGCATCTTTATCTAAAAATGTTGTATGCCAGCGTGGTGCATTGGCAAGGGTTTCTCCAAGAAACCCCTTCCCCAATCTACCTGCACCAAGAATGACTGCATTTGCCATAAGATTCCCCTATTTCGTTTCTACCGCTTTGGCTTCTGCTTTCTTTTTCTTATCCTCTAAATTCGGTTTGATAAACATCAATGCAATGGCTGTCACAACGACACCGATTGCCATATCTAAGGTGTATAACAGCGGCTTGCTGGTAGCTGCTACAACGATCATACCGCCATGAGGAACATAACAGTCAATTGCATGCATCATTGCTAAGCCGGCACCTACCGCACTACCTAAACAGATTGCTGGCAATACATGTTTGATATCCTTAACAGCAAATGGAATTGCCCCTTCGGTAATACCAATCAATCCCATAAAGGCTGCGGTAATACCTAATTGTTTTTCAGCATCATCATATTTTTTACGTGAAATGAATGTTGATAAAGCTAGTCCAAGTGGAGGAATGGCAACCGCAACACGGAAAGCACCGTTTGGTCCATAAATACCTTCTGCCATCAATGCCATGGTAAATGCTGAAGCTGTCTTATTAATAGGTCCACCCATATCAAAGGCTGTCATCAATCCAATAACGATTCCTAACAGGATAGCGCTGCCGCCCTGCATATTGCTTAACATCGTGGTCAAGGCTTTCATCAAAGCACCTAATGGACCAACTAAGATATACATATAAGCTAAACAGCAAATCAGTGTTGATAGAATAGGAATGATCAAGACTGGCATGATGCTTTTAATGGTTGTGTTCACCTTCCATGATTTGATCCATTTGCATACATAACCAACAAAGATACCCATGATCATCGCACCTAAGAAACCGGTAGATACACTATTTTCACCAACGGGATTGTTAGCGATATAACCGGCAATCATACCAGGTGCTAAGCCCGGTTTCCCAGCTAGTGAATAAGCGATATAACCAGCTAGCATAGGAATCATCATGGCCATACCGGCAGAACCAATCGTATTCAAATTCTGCATGAAAGGATTGGTGACTTTCATTCCTTCGGCACCGGCATCTCCGGTTGCTAAGGCGATGGCTAAGAAGACACCACCGATAACAACGGCTGGAAGAAAATATGAAACACCGGTATTAAACGCCTTTACCAAATCTTTTCCAATATTTTTAAACATAGGATTTCCTCTCTTTCCTCTTCTTTAGAGCTTTTCTGCCTGATCAATGATCTCAGCAGGATTTTTGATTACTACAGAAGGATCAATCGTGATGACCTTGCCTTCCTCTTCTTTTTCTTCAAAACGTTCTTCCCCTTCGATACCGATGGCTACTGCCAAAATGACAGCATCTGCACTGGCGATATCATCTTCCTCCAGTTCATTTTCAATACCCATGCCCCCTTGGGTTTCTACCTTGTAGTCATAACCTCTTTTCTTACATTCCTGTTCAATGGCTTCCTGTGCCATGTACGTGTGCGCAATACCTGTGGTACATGCGGCAACGGCAACGATTTTCATTTCTTTTTCCTCCTATCGTTTATTCCTCTTCTAATACGGAAATACAGTCATAAAATGCTTCACTGGTTTTCGCATCTTGTAATTGTTGGCGAAAATCCGCTTTGATCAAATGGCGACTTAGCATTGCCAATATTCGCAAATGCTCTGCATTACGGCTTGCTAATGGAACTCCAATCATAAAGATCAAATTTACCTGTTCCTCATCCCATTGCAAAGGATGATTCAGCTTTAAACAAGCCACGAAGGTATCCTTAACCGCATCACTTTCGCCATGCGGTATGGCAACGCTGTAGCCAATGGCTGTAGATACTACTTCTTCGCGTTTCAAAACAGCCTCAACATAACTTTTTTTATCGGTAATCTTACCCGCTTTATCCGCAAGGTCCGCAAGATAAGAAATGACTTCCCTTTTATCTTGAAACTGTTGATCACTGACGTTTACTATCTCCTTTGTAAACACATGTTTCACCTCTTTTCCTTCGGTATGGCAACCATCACTTGCATACTCCCTTGCAAGGTGTAGCGCTTGGCAAGTGATGTGACAATGAGATTATCTCCCGCTTTGACATCCAGTGTTTCCTGCTTGGTTTCAAGTAATCCCTGACCCTGAAGAATCGTTAACAATGCATAGCTTTCATTTACGATGTCCACAGCTTCCTGTATCTGATATTGACGAATGGTGAAGATGTCATTGTCACAATACGTAATACAGGTAAAGGCTTTTTCTTTTTGTATTGTAGGAGTAAGTGGGGCATCTTTATGAGGGATGCATACGACATCTGCTGCCTTGGCAATTTGCAGAGGTCGTTTATTTCCGAAAGCATCCGTATTGTCATAATCGTAAATGCGATATGTGATATCAGAATTTTGTTGAACCTCATACACAAGCATCTTTCCTTCACATCCATGTAAGATACCGGCAGGAATATACGCAGCATCTCCATCATGAATTGGTTTGCGTATTACCAAATCATCAATTTCACCCTGGGCAATACGTTGCAAGAAGGCTTCTTTGGTTTTGGCCGTATGCCCATAGATGAGCTTTGTGTTCGGTGCTGTTTTCAGATACAAACAGAATTCACTTTTTCCTGTGGCATGTTCATGTGCTTGTGCATAAGCATCATCGGGATGTACCTGTAAGGATGGAGAGGATGATACATCATTCATCTTGATTAACAAGGGAAAGTGTTCCTGTTTACTATTAGCAAACAACTCACGATGCTGTTCATACACTTCGCTCAAACGCATATCTTGAAAAGGTTCTTGTAAGATTCTGCTTTCTCCATGTTCATGGGCACTGATCATCCAATATTCACCAATGCGTTGATGGGTATCTTGGGCTAAACCCAAATATTCAGCAATCTGCGTACCGCCATATGCTTTCTCTTTCATCATGGATTTCAGTTTCAGAATTTCCTTGCTCATTGTCTTGCGCTCCTTTCTTACGCCCCTATTGTAAAAGGGGAAATTTTTTTGCGAAATACCAACTCTTTTCTACAACTTCCGGAAATAAAAAAACACCGGCAATTACCGGCACCATGCTTTCCCCTATAGGGGAAAGATTTCAAGAAATTATGCTGTATTTATGCAAAAACTCCCTTTAAATGTCATAAAAAAATGTTATGATAGTGATACTGCACGTGTTCGTGTATCTTTTTTTCCACAACATCTGGAAAGAGTTTGCAATAGCCGATTCCAAGATTTCATCTTATGATATCTTAGGGATTTCTCTATTCCTTATTCTGAAAGGAGAATCACAATGAAATCATCGAAATTAACGCTGTTTCTTAATCTTCTGCTGGAAGAAGAAGACTTCCACAAGACCAGCTACTATGCCGAAAAGCTCATGGTATCCAGCAAAACCATCTCCAATTATATCAACGATTTACGCTACTATATGCGAAATCATCAGGTAGCGTTAATTTCACGCCATGGTGTTGGCATACGCTTAGAAGGCAGTATGGAAGAGCGCGCAAAGCTACGTGAAGCGATACAGCAGGATTTAGATGAAACACCCACAAGTAAAAATCGTCAACATAAAATTCTTGAAAAATTATTGATGAAAGATGAATGTGTGTCGGTGCGTCGTCTGTCGGATGCCTATTGTGTCAGTTCCACTTCCATCGTGAAAGATTTGGAGAAAATCGAACAGCATCTTTCGCAACAGGATCTTTATTTACAACGTGATAAAAGCGGGACCCGCATCATCGGTAAGGAACAGCGGATTCGCAGTGCCAAGCGGAAGTTTATTTTCAATGAACTCATGGCCTTGTCGCAACAAGATAAAGTCATTGACCGCAAGACTTGTCAGGCAATCTTATCTCGTTATGTGGATGAAGAAAGTCAAAACATCAGTCGTCAGATGATTCAGATGGCACAGGATAAATTAAATTTTCATCTGGATACCAATTACTATAATCAGATTTTTGTCACCTATGCGATCTTTATCTCAAGAATTCGCAAAGGTTATGGAATTACAGAAGCACCTGCCCGTCCGGTTGTTACCGAACTGCACATATTAAAGACCTATCCTATCACAGAGGAGATTACCCAATGGTTAAAAGATGCGCATGGCATTACGATGAATGATCGAGATATTCGCTGGGTAAATGCAAGGATTGCCGGTGTGTATCATGAAGATCAAAAAGCCAAGGATGGCTATTCTCCTATTGTACAGGATATTGTGAATGAACTGATAACTTCCATTGGTGATATCTTCTCGGTAGACTTTATGTCTGATGAGCTGTTAAAGACTGGTTTATCTAATCATTTTGTCCCTATGATTGCCCGCTTAAAAAACAACATTAAGATTACCAATCCTTTTTTGCTTCAGATCAAGCAGCAGTTTACCGCCATGTTCAGTGTCATTTCCCTTGCTTCCAGCGTGCTGGAAAAGAAATTAGGGTATACCTTGTCCGATGATGAAATCGGGTTTATCCTCATTCACTTTCAGGCAGCATTAGAACGACATAACTTATCAAAAAAAATTGCCATTGTGTATAACTGCAACTTAGCGAATGCCTTATTGATTGAGAATCAAATTAAGATCAATCTGCCTACCTTTGATGTCATTGAATTAATCAACATACAAGATTTGAAAGAAAAATACTTGCATGATTTTGATTTCATCATTTCAACAATGGAAGTATCAACAGATTTACCTTCAGTCGTCATTTCTCCATTAGCTGACAGCAATGATATTCAAAAAATTAAGCAGACCTACGATAAGCTGATACGTGATGTCAAGGAATCACGCTTTTATTCCCTGTTGCAAGCCATCAGCAGTGATACGATCTTAGTGAAACAGAAATGTAAATCAAAAGAAGAAATTTTAAAAACCGCAAATGATATCTTACGAAAAAAGGGATACATAACCGAAGACTTCTATCAAAGTGTCTTAAATCGTGAAAAGATATCTTCTACAGAAATTGGCAATGGTATTGCCATTCCCCATGGACTTGATACTTTTGTAAATCATACCGCAATTGTTCTTATCACGTTAGAAGAACCTATTCTTTGGAAAGAAGATATGGTGCGTGTCATCTTCTTTACGGCAGTATCTTTTGAACAGAAGGAAATCATGAAAAAACTTTTAAAGGATTTGTATCATCTCATCAGTGCTAATGAATTTATAGAGCAGATATCCGCAGCGGAAACGTGTGAAGAAGTGCTAGGTCTTTTGTATGGTAAAAGATTATCGAAATAGTAAAAAGTAGTCACTTTGAAGTGTACTCAATTATTTGGACTTAAAGTAAATAGGCTAAATCAAGCAGTTACGAAGGATTGATTTCTGTATTGCACAGAAATTAATCCTTTTCCTTTTGTTGTTATTCTTTAGTATTCCTTTTTCTATGATCTTTAAACGCTAAAAAACAATTACGAAGTGTTGATTACATAAGACGGAAATACCTATTAAACCACCTACTGTAACAATGTCATCATTCTTATATAAATTTTTCTCCATCAGCATTCGCAAATGCAATAACTGCATACTTTATATCATCCACATATTCTCTTTAAAATTTAATGGTTCTACTCTCAATCATAAATATCCTTGCTAACATCTTGCTAACTATCTATCTAACAATCATTAGTAGCAAGAAAGCATGTTTTGCTTACTATAGTTATATGATAAATTGATTTTTTCTACTTTATTTACATAAAACATCATGATTCGATATTAAAAACTAATAAAAGTGAATTTTTTGTGCTTATTATCTTTATAAGAAAAGAAGAACTATTTTAATCTTGCTAACAATCTATCTAACATTCATGCTAACAATTATTACTAGCAAGACTTTTCGTACCTCAAAATACACAACATAGTATACCCCCATTTCTATCTTTCCCATCATCTTTTTCGTTTCCTCTTACAGAATACTTGTACTTTTTTAATTGTACGATTATAATGAGCAAGAAAAGAAGGAACACAACATGACAGTACAAGATTTAGCTTCATTTCATGAAACCTTAAAACAAAATAACATACCCTTTTACACCGATATCTTCACAGATGATATATGGGGTGATATGGGTGTTGATACAGCATCGGTAAGTGTAACAGCAAACGAAGATAGCTGGCATATTCATTATATAAGAACACAAAGTGGCATTCCTTATATCTTTGCCAACTATGTAAGCAATATCGTAGATGAATACCATAAAGATTTATCCCATGAACAGTTCTATGATTACCTCAACCTTCATAATCTACAAAAAGCATTTGCTGATTTTATGCATACAAATCATGTATAAGCCTTGTGAAACATTAACATTTTATTTAACACGCAAGTTCTGCGTGTTTTATTGTGCTTTATCGATAAAGGTTGTTAATGCCTCCATCATGGTAAAACGTGCCTGTGATGTTCTGGCTCGCCATGCATAAACCAGCTTATTACGAATAGTTGTATGGGTGATTTTTTCTTCATAAAGAACACGATACTTTTCATCGAAAGGTTCAATTTTATGAACGAGTATTTGTATCATACCAGGATATTGCTTCTCCATTTGAAAAATACTTTGATTATCACATCTACGCAGACAACATAAGGTGCCATAGGAATCCTCAAAACAGAAACCTTCTTGAATATCCTCATAACGTAGATTCTTTTGATGTTTCTTCACCTCATCATAAAGCCCTTTTTTCAGGTTTTCAAAATAACGATTTACATCCATTGCTACAATTTTCACTACCCGCATAATTACGCTCCTTTCTAACAGTGAAATGACTCTTGAATAACAAGAGCCACTTCATCTATGCTTTTTTCAATTGTTCATAGTAATATAAGATGCGTTTGGTAACTTCATGTTCTTTAGCAAAACCAGTAAGTTTTACAATCGTCTGTAAGATACCTTCCTCATGAATGCTTTTTTGTAATGCCACTGCTTGTTTATCTCTAGGCTCATCGTAGAGAAAACCATATGCCATCGCTTTGGCTATCGCGTCATAAGGCAATCCATGCGCATAACACATAGCAGCACTGCCGGCTAAACGATCACCTTTGGTCAATTTGCGAATTGGATCATACGCCACACGATAAATATAATCTACCATTTCACCTTTCGCCGCAGGGAAATGACTTAAATTATACAACTGCTTTTTCGTTAGTGGATAATGCTGTAAGACACCTTCTGTTATCTCTTTTTCTACTTCCTTAATAAAGGCTGCCCCTTCTTCATCACTACTAATTTCATTAATAGTTTCATAGCCTTTATAATATCCCAGAAAAGCACTGGCAGCATGTGGACCATTTACCACAAACACCTTTACATCTTTTAATAGCTCTAATTGATCACATGTTTCCATCCACTCAATCGCTGATAGATCAACATTTAAGGGTTGCTGGATCAGTAAGGATAATACCGCTGTCGTACGAATATTTAAGGCCGCATTGCTTTGGGCATCTGTACTTCTTCGCACGATAGAATCGCGTAAGACAACCTGTTCCTGAAACCAGGCATGTGTTTCTTCTGGCAAATGTTCATAAAACATCTGCTCAATATCTTTCATTAAATGATTTTTATTTGTGATAAAGATCATACAAAGCTTCTTATCAGGCTGTTGCTGTTTTCTACGATACAGCCCTTCACAGACAGTGCATACAGCCTGCGGTATTTGTTCTGGGTAAATGACAAAGTAAATGACATCGGCATCGATTACACTTTCCATTGCCCCACTTTGTTTCCATGTATAAGCATCATAACCGCGAACGCGATGCTCTTCAATGCGTGTTTCGCGATGTACACACACATCGTAATACCCCTTATTTTTCATTGCCTCAATGACGTTTTCGTCAATATCTATAAATGTCGTTTTCCATCCTTCTGCATTCGCAAGAGTTTCCCCAATAAAACCCTTGCCTAATCTTCCTGCACCAATAATCAATGCGTGTTTCATATCGTTCTAAGCAGCTTCCTTATCTGCTTTTTCAACAATTGGCTTTTTTAATACATTTGCCAGTAAGGCTGTCACGATCGTACCGACGATAATAGCAATGACAAACCAAACTTTTTCATCAATGATCGGTAATACAATAGGTCCGCCATGTGGCGCATAATCCTTAACACCGGTAACTGCCGCAATAGCACCGCCAACAGCACCACCGGCCATAATGGATGGAATAACTTTTGCCGGATCTGCAACTGCCAATGGAATTGCCCCTTCAGAAATACCAATCAATCCCATGAACAAGGAAGCCTTACCTGCATCACGTTCTTCCTGTGTATATTTATTCTTTGATAATAAAGTTGCCAGACCCATACCTAATGGGGCAGTACAAATTGGAACCGCACAGATACCAAAGAATTCATAATGACCTTCTGCCATCATACCGATGGAGAACAAGCAAGCGGTCTTATTTACCGGTCCGCCCATATCAACTGTAACCATCATACCCATGATGATGCCAAGCACTACTTTACTGCCACTGGATAAGCTAGTTAAGAAGCTTTCGATACCGCCCATTGCCATACCGATTGGATTCGCTAAGATATACATATAGAAGATACATACGATAAAAGATGTCACAACCGGAATAATCAGAATTGGTACAACCGTTTTAATTAAGTCCGGATAATGAATTTTCTTCATATAACGTACGATATATCCAGTCATAAAACCTAACACCAATGCTCCTAAAAAACCAGTTTTTACTGCATTACCACCAATTGTAATTTCTGTATTCGCAATATATCCGGCAACCAGCCCTGGTGCTAAACCTGGTTTCCCCGCAATGGCATAAGCGATATAACCAGCTAATACAGGAATCATCATAAACAAACCAGCTGCACCGATTTCCTGTACATGCAATAGAAATTCGTTTTTGATTACCATACCTTCACCTGCCACGGCTGTACCACCAAAGGCAATAGAACCGGCATAGAAGATACCACCGATAACCGTCATCGGAATCATGTAAGACATACCTGTCATCAGATAATTCTTAATTTTCTTAAAATCAACACTCATAGTTTCACTCTCCTCTTTTCTTTATTATGTTGCTTACTTTACTGCTTCTTCTAACTTCATGATTGCGGCCTGCGGATTTTTAATCGCATCCGCCACATCAATCTCAACAACAATTTTGTCTTCAAAACGTTCCATGCCTTCTACAGCACAACCAACCGCGATTAATACAACATCCGCCGTTTCCACTTCATCTTCAGTGATTTCATTTTCAGCACCCATCGCACCTTGCGTTTCTAATTTAATTTCATGTCCCCTTTTACGACCTGCTTCTTCTAATGCCTCTTGCGCCATATATGTATGCGCAATGCCTGTTGGACATGCGGTAATGCCAACAATCTTCATAGCTAATCTCCTTTCTCTGTTTCCAGTTTTTTCAAACAGTTGAATAACTGTTGTTCATTTTCTGCATGCAGAATATCTTCACGAAACTCCTGATGCATTAGATTTCTGCTTAACCAAGCTAATATTTGCAAATGCTCTTTTGTTCGCTTATTCTCTGGAACCCCAATCAGAAAGATCATCTTCACCAGCTCATCACCCCAATGCAGCGGAGCTTCTAAGGTAGCGACTGCGACAAAGGATTCTTGTACATCTTGACTGGAGCCATGCGGAATCGCGATATCATAACCAACTGCGGTAGAGAATTCCTCTTCCCGTTGGCAAACCGATTGTTTATATGCTTCACCTCCTATCACTTTCTTACTTTCTATCGCTTTTTGAATCAAGAAATCAATTGCTTCCATTTTGGTTTGAAACTGTTTCTTGACAAACGTTAACTGCTGATCAAACATGTCGTTATTCCCCCTTCACCATGCCTGGCTCACTAACCAATAAGGAAAGATTTCCATCGATCGTATACTGTTTTGCATTCGAAGTCATAATGAAGCTCATGCCTGCACCGATACCATAAGTAGCTTCTCCTGTAATTAATGTGCCTTTGCCATCTAGTACCAAGCATAAGGAATACGTTTCATTTTCTATACACTCTGCTTCATGTATGCCATACTTCGTAATGCGGAAGAAAGCATTGTCGATATACTGTTGGATTTCATTTTGTCCATGCTCTGTAATTTGCGGTTTTACCATCGGTTCTTCGTGTGGGATTGTCACAACATCTAAGGCTTTTTCCAAATGCAATTCACGTGGTTTTCCATTGACATCTACATTATCATAATCATAAATGCGATATGTCACATCACTGCTTTGCTGGACCTCTGCCATCAGCATCTTTCCTTCTACGCCATGTACGACACCTGCCGGTGTATATACAAAATCACCTGTTTTTACCTCTTTACGTATGAGCAGCTCATCCCATCGCTTTTCCAGTGCCATTTTTTGAAACTCTCCACGACTTTTGGCACGATGTCCGCGTACTAATTTTGTTCCATCATCCACATCCAGAAATAAACAAAACTCAGCTTTCCCTAAGTCATGCTCATGTACCTTCGCATATGCATCATCCGGATGTACCTGTACGGATACCGGACTGGTAATCTCATTGATCTTTACCAATAAAGGAAACCGTTCGCGTTTATCGTGATGAAATAATTCACGATGCTTTTCATAAACCTCTTTTAGGCTTTGCCCCTCGCAAGCCGTATTGGTAATGATACTGACACCGTTATCATGAGCACTGATTGCCCAGTATTCACCAATTTTCTTATTCATCTCCTCTAAAAAGCCAAATTTTTTCTGGATGCGATTTCCTCCATAGATTTTTTCTTTCAATGGCGATTTTAGAAATAACACCTCATCCTTCATATCATCACTCTCCTTTGACAGCTACATTATGTCATGAGAAACTTTTTTACGATATGCCAATCCTCTTCATAGTTTTTTGTAAGTCTTAGGACACATAAAAAACCGTCTGCTTCTTATATTTAACAAACACAAAAAACAAACGGTTAGCTTAAATGATAATACAAGGTGTAGCAAGACCATTTAAAGACTTCTGACAATTTCATAAAATGCCTTTTCTGTTGTACATTCACGTACGCGGTGAATCGTATCTTTGGATTTGATGAACTGATAAATATTGCTAATCAACTTTCTGGAACGTTCTTTATCCGCAAAATTAAAGGCCAGACAAATAATGATGTCTACTTTCTCTTTATCCCATACAATTGGTTTTTTCAATGTCATTACGAGGATCTTTTCCTTTTTCACATACTTTGAAATCCCATGCGGTATTGCTAAACCATTTCCCATTTCCGTAGGTGCCATGCGTTCTCTTTCTTTCATAGATGCCAAAAAACCTTCACTGACATAACCATTGCGCATAAAAATCGTATGAATTTTTTCCAAGACCGTGTCTTTATCCTCATAATCTTGTTTTAAAAGTAGGGTTTCTTTATCCAACGTTTCTAACAATAGATTTTTAACACTTTCTTTGTGCTTGCTTGTATCGGCACATATCTGATTAATTTTATGAACATCATATTCGTCCACCAGTGGCGAAATCAAAATAACAGGTTTTTTATCATAAGCAATCTCTACTGTGGATATGATAAAATCAAAATCATCAAGATAGGATAGTTTTAAATCATCTAAATTAAAGGTTTCGACAACATCAAAACGTGGCAGATTGCGTTTCACTCGATGTTCTACTAAATCCGCATTCGCACCGCTTGAATGAATTACAATGGCAATTTTCTTAGAAAGATTATAGCGTTCGATAGCAGCCTGTACATGGATTAATAGAAAACTAATTTCATCATCTGAAAGATGAATATTCAAAGAATTCTCAAAGGTGGAAGCAGCTAAGACCAATACACTAAATAGTGCCGGATATTGTGCTTTTATTTGCGGTAAAAAAGGATTGGTAATCTTAATCTTATTCGTAATGCGTGTCATCATAGGAACAACATGCTGCTGTAAACCTTTAAATAATTCCTCATCATCATTCAGATTTTCTCCTACTACCGCCGAAATCGTTTCTATGAATTCACTTAACTGACTTCTAATCTCTTCCGCCTTACGACTCACACTATGTATATCATTTTCATGATAAACACCGGATACCCGAGCATTCAGCCAACGTACATCTTGATCTTTTAAAGCAATCCCATAGGTATTCTTCAGCCATTGTGCCAATTCTAATGTCACGGGATAAGTTTTTAACCGATGTAGTTCCGATACAACAGGACGATAAGTTGTTTGTATTAAAAGATGTTCCTTTTCCACACGATCAAGAAAGATAGCAAACTGTATAAAAATCTGATAATAATACATATCATCCATTAGTTCACAAGAAAGTTTATCATTTACAAAGGTAATCATTTCTTCCGCAATTTCCATATATCTTTTCGCTACATAATTTGCCAAAATTGCTTTGCATGTTTTTAAATCATAGCTTTCCTTAGCAGACAACTTCTCTTTAAACTTTTCAAAAACATAGTTACGCTTTGCACTGCGAATGTGCTGTTCCTTTCCGCTCACATATGTACCACTCTTATCTCTTACTAAGAATAATTCATTCTTTTGCAATACCTTATCTACATATTCTAAATCATTGACGATACTGCTTTTCGCAACATCATATTTCTCTACCAGCTTGCGAACAGATACCGTTTCATCTTTCATCAAAAGATTTTCTAATAACTCTTTTCTGCGAAAGTCAGTGAAGTCCTGTGTTAAATATGTTTCTTCAAGATAACGCCGAAACACATCTCGCTCATCCTCAGCACCAACTAGCAAATACCCCTCACCTCTTCGCTTTTCGACATGAAGATCAAATGGACGAAGCTCATATTCCAGCTCCTTTAAATAATTGTATATCGTCTTTGTGGATACCTTCAAATGTTGGGTAAAATATGCAATCTGTTTCGGTTCTTTTAAATCTAATAATAGAATATAAAAATTTTTAAGATTTTCATTTGCTGCCATTTTTTCACCATCTTTTCCAATTTATTGTATAAAATAAGCATTATTAAGATTAAATACAATTATAACGTATTTTTTAGTCTGTTAATATGCATATTCTTAGGTGTATGAAAAAACTTGGAATCTCATTACTTTGGAATGATCTTTATCACACCAATGAAACTCCAAGTTCCTTTAACTTACATGAAATAAAATGTTAGATATGCGTTTTCCTCATCCTTTTCTTAAGCACGAACAATACTCCTGCACAGCCAATGATTGCAATTCCAATGAATACTGCAATCCCTGTTCCTCCTGTGATTGGTATCCAGAAGTTCTTATCATTGTACACGACCATATGCACTTCATCACTTTCGCCTACTTCCTTCGTGATGACATATATCTGCTCATCTTCACTCTGCTCTGCTGCTTTCCCATTGACCTTCACAAACAGCTTTCCTGTTCCTTCTTCTCTTGTGATCTCGATCTTGATGCTTTCTTCCAGCAACTTATAGCCTTTTGGTGACTTCGTTTCTTTCAGATAATAGGTACCTGCTCGCAGCTTTTTAATCAACAAGCCTTCTGCTTTTCCGCTTGTATAGCTTGCGATCGCATTTTTCATCTCTGCATCGCTATACAAAGTAAACTCTGCTCCTTCTAAGGCTTCCTTATCACGATTCATTTTCTTTAGATAAACCGCAATTTCTTTTGGTGTATAGGCGTTAGTAAATGAGAATTGTATCTTCTTATCAAGCTTTTCTTCTTGTGCATTGGTAAGAATCTTATATTCCACATTCGTCTGTTTCTCTTCTACCTTATAAGTTTCTTTTTGTTTCAGCTCCCTGAATAGCGCGGTCTGATTTCCTTTTACCTGAAATTCACCCGCTTCATTTGTCTTATATGTACTCTCTGCATCACCTGTTGGAATGACATAGTTCGCATTCTTGACAGCTTCATAAACGTCCCCATTCTTTCTGCTCAACACAAAGGTGAACTTGATATCATCCATCGGTATCTCACCTGTTGTATTCTCAATCAGCTTCGTAACGGATAACGTTCCTTCTTCTTTCATCTCTTCATTCACAAATGGCAGTATTTGCACATTATCGCCTACGACCTTGTTCTCATAGCCTTCATTGCTTACCGGTGTCTTTTGGATATAGCCTGGTTTTACTATTTCCTGTACATTGTATATCGTTCCTGGTTCTATATCTAAGAACATAGCACTCTGATTCGCTTTCAAGGTGAAATGTCCATTCTCATCTGTTGTATAGGTTGCATCATCTACACGTTTTCCACTCACACTATCATACAGTACATACTTTGCATTGCTCCATGCCTTCTTCATATGATCCATCAATAAGAACGTAAATGTTTCATCCGATGTGTTCTTATCGCTCAATGTCTTATTGACCCCAAAGGAAGCAATCGCATTGGTATATTGCACTGCTGTTACCGGTGCCTGTGTCGCTCCGCTTTGTTTTACATCCCCCAATACTCGCCAACCTTCTGCGTTTTCCTCAACGACCTCATAGTCCACATCTGCCTTGACTTCCTTAAAGACAGCATTCTGTCCGCCTTTTAAGGTAAACCTGCCGTTTTCATCGGTCCTTGCTTCTTTTACTTCTTCGCCAGTATCGCTATTCTTGATCGTATATGCCTCATCCGCATATGCTTTCCCTTCCAGCTTCAAGGTAAAGTGAAAGCTATCTTCTCCATCATATACATAACCTTGTGGAAAGGAGATATGCTTTGTTACGATCAGATCCGTTGTCTTCTGCTCAACATATGGCATATATAGATTCACAAATTCAACTCTGGCACCATCTGGTTTGATCGTACCGATGGCAGAGGTCCCCGCTGCCGGAGAAACCTGTTGAAAATTTTCTTGCGGCAGCTCCAAGATCTCATAGGATACCCCATTGCCAACATACTCAAATTTTGCAGTATATCCACCATATAAGGTAAAGTTTCCATTACGATCGGTCATGACAGGTATCTTATTGGTTGTTTCCGAAGATATCGTACCATCCTGATGATTGTATACCTCATCTCCGTTTTCATTGAACACACGGTATTGTTCCTTATTGGCAAGCTTTCCATTTAACTTTAATACGAATTTGAAAGCCACATCCTTTGGTACCTCATAACGATCATCAGCACTTTCTACATGCTTGGTGATAAAGAGGTCAGGAGTCTTATTCTCTTCATTGGTAAAGGTCATTCTCGTTGTTTCCTCTGCCTGTATAGCTTGCGTACCTGCGACCATAAAGAAAGCAGCAAGCAATAGTACGCTGATTCGTTTTATATATTTCATAATATCATGCCCCTTCCTGTGATGGTTGCCATTCGATTTTACCTGGATCAAAGTCCCAAGGGTAATTACGCATAGTACTTGGATCTGTATTACCTGTAAAAATGATTTTTTCAAGATTAGTGCAACCTTGGAATGCAGCACTTCCTATACTTGTTACGGATTTTGGAATAATTAATGAGCCAGTGAAACCATTACATCCATAGAATGATAAATACCCTATGCTTGTTACGGTATCTGGGATTATTAATGAGCCTTTGAATCCGTTACAACCATAGAATGCATATTCTTCTATGCTTGTCACGGAGTCTGGGATTATTAAATCTCCTTTGAAGCCATTACATCCATAGAATGTAGAATCTTCTATGCTTGTTATGGAATTTCCAATTGTCAATGAGCCTGTGAAGCCATTACAATTGCTGAATGCATATTCTCCTATGCTTGTTACAGAATCTGGTATTACTAAATCTCCAGTGAAGCCACTACAATAAGAGAATGCATCATCTCCTATGCTTGTTACGGATTTGGGAATAATTAATTTACCAGTTAAACCATTACAATCATAGAATGCATAATTCTCTATACTTGTTACTTTGTCTGGAATTATTAATGAACTTGATAAATTGCTACAATTAGAGAATACATAACTTTTTATGCTAGTTATTGATTTTGATATTGTTAATGTTCCGTTAAATCCACTACAATTAGAGAATGCACCATTTTCTATGCTTGTTACTGAGTCTGGGATTATTAAATTTCCTGTAAAGCCTTTGCAACCATAGAATGCATATTCTCCTATGCTTGTTACTGTGTCTGGAATTATTAATGATCCTGTGAATCCTTTACATTCTTGGAATGCAGATTTTCCAATGCTTGTTACTGAGTTTGGTATTCTCAATTCTCCCGTAATTTTACTACACTTTTCGAATGCAGCTCTTTCTATGCTTATTATCGTATCCGGCATTTTTATACTTGTAATATTTTCATTGCCATAAAATGCAAGTTCACCTATTGATGTTATAACACGCGGATTGCCTTCATACATTATAACTTCTGGTATTTCTACATCGCCAGTATTTAATACTACAGGTTCTCCTGTATTGGCATCTATTACACCAGTAGTTACCATTTCTTTTGTTAATGTTATCGTTCCTATTGTTTTTAAAGATTTTACTTTCTTAATAGATTCTCCTGTTTGATCATCGGTATAGGTGAATGTTAAATCAAATGTTCTCACATTCTTAGGTACTGTATCTATATTTATCTCATAATCATCATCAGATAATGATACTACCCTTCCATCTGAATAGAGTGCATTTACAGTGAATTTGGATTTATCTACCTTACTGTCTTCTATGAAGTATTCTTCATTTGTTTCTACAGATAGGTCTGCCAGTATGATCGGTGCTTTTGCCTGTATCAACATCATGTTCTTCGTTAACTGCAATGTCTTATCGTTTGTTCCTGATAGGTCGGTTAAGATATATGGTGTATCTTGTTTCTCACTTACCGTCCATGCAGTATCATCTGGTAGATCTAATCCTGCGTATTGATTGCCTTTGATCTTGATCTCACCTGTCGTTCCTGTATTTCCTGTTGCTATTTGTTTATTTGTGGTTACATCATAGATTACATAGCTGATATTGGTTCCTTCTCTGCTTTCTAGGATATCCTCTAAGCTTGTGATCACTTCTTGTTTGGAACGTGTGACCTGTCTTAGCTCGAAGGTGAATTCCTGTTCACTGTCTACATTAAGTGCTTTCGCTATTTCAATTGGTGTCGTACGATTGCTATTGACGAAAGTATTCGCATCTTCGATAGCCAAGCTGCCATTATAGCTATCAGCTAGCTGCAGATATCCGGATAGGATGCCCCATGTATCTTCACTTTCTTCTAAGATTTCTACGATACGATAGCTATCTTTCATTGGATTGCTTGGATTGATCTTAACATCATGCTCTGTGAAATAAATAATTGGATAACCCTTTGCTGTTTTCTCTACCGTTATCTTTCCATCAGCTTTTGTTTTCTGAATGCGATTGTTTATCCAATCATTATCATCCCCTACGATATAAGAAATTTCATTTGCCGGATTCCATACCTTTCCATCATAGCTTTCTACACGGAAGACCAATTGCGAACCTGTAGGTATTTCCTCAGAGCCTAGCCTCATCTTCTTTTGGATGATGGACTTCTGTTGTTTACCTATGATCTGATTCTTGATGATCGCTAATGGCTTGTTCTCGATCGTATCTTGTATTGCACCATCGTTTAGCGGTTCTTTTTGGGTAATCTCGATAAAGCTTGCTCCATCTTTATACAGCTTGTATTGGTCATTTGTACTTTCGCTCAAACGATAGCTGTCACCAGCTGTTAATGTAGGAATGACGACCTGTTTCCATGGTTCTAACGTCAAGGTACTATTGGCATTCCAAGTGATCGTTTCTATCGTGTTGGTTAGTGCATCGGTTACTTGCACATTTTGGGTTTCAGAAGGCCAGATCTTCCAATCACCATTTGCATCTTGTACTTCTAGTTTCAAGGTTACTTTTTCTTTTCCTCGAATGGTAGGATCATTCTTGATCGTTTCAAGATACTGCTCTCCTATTTTATTGACATCCCCATCACCTACGACATATTCTTTTCCGATCAGCAATGTGTTTTCTGTTCCATTCACAAAGGTTACCTTGGAACCTTCTTTATCGATCGTACCTGTCGATGATTCCCCATTTGCCGGGAAGATCTGTGGATAATTGACATCTGGTGTTTCTATTATCTCATAGTTGGTACCTGCTGGTCCCACATCATGGAAGATGATCGTTTGTCCATTCTTGATGGTAAAGGTACCGATATCCGTTGTTGTAGTGGTAGTATCTGGTTCTCCGCTACGTTGTATCGTGAACTCCTTATTCGCATATATTGCACCGTTTACCTTGATGGTCATGGTAAATTCTTTATCGTTGATCGCATTCAATTTTTCTTCTGTCATATCAGTCGCATCATAGCTGACCATCTTAGTAACACGGATCGGTCTTAGGATATAGTCATTGATGATCGTTGCATCGCTCTTTAAGGCATACAGCGGCATCGTTCCTTCTACCGTCCCTTGGATCGCTTCATAGTTATCACTTGTATTATCGATCTCTACGATCTTGAAGGATGTGCCTGCCTCAAAGCCTTTGATCTTTACGGTCTTACCTGCTAATGCAATGCTGAATTTACCTTCATCATCCGTTGTGCCATGCACATCACTTTCTGTTCCATCTTCCTTCAGGATGACCCATTCTGCATTTGCAAATGGTGTATCCTTTGTGAATACCTGGAAAGTAAATGCTTGGGTACAGTCTTCAGCTTTCTGATGGGTAAGTTCTTTCTTCAGATATAGATCTTTCCATTTGTAATAGTTTGTGATGCTTACAGAATTGCCATCATTTACCATCGTTCCTGTTACGCTATCTTTTCCTGCATCCGTAAACCAATCATCGCCTTTTTGTGTTTCTTTGATCTCATATGCTGTTCCTGCAACACCCGGGAACAAAGCTACGATCTCTCCTGCCTTGATCGTAAATTTACCATCTTTATCCGTCTTCAAGACATTCTGATTCAATTTCTTAGGGATACCGCCATCCGTACGCACGCTATCCACGAGCCAGTATTCAGCATTTGCCATTGGTTCTCCATCTGCAAATGCTTGGAAGATGAAGCTTTCTTTCTTGACTTCTGCTTCCTTATCCTTAGGATCGTTTTCCAGCTTCTTTTGCGCATATAATACCGGACGATACGTATTCTTATATGTCCTTATCTGGATCTCATCCTGTTCCTTAGTTTCTATTTCTACTTTCCAGAATGGATTTTCTTCTTCCTCTACCGTCAACAGATTCTTATCCTTGACATCGAATACCGCTTTTTCATCCGCATGCAGATAAAAGCTGCCATCTGCTTCCGTCGCATAGACACGATTGGTTCCTTGGCGTTCCCAAGTTCCATCTATCTTCTTAAATAATTGATATTCTTGTGTGGCATAGGTAGAACCATTATAGCTTGCGATAAAGCGGAACTCACTATTTTGTTTTTCTTTTGGTACATCGCCACCAAATGCTTTTACGATCTCTACTTTTTCTAATTCATGTTGTGATACCTGTACAGAATTCCCGATGACCGTATGCTTTGTACTGGTTCCTACTTTTTCTGAATAATAGGCAGAATTGTTATAAGCATAGACAGCCGTGTCATTCTTATTGGCTGTATTGCTGTGGTCGGCATCTACCTTGGATTCATCCTCATTTGGTGAGATCATATGTATCCGAAAGCTCACAGAGCCCATATCTACGATTTCAAAATCATCACCATTCATCTTCTTGCTTAGGTCTACTGCGACTGCCTTGACATCCGCAAATTTATGATCTTTCAACCACTCTTCTTCTGTATACCAGCCATTCTCTTTCGTCAATATAGAATTTGGAAGCTCTTCCTCTGTTGATATTCTTGCATCTCTATCTGCATTGTAATAGATCACAGGCTTTATCCCTGCTTTCTCTAAGCCTGTCGTGATGATGCCATCAAAGGTTCCATACCACCAGTTATCTTCAAAGTGCTTATCCTTCTCCTGTTGTGAGCGATGCTTTGGGGCATCCTCCAACAGGTCATATACGACGATATTCTTTAAGGTATCCTGTGCATTCCTTACCGTTATTTCATAGGTATAGCCTTCTTTTGGTGCTACGATGGCACTTTCTGAGAAGACCCCGAAGCGGTCATTATCTGCTTTTACCAGTTTCTCGATAGTATCACTATTGGCTATTGCCATATCATCATTGACGCTGGTGTTGGCATACAATACCGTTCTTTCATCCGTTATACCATCCCCATCAATATCCTCTCCCAAAACCTTGTATTCATCTTTTGATAAGGTATCAGGATAATCGCTTCCATTATCCAACATGACCTGATCATCTGTTCCTAACAATGGCTCATTATCCTCTTTTTCTGGCATGAACGCAGAAATATTCGTTGCCGCATTGCTGATGTCGATATCCTTCCATTCATAGTACGCACCAAAGCTGATGCCCCAGCTTTCTGCCCACATGGAATCATAAAAGCCTGATGGATCTGCACCATCATAATGGATATGGAACTTGACCATCATTCTTCCCGTTCCACGATAATTCGTTATGATATCTTCCTTAGAATCGACACTGACCTTGACCTGACTGGTATCCCAGCTCTTTTCATACATCCATGTCATAGCATTTGTTGTCTTTACACGTCCTGCAATGATCTCTACGCTAGGATCATACTTTACGCCATATGGCAACAGATCATAAAAGACGACATCTTTTCTTCCCGGTGAGCGGACCAGATTTGCCTTTAGATAATCAATAGCTTCTGAACCATATAGTTCATAGCCATCATATGCCATGATATCGTATTTCAGATGTACCCTTCCGGTACCTGCATCATTCCAGCTCGTTCCATATTTATAAGATGCTGCATTTTTCTGTACCGAGGTCAGATAAGCAAATGCATTATCACGCATCGGTAAAGTACCATACAATGCTTCGCTCAATTCCTTTAATTCTGGTTCGGCATAGTTAAAACCTATCGTAGCATCGTGAAAATAGCCTTCCTCCTTGCCATCTTGTAAGCTTTGTCCCATGACACCGGCAATATTTTCTAAGGTGAGCATCTGCTCATTATCCTCATCTTTTACCAGCTCTTGAAAGGCCGGCGAATCATGCTGGATACGTACTTTTAGGTCGATTGAACATGTGGAAAGGTAATTAACAGATTCATGTTCTACCTTTACCCTCCATGGTTTTCTATTGATCTGTTCTTCTGTAAAGGTATAAGACATCGTTCCGCTAGCATTCCATGGGATAACCTTGACTTCTTCCCATACTGTGCTGCCTTTGAACATTGCATAAACGATGGTATCCTTTGATTCTTCCGGTTTTGCCTCGCTGTCTTCCCAAGGATCATATCCGGTATCGTTTTGCTTGATGCTTACCTGACTATAGTAGTAATCATCTCCATCTAAGATCTTGTAACTGTCTGTTGAACCGGTATTTGGATAGGCATAGAGAAAATCATCGACGGTCGTCATCTTATAGCTGGCTCCTTCGATACGTTCACCTAATTTACCATCTTCATTGGATGCATGATGGGTGAGCTTATAGCCACGTGTTGAACTGTTTACGTGAAATGGAATGTCACCAATATCGGTATTTTGTTTTCTTGCGGCTTTATAGGCTTCCAAAAAGCTTTTATAGGTACCTCCACCACTCTTATCGACACCGATGATATCGCCTTTGTAGTTCCATGCATAATCACGATATACCCAATTTGCTTTACTTGTTAGCTTTAGATCCTCATCTACTCTATCATATGGATGTAATACGACTTCAACTGTATTTTCAATCAAGGTATTCGGTTGGATCTTATCAGCAGGATAAGCAACGACTACTAGGATATACCCATATTGATTATCATAGTGTATTAGCTTATCTTTGTTCATATCGGAAATTTTATAATAAGCACTATCTCCACGATAATTTATCTTGTTGTAGCTTCGATTGAAGCCAACTACTTTGCCCTCAAGATTTGATATATCTTTTAGGTATAATTCCCATGGCTGAGTTGCACTTCCTGTGACCTGCACTTGCCAAGCTACATATTTATACTTGGTAAAGTTATCACCTTTGTACTCTTGTGGCAGGCTCGTTACGATGCTAGCCAGTTGTTTCTCGGTATAAATACCTGGGTAATAGCTTTTAGCCCCTAAGGTATACGGCGTCTTTGTGACCTTGGAAAGCTTAACTTGTGAATCAATATGTCCCGTTAAAGGAGGCGTTGTCTTTTCTTCTTTTTGATCTTTAAATTGCACAGTGGCGGTTGGTTTTAAGCTCCATGTACTATCATCTACGAATTCCATGATTTGTAGATTCTTATACAATACCTGAAATGCCACATTGGAACCTGATGTGATCTTTTTATAGTTAAAGAACACAAGCTCATTGGTATCTTCATCCAGATAATAATTGAATGGTGTGATTCTGTTTTCTACCGGAGCATCTAAGGTTCCCTGTGGTATTGCGATGCTGGTAGGTAGGATTCCTTTGTGATCCCTATCGTTAGACAATGTAGCCGGTATACGTATTTCAACACTACCTTTTTCTATATCACGATTATTGTGAAATTCTATCTGGTATTTCAATGAGAAATCATTTGTCTTCTCTACATGATATTTATCATTTTGTCCTACATAATACGCATTGAATGCCCAGTCTTCGCTATCTAAAACTGCATACAAAGCTTTTATGAAATCACTATCCTGTGCATTGGCTGCTCCTACTTTTGTACTGTTTAGTTTGTTTAACTGCGCTGTAGTCATTAGTGGTTCTATTTTAGTGATTTTATGACGAATTGTTTTTTCTTCTTGTTTCTCTGATTGCTTGACTTCTGCTTTCTTCGTTGTATTCGTTTCTGTTTTCTTATTCGCGGTCTCTTTTTGCTTTCGCGTTTCCTGCTTCACCGGGTTGTCGGCTTTAGAAGCTTCCTTATTTACTTCTTGTTTTTGTCTTCTTTCTTTTCCTTCTTCAAACGCTTCTACTCTAAATAAAGCTAGTTCTAGTTTACTGCCTTCTTTGAGTTCTACATCTTCTTGCTCGATACGGTATTCCTTGTTCTTCTCCACTAGTTTTGGTTCTGCTTTTTTATTTACTGGTTCTTTCTCATCTTTTTTCTCTTGGATGATCGTATATTCTTTTAGGTTCTTTTCGCTATCGACACTTTTATATTCGATCTTATAGTTACCTAGTTCTACTTCCTCTAGGACATACTCTCCCTTGATGTTTGTCAGGGTATGATAGGCAGCTTCTTTTTCTGGCTTGCCTTCTTTAATCTTATATAAGCGCACTTCGATGTCGGATAGTCCTTTTTCTTCTTTATCGACTTTGGCATTCTTATTATCGTCTAGATACACTTGTCCCTTTACATCTGTATAAAGAGCTCTCTCTTTTGGTTCTGTCTTTGGCTCTTCTTTGACAGGGGTATCCTTTGGCGTCTCTTCCTTTAATGGAGCCGTTCCTAATAAAGGCTGTTGGGTAGGGGCATAGATAGTGGTAGCAGGCTGTCTATTGGTTTTTGTTTCCTGAGCAGCTTCCGGTTTTGCCTTTGGTTCTTCTTTGGCATAAAGAGATGTATTCGTATTTATAAAGAGCATGGATGCAGCTAATAAGATTGCCGCAAATTGTTTTTTCTTATTTTTCATCGTCTAGTTCACTTCCTCTTTTATGCTTGTTGTATAAGATAAACATGCCAAGAGTGGAAAGCATGATGAACAAGATATACAGATCTTTGTGTGTTGTATCTCCTGTCTGTGTGGATGTCGTTTCCTTCTTTGGTTCCTCCTTCTTATCTGTCGTGCTTGTGGATGTTCCCGGTTTATTGGGTTGTGTTGGGATATCAGGATGTTCCGGAGTTATCGGTTTGTTTGGATGTTCGGGGTCTACTGGTAAATTAGGTTTTTCTGCTTCATTTGGTGATGCTTTGGGTTCTACCTGCAGATAATAGCTTGGACCTTGAATAACATTCGCTATTTCCTCATACATTGGCAAGGTCACAATGAAAGGATCAATCGTGCCATAAGATTCCATATCGGATGGCACCAATAAATAGATACCATTTTCAATATTGGTAAAAGACAGATATCCTTTCTCATCTGTTGTTCTCTTTCCTATGGTTTCCTTATCTGTCTTTTGGGTAAGCTCTTTTGCGACCTTTTGTAATTCTTCAGCCGTATCCGGTAAGTGCATATCATATTTCTCATGCAGCGCTGCTTTTCCATCATCGCTCATACTTCCTACCTTATACAGCGTGAATGTGACACCGGCTTTCTCTGCATTTGGAAAATCCTTTAGATGAATGTCGATCGTTCCTCCGACTGCCTTTAGCGTTGTCAGTGTCAACATGAACATGATGAACAGGCTACATGCTTTTTGTAATGCTCTCTTTCTTTTTTTCATCTGCTTTACCTCATTCATTTTCTATTATTTTGATTTATTGCATTTTATCACTATGCCTGTTTCCTACTCTTACTCACCATCACCATGCTGATGACTAAGATGCCTACGCTAGCGATTACCAAAAAAAGCGTAATACCTGTTCCTCCAGTAGATGGTAAAGTAAAACCTTTATGATTCTCTATGGCAATACTAGCAATTCCCCTATCGTTATCCAGTTTTGTGATAAAGGTTCCGCTTGTATCGGTGATCTCTTTATCGTTTACCTTTAATGTAAAGCTACCAGTTGCTTTTTTTGCACTATCTACATCAGCGATAATCTCCACCTTAATCAGTTCTGCTAATAAAGTATAGCCAGTTGGTGATTTTGTTTCCTTTAGATAATACGTACCTGCATCCAGATTATGAAAGTTCAGAATTCCTTTGTCATCTGTACTTGCATTGTTCAACACTTCTTTACCATCAGCTGCTAATAAGGTGAAGTCTGCTCCTTTTAATGCTTGTGGCTTTCCTTCATTGGTGAACTTTTCTACCTGAATTCCAAAGCTATACACCTTTACGATTGCTTTTTCACTGTTTGTAATTTCTCCTGCTTTGTGGTTGTATTGCAAGCTTGCGGCATTTTGATTTCCTTCCTGCCCTTGCTTGGCTTTCTCTGTTACCTGTGCTTCATAGGTGACAATGATTGGTTGCCCTCCGTTTTCTTTTATAAAATCTTCGGCGAAGCTAATGTGCAAATCGGCTTCTTCCCCTGCCGTATTCTCTGCCCTTATCCTATAGGTCATTGAGCCTTCTGCTATTTCTTTATCATTCACCTTTACCGTGATTGGATGCTTGGCATCGTTTTGGATGGCCAAACCATCTTCCATCGTATCGATGATTATGAAGGTCGCCGGTGTGGGATTGCCAAAGAAACTAGCGTCATAATCAGGCATACTGGTCCTTATTTGATATGGTACATAATCGCCTATCTTAACTGAGCCATCACTGGCATCGGTAATGGTCTTATCAAAGGTTACTATCTCATTTTTCGGGTATGCCTCCACATCATAGACCCATGCACTACCTTCCTCATGATTTTGATAGTTATTTGTTGAAGGGATGGCAATTAAGAAAGGTTTACCTAATATGTAATTGTTTGGAGCTTTTGTTTCTATCACTAGATAATAGCCAAGCTTTAAATCTTTAAAACTTACCGTGCCACTGCCATCGCTAGTAGCAGTAGCTAAAGGAGGAAATTGTTCCGCCTTTATGGTAAGTTGTTGGCTTAGCTTTTCTAATTGTGTTGTAGAATAACTACCTAAAGCATCTGGTGTAACATTTTTTAAAACATCTTGAAAAGCTTCCTCAATAACAAAACGCGAAGTGCTTTCTTGTTCAAAACGCATGATTTTATAGATGCTGTAAGAGGCATCCGCTAAGGGATTTCCCTCGCTATCATGCTCATGAAGGGTAAGCGAACCTGATGTTTGCGTAATTGTTGTTTCTTGTTGGAAAGATGTTTCTTTTGCCATTAATGGCAGAGCATAAGCAAACAATCCTTGTATCATCGCCGCAGAAACAATAACTGTCAATAAATGCCTCATCCTTTTCTTTTTCATATTGTTTTCTCCATTTTCTGATATTCACTGACTGGCATAAATGCATATTGTCAAAGGATAGCTTTGTTACCAACATCATGAATATCGTTTTATCTTTAAAAGAACCAATAAGTCCTTTTATAGCCACAATATTGTTTATACGTATCATGATCAGCTTGCGAAATTATGTGAATTATAGTGCTATACGAAGAAAAATGTAGAAAAATGTTTTTACATAAAAGTTATATTTTGTATTTGTTTATTCGTTGTATGTATCTTTTCATTAAAATTATAAGGCGAATTTCTAGAAAATTCAACGCAGTGAATAACCATATCTAAAGCAAACATATGTAAATAAAAAAATGCTTATTTCATGATATTTGATACTTAAGGAATAAAGACAATTGTTTATAACATACCTATCATATAGAAATTAATTTTATTTTTTTTCGAAATTCCTTATCAAACACTTATTATCGATATATTCATTTCAAATATTAGTTTTATTCTTCCTTTTTAATAAATATCCACCAGCTTAGCTGGTGGTTTTTACGTAATCGCCCCAAGGGGCTCAGATTCAGGCTACGCTTACCAGCGTAACAATACGGTCTGGCATTTGCATTTCTATTTCTTATTACCCGTAAACGGGTCTTCTATATCCAGTGTCAATTGTTCACTTAGTTCATCTTCTTTTAATTGATTTTTTATATATGCTTCAATTACTTTGTCATTCTTTCCTGCTGTATCTACATAATATCCTCTACACCAAAATGATCGATTCCTATATTTATATTTCATATTCCCCCATTTCTGATAGATCATAATACTACTTTTCCCTTTCAGAAATCCCATAAATCCTGATACTGTCATTTTAGGTGGGATTTCAACTAGCATATGCACATGATCTGGGCATACTTCTGCTGTTATAATTTTCACACCTTTCCACTCGCATAATTCTCTCAGTATTGCTCCTATTTCTAGTCGCTTTTCTCCATAAAAAACTTTTCTTCTATACTTTGGCGCAAAGACTATGTGGTATTTGCAATTCCATGTGGTGTGTGATAAAGTATGTACGTCATTTAATGGATTATTATTCATTATTTGTCCTCCTTTTGATTTTTATGCAGTTGCCAGACCGCATTCTTATTCTATCAAAAGGAGTTTTATTTTTAAAGGCTCATCGCTAAAGCTCTACGGAACCCCCAGACTATCTGGGGGTTTTCTCATACAAAAAAGTCATTCACCTTTTATGAATGACCCTTTCCCTTGATTATTTTTATTTCATTTCAAAAAATCGCCGATTCTGTTCTACTTCTCGACTCTTAGGCTTATACACTCCGGCCAATTCGTTATATTGAACCGCTCGATCCTTATCCCCTAAACGCCACCAGCAGACACACAATTGAATGGCTGGTATATACCCATAACAATCTTCACGAATAAAAGCACCACTGGTTTCATTCATCGGTACTTTCATAGCACATTCATACCAAAAGATAGCCTCTTTATACTTCGCTCTATCCATAAAATGCTTTGCGATATCGCAACATAACTCGGCATGTGGTACTTCATATTGTAAAGAGCATAAAAAACTTTCTAATGCCTTTTCTTCTTTATGCAAGGCATAGTAACAATATCCCAGCATCTCACAGGCATCAATTTTATTTTCTATCCAGCCGCTATCTTCTTTTAAAAACTTTTTGAATGCTTTAACGGCATCTTTATAGCGCTTATGATAGTATAGCTCTCTGGCATAATAAAACTGTTCCCGCGGATTTAACTTTTTTCCTTTATCCAACATAGCTTCAAAGATGCGCAGATTGCGATTGGCATCACTCACATGCACCTTGCGATGACAGATTCCGATATCGGTATAAAGCAGTCTGCCTGTTAAGGGAATCACTTCATGAATTTCCCCTTCCCATAAATGCAATTCTTCCCGTTTTACCATACGTTCCCGATAATACGAAAAAGAAGGATTTCCATCTTCATCAAACGCCGTATGATATTTCATCATAACGATGGAAACTTTTTTATCTAGTTCTTTTTTTAGTTTCTGTATCTTCTCAATATCCTCATCTTCTACCACATCATCCGCATCCAGCCACATACAATACTCCATACTCGCCTTGGAAAAAGAAAAGTTACGAGCCTTGCTGAAATCATCACACCATGAAAAATCATATAACTTATCCGTATACTTCTTTGCGACTTGCTTTGTCTTATCCGCACTTCCCGTATCGACGATGATGATTTCATCCGCAAATTTCTTTACACAGTCTAAACATCTTGCCAATACATCTTCTTCATTTTTTACGATCATACATACACTGATGCTTATCAACGATATTCATCCCCTCTCTCTCAAAGAAAAGGATAGTTTCCCATCCTTTCACTGTGCATTAGTTATAGACATAATAAGAACTAACGTATCTGATAAATAATCAAATATGCATTTACGGTATGATGATTGCTACAAGATTCTATCGTATTGTGGCAGTCTGATACCAAACGAATGCTATTGTTCGGATGCAATTCTAACATGACACAGCCTCTTACAAATTGGTTTTCGCATACTAATGGCATGCGGGATTCTTCTAACAATTCTTCATTATTAATTTCTAAAGCAAATGCATCGCCATCACATACCGAAGAACTGATTAAAACACCATATTCCGCGATATACGTGCCTTCCTGTTGTGCAGTCAGACTTGTATAATCATTTGAAATCGTAAAGCCATCACTGACATTGCCGCAATCAAACACCAAAGCATCTTGAGGACATAGTGATTTTGGTGTAAATGATGTTAGCGATGCGGATGCATAATGGATGATAGGTGCACTTTCTCCGGCAGGTCCGGTGTTTCCTTGCGGTCCCATAGGCCCTGTTGCACCAGTAACACCGGTTGCGCCGGTATTTCCCATAACTCCTTGTATACCTTGTGGTCCGGTAGGTCCAGTAGGCCCCTGAATACCTGGCACTCCTTGTGGACCGGTTACACCTTGCGGACCTCGAATGCCTTGTAAGCCTTCTCTGCCTTGTTGCCCTTGTAATCCTCTGGGACCCTGTGGACCTCTTGGTCCTCTTGGACCCATGGGACCTGTTGGCCCCATACCTGGCTGAGGGCACCATCCCTCTTGGTTTCGATAATCTTCCATTGGATGAAAATCATCATAAGCACAATTGCCATCCGGATAATCATAATTACCGTTATAGCCAAAATCCGCCTCATTTCCTCTATCATCACAGTTACCATAATCGAAACGGTTTTCATCATTTGGATGATGCTCATAGCCGTAGTCGTTTCCATATCTGTTCTGGTACATAACATTCCCCTTTCCCTTGTACGCTTATCACGTTCAATCCACTATATGCAGGTATCGGGATAGTTGTGCCGATGAAATCGCACAGTTCATGATATATGACCAGAACAAAGAGAATTCAACTTGGCTACTTCATAACCATGGCGCAAAATACGTTCAAAATCATCTTTCTTTACCCGCTCTAAGGTCGTCTTATAAGAACTTACGCGTAATACATCACTTTCCTTTAGCGATGCATGAAGCAATTCTTGTTTACGGGCAAAAGATATATCACAATGACGCAGCATATCCTTCGTTTGACTGCCTATTTGTAAGAAAAGTCCTTGTTTATTTTGCTCCATAAAATCTATTACTTCCTGCTTACGGAGGAGCTGGCTTTGTGTCATACTGATTGCTAATAATCGTTTTAGATTACTGAATGAGTATCCAATGGTTCGCATCTTGTGCTCCAGCTTGTCCATAGATGCATTACTGACAATAAGATAATTAATATCTGGACACAGCTTATTTTGCCCTTGAAAGGAAAAAAGCGGGTCTAAGCCCATATTATCATAAACACCGCCATCCCATAGATGCAGGGTTTCATCTCTTACCCGAACAATCATAGAGCCTGTAACATCACTCCATACATACGCTTTTGTCTTTAATGTATATGGTCCGATGAAAACAGGAAAACCGGCACTTGCACAAATCGCATGACTAAGAGGAAAGCGCGGGCGTTGCACAAAGCTATACTGTGAGCCCATTCGCTTTGCGGATATGCGAAAATCTTTTCCCGTTTCATAAGCAGTTGTATTGATGGTCCATAAAGGAAGTGTCGGGATATCTTGTAAACAGGCCGTGATCTTCCATCGTTTTTCCATGACATGCGCTAACAGATTTGCTTTTTTATTCCAATAATAAGGGGATACAATAAGCCTGCATAAAGCCGTCCATTGAATATCTTTTGTGATAATATCACGTTTCATAGCCGGAAGAACTTTTGATAAAAATGTTACATCGGATGGCCATTGATTATCATTGTTCGCAAAAATCAGACCTACTGCAATACTTGCCCCGGATACACTTGAAATATGGTGAATCCTTTTCAGCAAACCTTGCTCAGCAAGCCATTTTAAGACACCTAAATGAAAGATGGCAGCACGCATACCGCCACCAGATAATGCCAACCCTATTTTCATATCCTGTTTCAACATGATATAGCCCCCTTTATAGTCTATGCCTAGGATTTTGCCAATATGAAAGGACATGGACCATATCGTACATGCTTTACGATGCGCTGATGAAGCATAGAAAAAAGAGGTGTAACCTCATCGACTTGTCAATCTTGTCTATTTCGTTACATCCTCTTCCATGCATTTGCAAATATCCTTATCCTTGCTCTTTAGGAAATAGTGCCTGACGCACATAACGCTGAGCCTCTTCTAAATCATCATTTCTTACATAAAGCTTATATGCTATGCTCATATCATAAGAAGAGCCTTTTATGACTTCTTCCGTATACTCATCATGAACCTTCGTCGTTTTAACGGTGTATTCTATACCATGTAATGCTAACGTATGAGTTACTTTATCCAAGTTTTCTTTCGTATACGTTATAAATACTTCACTGCGATTAAATACATGTAACATCTTCTTCATCTCCCTTTTCTTATCCTTACTATAGTGCTGCAAGTGGATTTGGTTACATAGAAAATCACCTTATGCGTTTCAAAGTATGCTACTTGATCTTTTTTTCTTGTTTGCTGTTGTGACAAGCATACCTACTAAGATCGTAAACGTCTGTTTATCTTCAGCAATCAAAAAGGCATCGTTCATAAAGAAATTTACTTTCCCATAATATTTTTTCGCTTATCTTCGAAATGCCTGTTATCCTATTTTTATTATAACGGTTATTTCCATAAAATGTCAGTAAAACATGATAAATATAAAGCTTTAAATAATGCTATAGTATTAAGATGAAAGAGGCTGTAATAGTTGTTTGATGCATAACCGCTTGATGATGGATTCCTTTATTCGCATTCTATATAATGCATAAATCAATCATGATATATACATGCAAAAGTATTCTTTGGAAGCGAACTCGGCTGTTTTTTTTCGCATACATGTATAAAAATACGATGATTGACTTGCTTTGATCGTAGCATTTTCCTATTGTGCTTTCTATCCTATGCCGATAGAAAAAAGTGACAGATTGCTCCATCACTTATGTATTAGATTACGGCTTCAAACTGCGGCTTGATTTTTTTCTTTGTGATAAAGAAAGAAATGACTAATAACAAATAGGTGATATCAAAATTTGACGGTGATACCAGCTTAATGAAGACACACGCTAAGAGTGTTGCGGCATCGACACGCATATAAAAGCTGCCAAATTGATAACGACGAATGATTCTGCGTTTGATCTTAAAGTTTTGAAAAGCGATAGCCCCGGCAATACAAGCAACGATTGCGTCAATTGCATAATTGGCCAGGTAATCTTTTGTCAACAGATTCTTTAAGAAGAATAAGACCATCGCAATCGCAAATACCATCCAAATACTGCCAATCTGCAGTTTCTCATAATCCTGATTGCGTAATTTCTTTTTCATTTCTTTATACACAGGACCTTTGGAATACTTCGCCACATAGTCTTTCAAATCGCGAGGAATCACAAGTTGTGGCTTTTTCTGTGCCTTCATGCCTTCCATACATTGTTCTAAAGCAATATTGGCAATGATACTTTTATCCAAGTCACTCTTTTTCGTATCCTCTAACAGATAATCATACAACCGATAAAAGGCTTTCTGATAATCTTCATCTAATTTCTTTACTAGATATAAATTATCAATATGCAGTTGTTTTCTTGCCTTTCCATCCGCCATTAGTTCTCTTGTACCTCAATGCTTTCACTATCGGTAATATGTAAATTGGTATTATAGAATGTAGTTAATGCTTTTACCATATAGTAAGAATCTTTAATACCGGCTGTTTCATAAGATGAATGCATTGCCAACTGAGGTAAACCGATATCTACGGTATGCATAGATACTTTCTGACTGGATAAGTTACCTAACGTACTTCCACCGGCTGCATCACTGCGATTAGCAAAGTATTGTACTGGTACTTCGGCTTTTTCACAAATACCGCCAAAGACCGCAGAACTGATAGCATCTGTCGTATATTTCTGATTTGCGCTGAATTTTACAACGATCCCTTTATTCATATATGTACAATTGGTAGCATCTGTTTTTTCCGGATGATTTGGATGTACCGCATGCGCATTATCACAAGAAACCATGAAGCTTTTTGCGACTGCTCGATAGTAATCTTCCTTTGTGAATCCCATGTTGTCATTTATACGCTGTAACACATCGTATAAGAAGGTTGAACATGCACCTTGTTTTGTCCCTGAGCCGACTTCTTCGTTGTCGAAACAAGCAAATACATTTACCGCATGAGTATTCCCTTTACTTTCTAATAATGCTTTTAAAGATGTAATGGCACACTGTAAGTCATCCAGTTTAGGGGATGAAATGAATTCTTCTTTTGCGCCCCAGATAGATGGTGCCATACGATTATACAAATACAGATCACAACCGAAGATGTTTTCTCTGGTAGTGCCTAAAGCATCGGCAATTAATTCATAATAATCATTTTCTGCACATTCTCCTGCGGAAAATAATGGCAATAGATCTACTTGATTATTGTATTTCATACCATTGTTTACATCGCGGTTCATATGGATTGCCACATTAGGAATTAATACAAGATCCTTATCGAAGCTAAGCAGCTTACTGACAAAGGTATTGCCTTCTTTTACTAAGACACGTCCGGCAATGGATAATGGACGATCCATCCATGTTGCACATAACATACCGCCATAGCCTTCTGTATTCAGTTGTACATATCCGCCTTTTCCTTTTAATTCCGCAACTTCTTTCACTTTGAAAGTAGGTGAATCGGAATGTGAGGAAGTTACCTGGAAATGATAATCATCTAAATCATTTCCTATCGCAAAAGCAATCAAACTGGAACCATTGCGTGTCGTAAAATATTTACCACCGCGCTTTAATTCCCAGCTTTCACACTCTCTTAATTCTTCATAACCAGCATTTTTTAACATTGCAGCCATTTCCGCAACAGCATGGAAACAGCTTGGACTTTTTTGAATGAAATCTAACACTTGTTTTGCAGTTTCTTTATACATATATAAGCCTCCTAAATTACTCGTTTGTATTATAGCATTTTTCCATGTACAAGCCAAACAAAAAGGCAAGACTCCTTAAGAATCTCACCTACTTTGTTTTTATTTTGTGCTAGCTTTTTCGTTTTTCTTAATCAAAGGCAGAATCATACCTAATGCAGTCAGAACGATTGGTGTCACTACGTTTAAGAACATAGTGAATAAATCATCTGAATACATACCCATGATACAGCAAGCTGCTGTGACAAAGAAGCACCAGAAGCCCATTACCAGTGCAACCGGCTGATTCTTCGTGAAACGATATTCCGGATGGAATTTATCTCTAGCTTTACGCAATGCGATATAAGCCGCAAATACCCACAGATAACGCAAAGGCATCGTTACAGAGTTCAGCTTGTTTAACTGTGCCAATACACCGGCTGCCCCTGAACCACCAATGATCTGAATCAGGATGATCGCACCTGATAGTGCAACAACCATCCAAATACCATTGATGTAAGCACCAAATTTGTTCTGTTTCAACAGTTTAGTTGGAATGAACTGACGTGCATCTTCGTTATCCAACAGCATACGCAATGGTGCATCAATGCTGACAACCAACGTAGAGAACTGACCGATTGCATTACATGCCGCATAGATGATCATCAAAAGATTACCTACATGATAGTATTCCCCCAGCTTCTGGAATGCCCAGTAAGAACCATTGGATACATAAGAGTTAAAGCTTTCTGTAGAACCATTGATCAAAGCAGGATCAAACATCATGCCCATTGCAATTGTTCCCAGAATTGCACATACCATAACCATGATTGCCAATGCAATCATACCTTTTGGGAAGCCCTTTGCAGGATCTTTTACCTTGTTTACGTATGGTGAAATCTTTTCACATCCACCAACAGCAAATACCAGAATGGATAGTGATGTAAAGTAATTTACATTGAACTGTGGAATGATGTTATCCCAACTGAAATCCATGCTTAAGTAACCACCGTTTGAATTGATGATAGGTGCCGCAAACATCATGACGATGTAAAGAATTGACATAACGAACATACTTGTTCCTGCCAATGTTGCTAATTTCTTCAATGGATTTAAACCACGGCTGGCAACCCAGCAGAAGAATAAGAATACACCTAATGTTGCTAACTGCACACCGATCGTAGGGAAGGTATCGTATGTAGAACCATCTTGGAAGACCATCCAGCTTAACGCTTTCAAGCCGCCGCTGCCCTTACTTGCGATGTAAGTGATGTGGCATGCCCAATAAGTCCAACCTGCATAATAAGCAAATTTAGGACCGATTGTTTCGTGAATCCATGAAGAAACACCGCCACCTGAGTTTTTAAATGCGGAACCAAGTTCACCAACCATCAATGCATAAGGCACGAAGTATAAAGCGAACATCAGAACCCAGCTGAATATAACCTGAATACCGTTGAAATAAACGAAACCATTTAATACGTTTCCGAATCCCCAAACAGTAGAGAATGCCATGAAGGCAAGGTTATACCAGAGAATTTTCTTTGAACTTTCCATTGTAACCTCCTTAAACTCAACGTTCCAATAATAGCATAAATCAAAACTGAACGCTACAATAATTTAGCTTTATACTTACATTTCGTATATTTTGTCTATCGCATGAAAACATGAATTGCTAATTATTGGAATATCATTTTTAGATAATTACGCAAAAAAAGGAACCTCATCAAAAAGGTTCCAAATATGCTAAGCAATCGTTAATTAAATATCCATGTATTTCTGTGCAGCTGTCACAATCGCCATTTTGAATACTTCTTCGGCATTACAGCCACGAGATAAGTCATTGATAGGTGCATTTAATCCCTGCAGGATTGGTCCGATAGCTTCCCATCCGCCTAAACGCGCCGCGATCTTGTAGCCGATGTTACCGGCATCAATATTGGGGAAGATAAACGTATTGATCTTACCAGCCACCTTAGAATCAGGTGCTTTTAATTTTGCTACTTCTGGTGCTACGGCACAGTCAAACTGAATCTCACCTTCTACCCCGAAGTCTAATGGCATACGTTTTAAACGTGTTGCAGCCTCTTTTACTTTATCCACACTGCTGCCCTTTGCTGAACCTAAGGTAGAATATGATAACAAGCCAACACTTGGTTCAATACCAAACTGGCGAACCGTATGTGCTGTCTGTAAAGTGATTTCCACCAGGTCATCTGCACTTGGATCAATATTGATAGAGCAGTCACCCATAACCAACTGTTCTTTATCTTTTAATAAAATGAAACAACTTGATACGATAGAGTTTCCCGGTCTTGTTTTTACTAGTTGTAGTGCAGGACGCACTGTATCCGCTGTTGAATAGGTAGCACCACCTAACAAACCATCTGCACAGCCTAATTTTACATACATAGTACCGAAAAAGTTTGTTTTCAAACAAGCTTCACGTGCCTGTGCTTCATCTAATTTACCTTTACGTAATTCAACAACTTTGGTAACCATCATATCCATATTCTTATATTCTCTAGGATCCAGCATTTCAATGCCTTCCAGATCATATCCCAAAGATGCGGCAGCACCTGTAATTTCAGCACGGTTTCCTAACAGTACAGGCACCAGGATGTTTTCCTTATGTAAACGAACAGCAGCTTCCAGAATACGTGCATCTGAACCTTCTGTAAAGACGATACGTGTTCCTTTACCCTTAATTTTTTCAATCAATGTGTCAATCATGAAAATATCCTCTCTTTCTTATTTTCTTGCTTTACCATTTTTTATTATACACCGCTTGTTTGCATAAAAAAAGGATTTTTTCACAAATGATTATTTTCACAAAGAAAGATACTGCTATTTACCAAAACGGTTATATAAAAGGATGGAAAAAGGGATACGTCTTTTGATACGTTCCCTTCTTTCATCTATTATCCTAAAATGCCAAAATAAGTTAATGCAATTGCTGCGATCATGATACCGAAAATCAATCTTACCGCTTCCTTGCCATTGGTTTTCTTCAAACGCCAATAACAGAATAGCGTAACTAATACCGGTAAGAAACAAGGCATGATCTTATCAATGAGTTCCTGAACGACAATCTTGCCATCACCACTGGCAAATTCTAAAGGGACACTTAATTTAACGGTTGTGGAAACCAAGCAACCGGCTACACAAAGACCTAAAACGGTAGCAGCACCGGAGATGCGTTTAATGACTTCATCACCCGAACCGGAGTTAATGATATCCATGCCTTTGGTATAACCGATACGGAAACCAAACCATTTCACTCCCTGATTGATAACATTGAAAACGACAAAGGTGAAGATTGCGCCAAAGATATTTCCGGTAACCGCCATAGTTGCGCCGATACTTGCGCAAATTGGCCACAAGGTAAACCAGAATAAGCCATCACCTAAACCGGCAATCGGTCCCATCAAACCTGTTTTAATGGAAGTGATGCTGTCTTTTTCCGCTTCTGGTGTATTTACCTCCAAAGCGGCGATAAGGCCAAACAATAATGGAGCTAGGGTTGCATGTGTATTAAAGAATTCCAAATGCCGTTTGATTGCTCGTTCTCGTTCCTCAAGTGGTGCATCCTTATATAACCGTTTTAAAACTGGTGTTAAGGTAAACAAACAGCCATCCGCTTGTTGGCGTTCATAATTCCATCCCCATTGGAAGGTCAGATGATTGATAAACATTTCACGATAGACCTTATTGGTCATTTCAAATTTTTCACTCATTATAAATCAATGCCTCCTTCCAGCTCCATCGCTGTATCACGTTCTAATTTTTTACGTTGTACATAATTGTAATCGTGAATACCGGCAAATACGATGCCAATTAAAGAAACTCCTAATACCGGAAGACCTAAGTATGCGGCAGAGACAAAACCAGCCACCAGATACATCCACATATCTTTTTTCAACATCATTGTCAGCAACATACTAATACCTACAGCAGGAATGATACCGCTGGCAACATTTAAGCCATTAATGATAAATTCAGGCAACCATTCGATGAAATCAGATAATACGGTATTGCCAATATAAACAGCGATAAAACATGGAATCGCACGTGCTAAGAATAACAGAACACCACTATACAAATGCCAGCGATTCGCTTTGTTGAAGTCACCCGTCGCAGCATCAATTTCCGCGCGGTGAATATGAACGGATAAATAAGTTTGTAACAAGACAATCAGCTGCAGAATCAAGGTTGCTGCCGGAACGGCAAAGGCAACACCGGCTGCCACACCGCCGTCACTGGTAATACCCACAGTAACACCGACAATAGCTCCACCGGTGATATCAGGAGGTGTATAAGCACCGACAGAATTTACACCCAGCCACATCAATTCCAAAGTACCGCCGATAATCAACCCCTGTGTAAGATCCCCCAGAATTAAACCGGTGATGGTTCCGGCTAACAGCGGTTTACGAATCTGCAGCTGCATACCTCCATCATCGAGTGAACAAAGACCAGCCCATAGGGCCACAAGCAATGCTTTCACTAACATAATCTTTTTCTCCTTTTCTTATTTGGTTTTTGTTAAGACATCTTTCATGTTTAATAATTCATCTCTTGGTACCATTTGTATTTGTACATCGATTCCCATTTCCACAAGTTTCTCAAACGCTTCCCTTTCCTTTGTCGTAACGGAAACAGCCTTGGCGATTTTAATTCGATCATTTTCAAAACGCATACCACCTACATTCAATACCGGAAAATTGACACCTCCTCTCGCCAAACGGTATGCATCAATCGAATTCGTTAAGATCAGCATCGTACGACGATGAATCGGATTCTTCTTATACACCTCAATAAAGGCATCTACACCAAAGACTTTTACCTTCACATTCGCAGGTGCCGTCATCGATATTACGGATTGTTGCATCTTATCTAATAAAATCTCATCATTAATGATCAATACCTGTTCAATCGAATAGTTGTTGATCCAAGTCGTCGCTATTTGACCATGAATCAATCGATCATCAATTCTCACTAACTCGATAGCCATTTACATTTCTCCTCTCTTATTCATGATGCGTAAGGATGAAGCCAAGATTTCTTTACTGTCCTCAATCAGCTCACACACCTTCATCGCTGTTGTATTGCGGCGGTTCACAAGTTCCACCAGAATCGCTAAGTTATAGCCGGTCAAAACCGTGATATCTTCTTCATCCATCATTAAGCAAACAGCTACATTGTTTGGCGTTCCACATAATAAATCTGTGAATATCAATACCTCATCACATTGTTGATGCAAACTTTCATACGCACGCTTCATCTGCTGACGTGCTTCTTCATTGTTCATCTGCGGTGTTATGGACACACATAGCAGATGGTCACAGGGACCAATGATCATCTCCAGGCTGTCTTTAGCGCCCAGACAATACTGCCCATGACTTGCCAGCAGAATACCCACTTTATTCTCCATGTTCTTCCACGTCCTTTCACTTTTTTATTAGCAAATCTCATGCCAAAATTGAAAAAAGGCTTATTTATCAGCCTTTTCCTCTCTATGATACACATGAATACAGTGATGACATCAAATGGATACATGCGCATTCTCATCTGTATCATCTAAAATGATCTGCATAAGATAGTAACACTCTTCCTGATTGATGGTAGTGTGAAAACTCGAACGGATTGCCTCCAATTGCTCAGTTACGATTGTATACAGCTTTGAATGTTCCTTTACTTGTACCATTGTTTCTTCGTTTTGCTCAAAGTGATATTCATCAAATAACAAACGTTCGATCATGCAAGACATATGAACGATCAAGCGTGTTAATGTTCGATTATTCAACGTCTTCTGTAATTCTTTTTCAACCCCTTCGATAAACTTCATCAACAATGGATAAAGTTTTTTAGAATTCAAGTACATCAGATATTTATCAATCGATTCAAATGCTACATCGACAAAGACATCACGCTCAAAACTTTTAACTACATCACTTTTATGAAGGACATCAATATCACCGATGATTTCAAATAAACGCTGCACCCCATCACTCATTAAGATATCTTCCATTGAAATAAAGGGATATTCATGAAGTCCTGGATCTACATTGCCGATCATACACAACACTTCTTTATTTTTGGAAGTTTCTTCTATCATACTGCGAATCTTTATCAAAGAATCATTACTCAGCGCAAGAATATCAATTGAAAAGATACCTTCCTGCTCTAACAAATCTTTTAAATATTTCTCTAAATAATGTGCCGTACCATCACCGGAATAACATATCGTATAAATGATCTTTTCACTACTTTGCGCAATATGGTTATGAATGTGATGTTCCAAGGTTGCATCCAGTTTTTGATTCATCCGCATGACATCCTGTAAAATATTACTCAAGGTATATTGCATAAAGACGGCTTTTCTTGCTGCATCAAGCAATAACAGAGTGTTGATTGTTGGGATGACAACTACATGATAAGATGTTTTCTGACGCAGCGTTTCTTCTAGGGAAGTAAGGGAACCCATATCGACAAATAATAAAATTTCATTCCCTTTTGGTTCCTGTTTGATCTTAAGAATCAACTCATCCATAATTTGATTTACATTTTTGGTCAAAGGCATATCCATCGGAATCAGATAATGGATTGATAATAATTCATTGACCACATCGGCAATATTACTTGCCAGACTTGTCCCATGAGCAACAACAAACATACTAATACCACAGCTTTGTAAGGTATTCGTTGTAAAGGTATTTAAGATACATGCTAAGGTATGCAGTTCCTGTGCAGGAATGCGCAAATGAAAATGTTGTTCAATCGCACGAATGAGACTGCGGGCATCTTCCATGGTCGCCACATCATAATCCTTCAGATCCTCTTCATGAGAAAAAGCATCTAGACGATTCTCACGGATATTTTTTAAATAAAAGGCAAGTGCCGCGCTTTGGCTGCGGCCAATAAGCACATTCATATTATGTAATACCCATTCATGAATAAAAGCCATAATTTCACGGATTTCGGTATCTATGATAAAGGATGGCAATTGATCATGTTCCAATGAACGGGCTATCTTTTCTACATACTCCTCAAAGGAAGTCTGAATATCTGATTTCGTTACATCTAATTGTGGTGGCGCAAATAAGGCCGTGTCATCTTCTTCAACCATAATTACATCATATGGCTCTACGATATACGTATCCTGTACCAACACCTTTTCAATCTCTCTTCGCTGTTCGATATCCAAATCACTCATACCATCTTTAACCTGATAAGATAAAGCATAGTTATGAATACGTATTTCATTGGTTATTTCCTTATTTTGTTGATCACGCATTTCAAGATAACTGCGGGCAATTGCCAGTTTTATATCATTCTTTAATTGCCCGATATTGCCCTTGGGCTGATAAAGCAGTAAAGTTGCCATTGTATCCTTATCTATCACGATCGGACAACCGATAGCAGATGCCTCTAATGAAAACAAATACAAGATCATTTGTTTACGTTCATTAAAAGATTTCTCTTTCAAACTTGGTATTTTTATAACCATCGGAATTCTTCGTAAAAAGGTGGTTAATAAATGATTATCCGGATCTTCAGTAGTTGCTAAAACTAAGGTTACTTTTGCCTCATGCTCACTGTTAGCTTCTCCCAGCATACGATACTTTTTCTTATCGATGAAATAAAACAGCATCTCTTGTCCTTCGGGTGGTAGACGATGCACTTCATCTAAAAACAGCATACCGCCATCCGCTCGTTTTAATAAGCCTTCCTTTGTTGCATCGGCTCCGGTATATGCCCCTTTGACACTGCCAAATAGCTGTGAAAGTAACAATTCTGCATTGTTGGCATAGTCGGCACAGTTAAATACGACAAACTGACTATCAGCAGTAAAAATGCCCTCTTTTTTTCCAAAGGTGAAGATTTTCTCGGCAAACAAACTTTTTCCGACGCCACTTTCACCCAACAGCATCGTATGCAAAGCTCCTCCCGGATACAATATTCCTGCTTTTGCCGAAAGAATCGCATTCTTTAGGCTGGCATTATATCCGATTAACGCAGTAAAGGGATCTTCATAATCTCTTACCTCATGAAGATCACCTAATAATTCATTCAAATTGGAACAGGTTGTTTGTGCTGGCAGCGTTTTATGCGTTACTCGCATAAAATGTTCCTGTGAATAAAACCGATACATCTTATTACCGCAAATCTTGATAACCTTGCCTTCTTGAAATAGCTTATTCACATCTACATTCACATTATTGCGTAACAGATGCAATTTCTCAGCAATTTCATAGACACTGATCCCCTGTACGCCTTGTTTTAAATCGGTGAGTGTGTGTGTTTGACAATAAGCATTGATTACTTGCATAATACTATCCTTGCGCATATTCACACCTCCTGTGTATGTGTATTATACATTATTTTACTAAATTTGTGATGGTATGGTAAGCGAGATGAGCATAGTCTACGCAGGAAACTTTTGGTAATTTTTCACACATTGCGCATGTTTCTAACGACACAACACCATCAAATTTTATCTTTTTTAATGTATTCGCAAAACGTTTCCAATCAATTGTTCCCAATCCACATAACAAATGCTGATCTAGGGCGGCATAATTATCATGAACATGCAAAACCTCAACATAGGAGCCTAACACTTCGGCCATATAAGAAGGATCTATGCCATTCACATTGGCATGACCGGTGTCCAGGCAAGCCACAAATACATCACGGGAAAGTTCTTGCAGATATGCCAGGAGTTCTTCTGCGGTGCGAAAAATGGTATCAACAGGTGTGTGTGTGATAGGATGATAGGCAAACATATTTTCTAAGGCGATCTTTACATGATGCTTTCTTGCCAATTCCTCATATTCCCGATACATTGCTAAATTATATTCCTTGGCATACGCATGTGCTTCTGCACTGCCATAATGTAGCAGTTTGCGTGGATGCATCACCATATAGTTACATCCTAACAACTCAGCAACCGCAAAGCCGCGCATCGTCATTTTCTTTAAAAAGGCCTCTTGCTTCTTTTCTTCTGGTGTAGCTGCTACATCAATGCGTCGATGGTACAACGGGGCATGCATCTGGTGAATACGTATACCAACTTCATCAGCGACGGCTTTTAATTGTTTTGCATAAGCGACATAATCCTCTTGATCATAGATAGAGCCTTCATAGGCATGCATATCATAACTATAATCAACGGCATCAAAGCCGATTTCCTTATATATCCGTAACACATCTGTTTCACTATAATGATGAGCCAGTTCTTCTGTTGTCATTCCATAGTACATATCCTTTCCTTCCTTTCATGATTTTACGATACACTTTGATACAGTTGCCTCATCGCAGGAAGCTTCCTGTATTTTCTGTTCATTCCTTTGTAAGAGTAGTTTTAATACCTGTGTCTGTAAGATGGTAAAACCAATACCGATCAATATCGAAATGCCGCCATAGGAAGCAAAGCCTAATAAGATAACACCAATATTGATATAGCGCATCGTTATGGCAACATCTAGTTTTTCATAACGTTTATGTAAGACAAGTGCTAAGACATCAAACCCCACGGTGCTAGAACTGGCACTGATACATAAATAATATCCTATTCCTACCAGTATGGCCGCTAAGATAATTGCAGGTAATACTGGTATGGACAGGCTATAACCGATTGCGTGAAAACTGCTGAACATGACCATATAACAGATACTGCTAAGCAATGATTTCATCAAAAATGCTTTTCCCAGGAAATACAGACAAATTCCCAATAGCACTACCGTAACACAATTGGTTATGACACTGATATCCACTGGAAGAAACACATGCAGAATCATGGAAAAGGAGGTCACTCCGCCATTTACCACATGGCGAGGTACCGTGATAAATGCATAGGCCGATGTAATACATATATTTCCAATTACGATACGCAAAATTTCCCTCATAACAAACACCTCCACCTTTTTTGTAGCAATTTCCATGCCAATACACGAACAAGGTATTTCTAAAAGCGCTTACTTACGTTATAATACATACAGGTGATGTATATGAAAATGAAACAGGAAATGCGTCCTACACTTAAACAAAAACAAGTCTTAACCATGAAACAGCAGCAGGATCTTAAGATCCTGTCCTTTTCCAGCAGTGAATTACAGACATATATTGAAGAACAGGTAGAAAGCAATCCCTTATTGGAACAGGATATCCAATATGAAACCGGCTATATCCAAAAGTGTGAGCGCAATTTTGAACTTATGATGAATTATGTCATTCAAGAACAAACACTCAGTGAGGTATTGCAGGAACAAATTCATCAATATAATAAACCACTTTTTGTTGATTTAGCCGTATTTCTTGCGGATCTATTGGATGATAACGGCTATCTGCCCTATTCCAATAAAGCTATTCAGCGTTATTTCCCACAATATAGCTATGATGATATTGAAGAAACAATCAATATTTTACAAAGTTTTGAACCAAGTGGTGTAGGAGCCAGAAATCTTCAGGAATGTCTTTTAATACAACTGGCAAACCTTGCTCATCCCTATGCGAAACTGGCCATTCTTTTGGTGAATGAATATTTAAGTGAACTTGCTCAACATAAGTTAACGATTTTGGCCAAAAAGTTGGATGTGGCTATCACCGATATTCAAGAGGCTTTAAAACTAATCCAAAGCCTTCACCCAAAACCAGGATCGATGTATGCTGCTACTGCGGTATATTTGAATCCGGATGTTTATGTCGCCTGTGAAGATGGAGAAATCACGATTGAATTATTCCGTAACACCTATGGACTGCGTATGAATATGGAAGACTTTCCTGCTCATTATGAAGAAATGAAAGACTATTTGAAGCAAGAAAAGAAAAAAGCCGAAAGCTTATTAAATGGTATAAAAAAACGCAGTGACACACTGCTGCACTTAACAAAAGCCATTGTGGCACATCAACTGCCTTTTTTCACAGAAGGAAAACCGTTACAGCCGTTAACCATGAAAACCATTGCGGATGCCTTATCTATGCACGAATCAACCATCAGTCGTTGTGTAGCCAGTAAATCCATGATTTTTCAAAATCAGACCATTCCGTTAAAATACTTCTTTGTTCACTCCTTATCGAATGACAGCGTAAAAGAAGTACAGGAACGCTTGAAAGAACTCATACGAAACGAAGATCACAAGAAGCCCTACAGCGATCAAAAACTATGCGATATCTTACTTCATGAAGGCTATACGATCTCACGAAGAACCATCGCCAAATATCGGGATGAATTTAAAATTCCATCAGCTGCGAAACGAAAATCTTATGAATCCTAAATTTCGATAATTTTTTTCTTGTAAAATACTACATACTATCCTATAATCAGCATGTAAGCAGAGTAGAGATTGAAGCGTTAAGTATCCGCGAACGGGGAGTTGTCGTCGGGGCGAAAAGAGTTTCTCTTGCGATTTCAGTCTTGCATCCCGCTGTTGCATAAGAAAAAAGGAGATACCTCTTTTTCCGTATGCATCACAGGAAAAGGAGGTATTTTTATATGAACTTTGCGAAAGAAATTATGCAGTTGCCAATATTAATCAAAGAAAGCAGTAAAGAGATGAAGAAAGTGAAATCCATTTGCGGATGTGCGATGCTGACAACGTTAAATGTAGTAGCAGGCACCTTCTTTATTCCTCTTTCACCAACTTTACGTATTGGCTTCTCAAGTATATTTGCCGGTGTTTCCGGTATGATCTATGGGCCTGTGTTAACCGGCTTTGCCGGCATCATTGCCGATACCTTAAAATACATTGCCCGTCCGGATGGCCCGTATTTTCCCGGCTTTGCCTTGAATGAATTTTTAATCGGCATGATCTATGGCTGCTTTTTCTACAAGAAAGAATTATCGTTTCTCCGTGTTTTAGCCGCTCGATTGTGTATTACCGTCTTCATTAATCTTTTCTTAACTTCGTTATGGTTAAATATACTGTATCAAAGCCAGCTTTTTACCCTGTTGCGTATTTTCAAAAATGTAATCATGTTCCCTATCGATGTTGCCCTGTTATACTTTGCTTTAAAAGCAACAAAACGTATCCCTACGTGAGGATACGTTTTTTTATGACTATATGTCATCACGTTGCTTATAAACAGTTTAAAAAGCCTTTCAAAACCTTAAGTCGTTTATAAACTAAAGGAACCCCAAAAGGTGGATAACTACGATAAGGGGTTCAGTATAAAGATATTTACGTTTTACTTTACTATAGAGCACAGCTGCGTGGCCCGCTTTTACCGCCAACACGGATGATTTCCGCTTTCGGTGTGGTTTGTTTTACTTTAACAATGGCACCGGAATTTTCTCTTCCGATATATAAATCCAGATGACTTCCATAAATAGCTCCACCGCGATCTAATACGATTGCATAATAAGGTTTATCTGGTGAAATACCACTGCCGCTAAGTCCATGATTGCTAATCTTAATGATGGAGCATAAAGGAATACTTGGATCAGCTGCTATGATGTAATACTTCCCATATCGAATGCCTCTTTGCCAGCTGCCATCCGGCATCATAACACCCATATCGGCATCCAAAGTAACGCCAAGTGAAGTTCCTCCACGTCCATCTTCACCACCACAGCCATAACAGTCAACACCATAGGTTGTTGTCATAGGGGTAAAGGTTCTCGCCTCACGTTTTGCCTGTTCTTGTTGCTTTTTGCGAATGCGTTGATTCATTTTCACACTGTAATTCTTTATCGCTTTCTGTGTACGAAGGCTTCCTTTAACATCTCGGTTTTGTAACAGTGTGCTGAATCTTTGTGATACACTTGCATCATTTGCCATGAGCGAAAGTGCGGATACGTCCTCGGTGATATTCATCATTTCAGTTGTATGAAGTGCAGGCATCTGCGCTGCATCTGTTTTATTAATCGTTGTTATGTTCGCAGTGCTTAGCGTCTGTGTTGATGTCGATTTACTCCCGCTTGCACACCCATATAAAGCGAAAACACTGATGAATAAAGCGAATTTTATTCGTTTTGAGTTCATTGATGTTCCTCCTTTTGTACGAAACAAGCAATAGTCTAGCATACTTTTTTCAACTTGTCCAATTTTTTTGCTTTTTAACATGTGTTATTACCTATTTTTCCCTTAATTTATAACTTTATACCGAGAATTTTTCTGTCGAAATTTAGTTTTATGCCCTAAATATCGTCCCACTATCAAAATATGTATGTTGCAAAGCTTTATAATATGCGTAAAATCACTTGTGAATTTCGTTTTATTTTCACATATAAAAGTGTTTTTTATCTTTTGTTTCATTTTCTGAAATCGGTATCACTCCCCTGTTTATCAGATATTCTGAAATTATCCGGCAATTGTGAAAAAGCAAAGAAAAACACCTGTAAATTACTGGGAATTTCTCCTCGTTTTACAGGTGTCATCAACATATTCTTCAAATCACAAAGCCCAATTCGCGCCTTTATAATTTTTTCTCAAACATAAGTTTTGTGCGTTTATGCAAATTTAAACCATAAACAATTTCATGATCGACAATTTCAAAACATTTTTTATCTGCATATTTTTCAGGTGTATGAGCATCCAGTCCATAGACTACATCCACAGGATACTGTTCTGCTACTTTCCAGAACGCACGATATGGATAAGTATAACGCCATTCCTCACCAATCTGGCGTTTACCATATTTCAATCCATTTAGGTTTATCTCAATAGGAATGTTGGCATCACAGGCACTTTGACAAATGATGCGTGCTGCTTCCTCACATGCTGGTGTCCACTGTTGCTTACTGAACATAAATAAGTCAGGATGTGCGATAATATCCGGAAGTCCTTTTTCACACGCTTTACGGATAAGATTTGCATAGCGCAATACATCCTCATCCGTATTCGCTTCATAAAATTCCGGTTCATACAAGGCCGGACCATGCTGTCCGATAATCATATAGTCAAAGCGATCGCGATATTCCAACAATTCTAGCAACTGATCTTCAAAATACTCAAACTCTAAGCCAATGCGTATTTCAATTTCCTTTTCATATTTCTTCTGCAACGCTTTTACACTGGCGATATAGCCTTCCAATGCTTCCTTATCCATACGCTCTCCCGGTGTATGAACACCTGCATATGGCGCATGATCACTAAAGCCCATAACTTGAAAACCGTTGGCAATGGCTGCTTTTACATATTCTTCATCTTCTCCAATGGCATGCTCGCAGCGTTTTGTATGACTGTGATAATTAAAGTTCTGCATAGTTGATCTCCTCATCCTTATATAATATGATGTTTCCCTTATAACTCTTCTTCATAAGTAAAGCCTAATCCCTGTACTTCGTTTGTATCTGTCACAATTACAAAAGCTTCTGCATCAATGTGACTGATCATATGCTGTAACTCCGGCAGCTGTTTTTTCGTTACAACAACCATTAAGACCGGTTTTCGCTCATTTGAATATCCGCCATTGGCCTCAAGAATGGTCGTGCCTCTTTCCAAACGTTCATGAACCTTATTCATGATCTCTTTATATTTTTCGGAAATTATCATAACGTTTTTAGCATCATGTCCACCTATCAACATGGTTTTATTGATCATAAAGCTGCTGACCCAAACAGATAAAATACCTGTCAATGCTGCCTGCAAGCCATATACCGCAGCCCCCAGTAAGACAGTCAATGCATCAATAATCAATACCAGAGATGGTAAAGGGATATGCGTGTATTTATTTATGATCAGTGGTGGAATGTCCATACCACCGGTGCTTGCGCCGGTACGGAAAACACAACCGACACCAATCCCCATCAAAGCACCTCCATAAATAGTCGCCAAATATTTATCCATAATAAAAGTATCTGCCGGTATATAATGCGCTGCTAAAAATGATAACAGTGATAAGAATAATGGATAACAGATGGTACTTAAAATGGTCTTCATCGCAAATTTCTTTCCTAATATGAAAGAACCTGCCACGAATAAAACAACGGTTAATACATTTATCACAATTTCCGGTGTAACATGAATTAATGGCTCTAAGGCAATCGCCACACCAGCTAAACCTCCGGTCAATACATTATTGGGCAATATGAACCAGGCAACACCGATTGCCAACGTAATATTACCTGCTAAAATCCAAGCCAGATCCCGCAGCGTTTCTTTTGTATTCAGCTGCACAATGACCACCTCATTTCATAACGTTAATATTATACCATTCTTTTTTTTCTTCGTCTTCTAAAACCTAAGCACATTCATAATATTTACAAGCCATAAGAAAAGCATGAAACCTATGTTCATGCTCAATGAAATAATTCTTGTAGGAAAGAGCGCGGTTGTACTTTTGGCATACAGACACTTTGGGCAACCAATTCACCTGTGATGGTCGTCCCTTTCCCATCTCCTTCTATGATATGCAGATGGTTCTTTTCCCATTTGGCATGTACGTTATCAGACACCTCAAACATATCTAGATTATGTAATACCATTAAAATATAAGATTCTTCATGTACACCGCTCACCAATTCGGTATATGCATCTTGCATCTCTTCCTTTAACGGATATGTTTTTTGTGTTGTACTGTCAAAATGAATTTCATACTGCAAGGATGTCTTACTGCTACAAGTCATGATCGTCATAAGCACTGCCAGCCAAATACCTCCAATTACCATATATTTCTTCATACATTCACCTCATAGCTGAAGTATGCTCTATCTATCTTGTTTTAAACATAGCCGCTCACAATTTTATCCAAGTCTCCTTCACAAATACTGAAATGGAACATACACATGCAAAAGAATCATACCTAAATATGCTATAAATTATATAAACTAACAACAAATATACAAATTAGTGGTAAACAGAGGGAATTCGGGCTTAGCTTATTAAATGACGATACATACTAAAAAAGCCTTCTAACTAAAAAGATATTTACGCTCAACCACCATAAAGATACTATTCTCGATAAATTGTATCATCGTTTTCCTTATAATATATTAAAGAAAACAGCCAACAAGTAAGACAATCACACTCTTATTCGATAAAACGATTCGTTAATAAAGACAAAACACTGGTATTTTAACAGGAATGTGTTAAAATACTCTAGGAAATTTCACGTTTCCCTTAAACTAGTCATGTAAGACACGGAGGTAAACTATGAAGTATGATTTGCTGATAATCGGGGCAGGGCCCGGCGGGATTTTTTCGGCTTATGAAGCAATGAAATTAAACCCTGAATTAAAGATCGGTCTATTTGAATCAGGCACATCTTTGGAAAAACGTAAATGTCCAATCGATGGTGATAAGATCAAATCCTGTGTAAATTGCAAATCTTGCAGCATCATGAATGGATTTGGCGGTGCCGGCGCTTTTTCTGATGGTAAATATAATATCACGAACCAATTCGGCGGAACACTTTACGAATATATCGGCAGAAATAAAGCCATAGAGTTGATGGAGTATGTGGATAAAATTAATGTTGAAAATGGTGGCAAAGGTACAAAGCTTTACTCTACCGGCAACACACATTTAAAAAAGGTATGTATGCAGAACGATTTACATTTGCTAGAGGCAAGTGTTCGTCATCTTGGTACCGATGTAAATTACATTGTACTGGAACACCTGTATCATCAATTAAAAGATCAAATCGACATTCATTTTAATACCCATATCGATAAGGTAGAAAAAGTAGAGGATGGTTATCGTATATGGAGCGGTGAACATAACTTTACCGGAACCAATTGCATTATCTCTACTGGTCGTAGCGGCAGTAAGTGGATGGAAGCTATTTGTGATTCTTTGCATATTCGCACGAAAAGTAATCGCGTGGATATCGGTGTTCGTGTAGAGCTTCCTTATCGTATCTTCTCTGATCTGACAGATGAACTTTATGAAAGTAAAATTGTTTACCGAAGTGAAAAATATCAAGATAAAGTACGTACGTTTTGTATGAATCCACGTGGTGTAGTCGTAAGTGAGAACACCAATGGCATCATTACCGTAAATGGTCATAGCTATGAAGATCCAAAACGTTATACCGAAAACACCAATTTCGCGCTTCTTGTCAGCAACCATTTTACGGAACCATTTAAAAACAGTAACGAATATGGCGAAAGCATTGCCCGTTTATCGAATATGTTAGGTGGCGGTGTCATTGTTCAGCGCTTCGGTGATTTGATTCGAGGACAACGTAGTACCGAAGGACGTATAGCAGAAAGCTTTGTCACACCGACGTTATCCGCAACTCCCGGCGATTTAAGTCTGGTTATTCCAAAACGTCAGTTGGATGATATCATTGAAATGATTTATCGTCTGGATAAGGTTGCACCCGGGACGGCAAATGATGATACTTTGTTGTATGGTGTAGAAGTCAAATTCTACAATTTAGAAGTAGAAATTAATAAAAATCTGGAAACCTGTCATAAAGGGTTATTCGTTATTGGCGATTGCAGTGGCGTTACTCATTCCTTAAGTCATGCCAGTGCCAGTGGAGTGCATGTTGCCAGATATTTATATCAGAAATAGAGCAAGAATGAAAAATGAAGCACAAAAAAGGTTTGTATCCTTAGGTGAATATAGTAGCCTGATACAAACCTTTTCCTTTTATAATTCGCTTCTTCAAGCTTTCGTATAAGCCTTTCTTAAAATAGCGAAGAATATACATAATACTTCTAAAATAAGCTGTATGATGTATAAAAACCATCATTTTATACTTTATATAGCTATTTATAGTATATTTCTACATTCTCTTATTCTCTGTTTTCCTTATCTTTTTCAGGGCGATAGGCAGCTAAACGTGTTTTCAGATCTTCCCCTTGCTCATGCAAATCATCCATAGTGAATACTTCTGCTAAGCGTCCATTTTCTAAAACAAGACAGCCATCCGCAATTGTCTCAATTTCAGCGATATCATGTGTGGATATTAACAAAATTCGTTCTTCCATAACTTCTTCTAAAACAGCATGAATACAATCTTCCTTAGCATACATATCCAAAGAAGTAAAGGGTTCATCCATTAATATCAATTTGGCATGTTGCGCAAAAGCAGCGGCCAGTTCTATTTTCATCTTTCCCCCTTTTGATAAAGACGCTATACGCTCTTGTGCATCTAGTTCAAAACGATTGAGAAAATGTAAGTAATCCTCCATTGAGAAGGATGGATAGTACTGCGCTAGAAATTGTCCGTATTCCTTTCCTTTCATATAAGGAAGACTACTGCCATCAGCACTTGCAAACGCGATATCCTGCAACTGTTCACAGGCAGGCTTTCCATTTAGCAAAATCTGTCCTTTATCTACTTCTAATAAGCCTAATATACACTTCAACAAGGTTGTTTTACCACTGCCATTGCGCCCTAAGATGCCATAAATTTCCCCTGGCTGAAACGTAATTGTTATATCGTGGATACCCTTATCTCCTAAAAACAATTTTTCAACATGATGCAATTCTAGCATGTCCTTACCTCCTGTTTCTTCCTTTCCCAACACTGTGTAGCTACACCAATATTTGCGAAGATGCACAATGTATAGAATAGTATTTGAAAATATTCAGTCGTATACGTAATACGTAAGAAACAAACACATAACGAGAAAATTAAATACATCTTGGTGATAGGTTTCACCTGTTCTTTCCATAACGTCATGACCGCTGCGACAAGCAAGCTGGATAACTGCACAATTAATAAAATCATGCTGATAAAACTTAACACATTCACAGGCAAAAGCTTTGCCATAATCGTTTGTTGTTTTACCATTTGCCAAAACACCGGTGAGACATCGTTCACTTTGATATTCGTTGCCAGATAAGCGATAGAATGTTTATAATAGATGCCGTAAAACAGGAGATAGCCTATCATGAGAATACCCGCTATCACGATAATGTCGGCGATGACCTGTAAGAAATGCTGCTGCATCACCAATTGCCAACGCACCTTCCCTTTTTGATACCAAGTGTACAATTGTAGAAAAGCGATAAGCAAAACAGGAACTACAAAAAACAAAAGCATAAGAAATGACATATCTGTTTCTTTCGGATAATCATGGATCTCTTGATATACACAATGAAAGTTATCAGAGAAATTCAGAAAGGTAAATTCTAAGCCATACAATAGTAAGATTTTCCACCATAATATGCTAAGATGATGCCTTATCTGATGCAGAACCACCTTCATGATCATCACCTCCGGATACGCGCTTGATAAAACATATAATACGCATCTTCATCTTCGCGATACTCACCTAACTGCCATTTTCCTTGATACACGTTTTGTTCATGTTCTATGACTTGGATATAGATACAAGATGCATCTTGCGTCAACACATAAGTTTTCCCATCACGATAATACACATCATCAACACTAACATTATCTAATTTAATCGTATCATAAGGACATACATTTGAGAGTTTCATCGTGTTGGTATCTAGACGATATAGTTTTCCATCCGCAAAATAATGGATATAGCCGTCGTTTTGCCATGTAAACTCATCGAATAATATTTTTTGTTGGGTTTTTAACTCTTTCTGTAAATTCCCTTTTTCATCATAGAGCATGGCATAAGTATTTCCCTTCGTATCATAGGCAATCACCAACAAACGATCAGCAACCTTTTCCATGATAAAATAAGAACGCTTAGCCGGCAGTGTAACCATTGGTGTAATTTCTTTTATCTTAACTTTATTCTCCTGTAACAAAGCTTTATCTTGCGATTCACAACTGATTTTATAAATATGATTAGCGCCGTGAAATTGTGTATTTGTCTGGGGCATGAAGTAGTAAACATTCTCATCTTTACCACGAATCAGACTTTCCGTAGGAAGAACATCTGTATACTTTTGTACTCCTCTTTCATTTACATCCGTATCCAATTGTTCTAACGTAATATAAGAAGTATCATCCGTTTGTTCCTTTATATCATAAAGTGTTTCCTGTAATTGATAGTGCTCATTGGATATTACATGCTGTGTAGGTATTTTTATATTATTTGAACTATAGAACACATAAGCCGCATCAGCCTGTGGTATAACTCTTTTTATCTCATGTCCCTCTTCACTTAGATTCTTTGGTTTTCCTATGGTCTTTTTTGTCTGTTCATCCATTTCAAAAATACGTTCCATAGAAATTTCATAATCTTTTTGCTTTTCTTGTGTACTTTGACGAGTATATCTTTGGGTGATCTCTCCATCTTTAAGATCGAGATATAGGGTTCTGCCCGAATCTTGCATGCCGAATGTTGTTTCAATCGTCATCCCCGCTAAGGCGGATCTTGCTTTATCACTATTATCAAATGGAATATCTTTAGGAAATAAGTGATTGACATGATAACCAAGGCATGTCAACAGCAATACTGTTGATGTTGTAAGATATAGTATAATTTTTTTCATATGGATTTCCTCCTGACGAATGCATGTTCCAACTTTCGATGCAATAATAGAATAAGCAGCAAAGCTTCTCCGGCAAAAATTTCATAGCGGTAAGGTAACATCAGAGAAGAAGAAAACAAAATCATATTCAGAAAAAGGATGATGACAAAGGTTATGAGCAGCACCATGATTAGGCTTATACGGCGGTCTAAATCGATTGCCGTAAAAGAGAAAGCAACCATGATATAGGCAATACCTAATAAAATAAGCAACAGACAACCACATTCAATAGCATTTATTGGCATCCAATCAGTAATGGAGATGAGCAAAGTTGCATACGCATATAGATTATTCATAAAAGGAAAGTGAAACGGTTGAAGGGCAATCATCATAAACCATACAAGAAAAGGGACACTTGCTAGCAATAAGACACTCGCATAATTGAAGAGTACTTCGCCAAAGATAAAAGAACGTTTCGATACCGGCAATACCTGTATGCGGGTAAGTCCGCCACTTTTGGCAAAATGGGTGAATCGCTTTACCTGTATCCATAATAATAGGATAAACCCTATGAGGATTATCATGATGTTTATTCCCATATCATGATAGTATAAGAGTTCTATATTTTTTAATTGCAGAAACAGCCATGTTCCTTCTGCCAATAGCACACAAAGAAATAAAAGGATAATTTGTGAGATTGCTGAGCGGCAAGTCATATTCATTAATTTCAACATGTTTTTCATAAGCTTCTCCTTACTGTATTATATTCATAATACACTCATTCGATAAAAAAATTATATTTTATCCCATAATGTGGTCATGATAGCAATCGTCTGCTGAAAATTCATGCCACAGCTTTTACAATCCGTGATAAAGGTTTTTACTTGTTGTTCTATGAGCTGGCAGCGAATACGTTCTTTGGTGTCTTGGGTTACGACAGCAATACTGCGAATATTGGATATTGTACGAATAAACCCTTCATCTTCCAGTAATTTATAGGCCTTTTGAACAGTATTAGGATTAATGGATAAGCGCAAAGCCAACTCTCGGCGACTCGGCATATCTTCGCCATCCACAATTTCTCCCAGTAAAATGCCTTTTTTGATATAGTCAGCTAATTGCGGATATACAGCAGCTTTTTGATGAAATTCTATATCCTGCAGTTTTATCACGATACCACCTCCTAACTGTATTATATCCATAATACACCAATGCGTCAATACATCTCTCTTCATGAGTTGTCCATTCGATAAAAAAAGGGTATACTAATACTAACACAAGGAGGAAATGTTACATGAAGATCATAAAACGTCTTTCGTTATTAGCCTTATCCGGCATCATGGCACTATCGTTAGGTGCCTGTTCTTCAAAAGATCCCCAGGAAGAACAAAAGAAATTCGACCGTTTTATTGAAAAACAGTTCATACAGCAGATGGAAAGCGACTATACGACCATGCATGTATATCTGAAACAGCCACAAAAACACGGTGTCGACCCAACGAATGTAAAAGTAAATTTAGGAGAACGTCCAACGATCGAAAACCAGCATAAAGCTGCTGAAAAAGCGAAGAAGGTCTGGGATGAATTTAAAGAATTTAAGCGTGATATCTTAAGCGATGAGCAGAAACAGACATACGATTGTTTCGAATATCAAGGAAATATTGAACTGCAGCTGATGGATAAAAAGTTTGACTATTATCAACAGATGTTTGCCAGCATCTCGGGGATACATTATCAGATGCCAACCTTATTCTCTGACTGGGATTTACGTAATGAACAGGATGTTAAGGATTTAATCTTATTAGTAAAAGATGTAAAGCCTTATGTTGATTGCGTTATCCAATATACAAAGGAACAGGCAGATAAAGGACTGCTTATGACAAATTTGGATGATGTAAAGAAATATTGTGATGGCATTTTAAAAAAAGGTGAAAACAGTGCCATATTAACATCCATGTATCAAAACATCGATACTCTCAAGCTGAGTAAAACAAAAGCCGAATCCTACAAGAAACAATTGAAACAGGCTTTTACTACTTCCTTTCTGCCAGCCTATCAAGATATTAGTGATTTGATGAAAGACTTGAAAAAAAGTGGCAAAAACAATGACATAGGACTTGCTAAATTTGAGAATGGTAAAGCATATTATGCTTTATTATTACAGAAAAGCATCGGCAGCAATAAGAGTGTGGATGATATCAAGAAAATGATGAACACCAGTTTTAACACGCATTTACAAAATTTGCAAGGCATCGTCATAAACAATTTAGATATCGTTAAAAAAATTACAGAGAACAAACTGCCTGTCACTTCATTTAAGAGTTATGATGAGATATTATCTTATATTAAAACGCAAATACCAAATGATTTCCCTAGCGTTAAAGAATTAAAATATAATATTAAGGCAATAAATGACGAAATTGCCTCTAGCAGCGGTGTGGCAGCTTATTTTAACATTCCTCCACTTGATGGTGATGGTACAAAACAATTGCGCGTAAATCCAAAGACAGGGGCCATTAATAAGATTCAGACATATTCCACGGTTGCTCATGAAGGATTTCCAGGACATATGTTCCAATATAGCTTCATGTATGAGAATCAGCAAAACCTTTTCCGGAATGCCTGCATAGATTCCAGTGCTTATGTTGAAGGTTATGCTGTTTATGCTCAGTATTATGCTTATAATTATTTAAAGGATATAGATCAGAATCTCTTACTTGCTTTAAAAGAAAATGAGCTTGCCAGTTACAATATGATCATACTGGCAGATATCGGCATCCATTATGAAGGCTGGTCGTTAAAGGATTTCAAAGATCATTTCAATGCTATCGGCTTTCAATTAAGTGATCATGACGCTATGGTACAATATAGTCAATTACAAGCAAATCCTTGTGCCTTTGAACCATATTATGTTGGTTATGAAGAAATCGCTTCTTTAAAAGAAAAGGCGGTCAAGAAACTTGGCGATGCATTTGACGATAAAGCTTTCCATACGGCATTGTTAAAGAGTGGTGTTGCCCCTTTCAATGTTGTTGAAGAAAACATTAATGCCTATATTGAAAAAGGTAAATAAGAATAAAGTTCTATTGGTTACAAGCTTTTAAATAATACTTCTTTAGAAGCAAGGTTACTTGTGCATTGCGCAAGAGCACACTCTTTAAGTAAACAGTATTCGCTTTTCCACATGATTATCGCTTTTATGGATAAAGAAGTTCAGCTTTTTGAAAGATATAAAGAGTATCTAAAAAACATAGGAAACTGAAGTCCACCGCAAAAACATGTGGTGCTTCAGTTTTTTTCTATACATTTACCGATATAAAAAAACGGTTTATGTAACACATGCATACGATATCATAATGGATAACGCCGCATTGTGTTTCTTTAACCGTTTTTTATTTTATCCTAAGGCATTTAACATTGCTCTGGATAGGGTTGGTACGATCTGGTTTTTACGTGATAATACATCTTCATGGAAACTGTGTTCCTCTTCTTTCTCATTTGGAAAGGCATCAAAGATGGCCTGTGCCTTATCACCGGATGAATAAAAGATAGAACCATTTTCAAGTATACTGGTAAAGACAATCACACATAAATCTAAACCTTTATTTCTGGTAAATTCATCCAATTCTTTTTGTAATTCACCCTCTATTTCTTTCACTTCACCAACACTGGAAACAATCACCTGTCCAATCATTACCACATTATCATCTATTTCAAAACGTTTGATATCTTGATTGATCAGATCATGTACACTCTTTTGACTGATGTTGGAGCTTACCTTAAACATTTCCTTCGCAAATACATCGATATCCAATCCTGCTTTATCTGCCAATGTCTTGGCAATACCGATATCTTTGGCAGTGGTTGTGGGAGAGCGGAATTTCAATGTGTCTGATAAGATTGCCCCTAACAAGAGTCCTGCTAAGTCTTTCGCAATATCCATCTGATTTTCCATATAAATTGAAGTGATGATGGATGCCGTACTTCCGATGATTTCATTACGGAAGGAAATGGGGCGAGATGTGATGATATCACACACGCGATGATGATCGACAACTTCCAATAGATCGGCCGCCTCTATTCCTTTGACAGATTGCGAATACTCATTATGATCCACCAGAATCACTTTTTTATTGTGATGGTCCAAGATATGGAAACGTGATATATAGCCCTTTAAATGATTATCATTATCGACAACCGGGTAACTGCGATATCGTGTTTTTAACATTTTTTTACCGACATCTTCTACAAATTCATCCATATTAAAGCTGACAACATCACGCTTCATTAACAGTTTAACAGATGGTGAGAAATATAAATAACGAGAAGTATTCATTGTACCATGACCACTGATGATAATAGGACAATGATGTAGTTTCGCCAATTCCAATACTTCATCATCAATGGAATCACTCCAAACAACGATTAAGATACCTGCCCCTTTGGTAATGGCCGTCTTTTGAGCTTTTGCATCATTTCCTAATACAACCAGTCGATCTTGAACATCATAATTAGCCAGACGTGTTTCCGTCATGGCTATGATGCTGACTTTTCCATTAAAATGAAGTTTAGGATCATCATATATCATTCTGCCATTGATCGTACGACAAATATTTTCAATTGGCGTTTCTCTTAATAAAGCAATACCGACAGCTGTATCTCCCAAACCGACCGTTGCCAGATCACTCTTTGTTACCATGCCCAATAACTGACCTTTTTGATTCACTACACCATAAGACTGCTTGTTTTGTTCATTCATCATCTGCAGTGTTTCATAAATAGTCGTTGTAGGTGAAATCGTAAGTGGCTCATCCATTTCAATTTCATCAAGAGTAGCTCTTGCGTCTTCAAACAGCATTGGTTCTTCAAAACCAAAGCGGTTTAATAAATACTTAGTTTCTGCATTCAGTTCCCCTAAGCGGCATGGAATCGCACGGATTCCTTTGCGCTGTTTAAACAAGGCATAAGCAATAGCCGATATAATAGAATCAGAATCAGGATGTCTGTGTCCTGTAATATAAACGATGTCCTTTTTCATACATAACTCCTTTATTGTTATTACGTTTACTATTATACCCGACATCTAATAAATTGCAATTTATAGCCCTCTGAATTTTACGGTAAAGAAAAAGGTGTTGTTTACCATTCACGTATTTATCTTTACCAGATAACAACATGCATCATATGCTAACACCTTATCTAACATCAATGATTTATAAACTTTTGAAATTCATCGATAAGCTTGTTTTTCTCTTTATTCAACGTATCCTTCCATGAAGAAATCATATTACTACTTTCCTTAATGATTGCATCCTTTTTATCATCTGCCGCTTTATATACATCACTTGCATATGTATGTATATCTTTCCCTAGTTTAGCTAACTTTTGACTTGATTCAGTAGCACCGGCTTTGGCAGCTGCCTCTAAATATGTTCCTGCCTTAATCAGATTCTTCACAACCTCATCATCTTTTACTTTATTCATATTTTCATGTATGTACGTTGTTGCTTTCTCAATATCTTCTTTACTATATTCTTGCACATCTTGAAGCGTTTTTTTCGCTTCTTCTTCTAATTTTGTAACTTCGGCATCGATGTCTGCCTGTTTATTATTGCTGCATCCCATAAGGCATATGGTAACAGCTAAAGCAGATGCCACTATGTGTTTCCCTTTCATAAAATAACTCTCTTTCTTATTTATGCTATATCCTTCTTATGTAGGATTTTCTTTCTAAAAAACGCCGTTATCATCATTAGACATGCCAACAATAAGGTGATGGCACCCAGTATTAATGTATAACGTTCTAATTGAGCAATGTTGTCCTGCAAAGCAGCCGCCACTTTTGTATTCGCAAAGACATGTGCTAACAGTTGTGGTATTGTTTGTGATACAACAAACATCAGCAAACAGCCGATTAACCATACCATGGTTAATCCTCGCAAACCTTTCTTTTGCATGACTAGCAATAACGAACATAATAGCATACCCAATTGGCTGATATAATAACAGATATCTCCCTTTAAAAAATATAAGATTTTAAATGCTGTCAGCTGTACATCACTAAGCTCTTCTTTCATGATATGAAGCGAAACATCATATAAGGCCTGTACGTCCATAGCATCAATTACCGTTGTCATAATGGCGGATACTTCTTTTTCACTTAAAAGCCCTTCGGTAAATAAGCTTAGTTCACTCGCATGTTGATTCGCCTGCTGTTTCAGTGTTTCATTGATCTTCATCGTTGTTTCACTTTGCGTATCTTTGACAATGTCGGCAACAAACGCTTCTGTATATACATTCAAGACAGCTAACACTTCTTCATCATTTACAATATCTTCTAAAATTTTGGTTAACTTTTCCGATTCTTCTTCTGCTTTTGGAAAGTTGATCGAGTTTAACCTTTCTGCTAATTTTTTCTCAATGTGGATCTGATTTAATACGACATGAACCATGGAGTGCTGAATCATTCTGGAACAAAAGGTGTAACCGCCAAATAACGTGATACAGCAAAGCAAAGCAATTCGATAAAACCATGTGATCCCCGACTTCATATGAATTTCTCCTCTTTTTTATTTCAATAAAAGGTAACGAATTCACTTATCTCTTTACGTTTTGGCATTGTTGGTGTCGCATCACCATATCCTACAGCAATTACTGATACGATAATTTCTTCTTCACTGATACTCAGCATCTCACGTAGTCTATCAGCATCACGAATTCCCATGACTAAGGTACTTAATCCTAAATCCGTTGCTTTTAATAATAAGTTTTCATTCTGCAAGCCTAAATCATAACAACCCCAGCCATTGCCCAGTTCATTACTTGGTTCACCGTTACGTTCATAACCACTGCGATCTTTTACAAATGTTGTAACAATCAAAACTGGAGCATCTTTCGTATTCTCTGCATTAAATGGGGCAAGCCCTTCCTTTTTCACCTGCTCTAGCTTATCTTTATCCATAACAACATAATAACGTCCTGTCTGTGAATTTTTCCATGTAGGTGCTAAAAGAGCCGCATGAAGTAATTCCTCCACAACTTCTTTCTTTATCGGCTTATCTTGATATTTACGAATACTTCTTCTTTGTTCCAACACTTTCTGCATTTCCATCATTATCACCTCTTACCTTAAGTATATACTTATTTTGCGATATGTAAATTGTATCTTTACATCTATATGGATATAAAAAGTAAACAAAAGCATCATAATAACCCAATGTAGTTAACCTTTTGTAGTACCTATCTTTAGAAGTTAAAAGTAAAAAAATGGTGTAAACTCGAAATTATAGCTAACGAGTATGCATCATTTTTATTTGTTTATTGGTAAGATAATAATTTGTGATTGGTTGTTTTAATAGAGCTGAAAGCTTGGTGATGAAATCAGAAGAACGTGTCATGTTGATGTATCTTGAATCGTTGATCTGTACAACTTTAAACTCCTTGATAAAACTACATATATCACTTGTTGAGTATTCGTTATTTAGTATCTTGAATTGAAACAGTCGTATTAGTAGTACCGTAGTATAACATATAAGAAAATGTCCTTTTATACTATTCTCTTTTTGAAGATAGACAGGTCTTGCGTCTAATTCACTTTTCATAACTCTGAAAGATTCCTCAATCCTCCATAAATTATGATATGCTTCATATATCTGTTGATCTTCCATTTTGTATTCGGAAGTGATTAGAAGATTAAAGCCTGCTAGTTTTCTATCCATATCTATCTTTTCTTCATTTAGTACTGTATGGGCTTTTTTACCATCTCTATCCACAAAATTTACATATCTCGCACTTTCCCCATACTCTTCTTTCTTTGCTTCTGATGCTCGTAATCTTTGCGCTCTTTCAATCATTTTGTCGATTTCCATTAACTTTTTTCGTTGTAGCTTTGGGGAAAATGTACAAACACGTTTTTCTTTTACTGTCTTTGAATGTTTGATTCCATTTTCGTCTTTATATTCATATGTGTAGTTATCGATACATGATTTGTATCGATATATTATATTTCCTTTGCTGTCTAAAACATCATGAAAATCATTTTCAAGGAGTACCCATGTCTTTTCTTTATCAACTAGCTGTTTGACCGATTTTGAGAATAATAGGCTTCTCTGACTCATTACCGGGATACATCCTCATACCGATGGGGATCATATTGGCATCAAGTAATAGACCTAGCCCAACAATGGGATCATGACGCATTTCTTTAGATGGGCCACGTCTTTGAAAATCATTTTCTTTATCGATTTCAAAGTAGAAGTTCGTACAATCGAAGAAAGTATGTTTTGTATCAATACCAAAATTATCAGCTGTAGCTACCGTAAGTATTTCAGTGAACTTCTGATATTCACTCCCCAGAAATTCAACGGCATCTAATAATTGATCATAGCTGAAGTCAACTTCATTCAAAAGGGAAGGAAGTACATCATGAAACGTTTTGTGTTTAGACAAAGGTGCTACAGCACGTGCAAATACAAGAGATGAGAATATATCATAGACATTAAACTGAAAGTAGCGAGTAGACTGCATATAGTTAAAATGATCTTTTACATCTAATGTGTTAAGAATGTTGGCAAGAGGAAAATAGCCGAGATACTTTTCAGGAGAGACTTCACCAATAAGTCTTTGATTTATCTTTGCATTCGCATTTTTGAGTTTTCTTTCTTCATTCATTCTAGCCACTTCAGCTTTGTAGTAGGCAATAGGATCATCAATCCCAGAATCAATAAGAGACTGAAGATTACCAAGTTTTCTAATACTGCGATGCTTGGTTCCCTTAACATCAGGAGAATAAAAGCTTTCGTAAATAGATAAATAGGTACGATTTTGTTGTTTAGCAACCTTAAGGAAATAAGCCATAAGAACACCTCCGACATGAATACACCACGGCACCATCATTATAACACAATTAAATAAAATATGAAAGTATTTTATCACATAAAAACCCGCATAAATACGGGCTCTGATTAACATTTGTTTTTTTTGCTCCTAAAGAAACATGGTGCTAACTTCTAAAGACGGGGCTTTCGTAAATAGATAAATAGGTACGATTTTGTTGTTTAGCAACCTTAAGGAAATAAGCCATAAGAACACCTCCGGCATGAATACACCACGGCACCATCATTATAACACAATTAAATAAAATATGAAAGTATTTTCGCACATAAAAACCCGCATAAATACGGGCTCTGATTAACATTTGTTTTTTTTGCTCCTAAAGAAACATGGTGCTAACTTCTAAAGACGGGAAGTAATTCCTCCACAACTTCTTTCTTTATCGGCTTATCTTGATATTTACGAATACTTTTTCTTTGTTCCAACACTTTCTGCATTTCCATCATTATCACCTCTTACCTTAAGTATATACTTATTTTGCGATATGTAAATTGTATCTTTACATCTATATGGATATAAAAAGTAAACAAAAGTATCATAATAACCCAATGTAGTTAACCTTTTGTAGTATATCTAAGTAAAATAAATAGTATAAAGGGGCGATATTTATGACAATAGGAGAAGCAAGCTGTAAACGTATCTTGCAATTATGCAAAACAAACGAAATCACCTTAAATGGTCTTAGCACAACATGTGGTATCACACAATCAACATTAAATAATATTAAGTTTGGAAAAAGTAAAAATCCAACGATATCTACAATTAAAAAAATATGTGATGGCTTATCCATCACGATAATAGAATTTTTTGATGATCCACTTTTTGAAAACTTAGAACCTGAAATCGGTTCATAAACAGACGGCACAAGCTGTCTGTTTTTTTATGATAGCATCCTTTTCGTTGCTGAAGTATTACATAGATGGATAAAGAACATAACGCTTTTTTCATACTGTAGATTTTTGAGAAATCGTAGTTTATAAGCTATGCAAATGCTTTGCATAGTTAGATCATATAAAGATAGTAATGAAGCAAAGCTGTTAAAAAAAGAAGATTGCATATGAGCAACGAAAGTGCTGAATATCCAATCTTCTTTTGTCATTCTTATGTTCCTATCTTAGTGTTTAAAGTGACGCACTCCGGTATACACCATCGTAATGTCATGCTCATTACACACATCAATGGACAGCTGATCCTTGATAGAACCACCTGGTTGAATAATGGCTGTTACCCCTGCTTTCACTGCTTCTTCTACTGTATCCGGCATAGGGAAGAAAGCATCACTGCTCATAACAGAACCTTTGGCTTTTTCACCTGCCTGCTCAATGGCAATCTTTGCCGCACCGACACGATTCATCTGACCGGCACCAACCCCAATTGTCATGTTATCCTTGACCAATACGATGGCATTGGATTTCACATGCTTTACAACCTTCCATGCGAATAACAATTGTTTCATTTCTTCTTCGGTAGGCTTACGGTTTGTTACACAACGCAAATCTTCTTCTTTCAGCTTATGGTCATCAATATCCTGTACCAATAAGCCATCGTTAACATTCGTATATTTATATTTTGTTGTTACCTCTAAGGTTGTATCTAATTCCATCAGACGGATATTCTTTTTCTTTGATAAGATTTCAAATGCTGCCGGTTCAAAGTAAGGCGCAATGATAATTTCCAAGAAAATGTTTGCCAGTTTTTCCGCAACAGCTACATTGACCGGCTCATTCATTGCCACGATACCACCGAAGATGGAAATTGGATCTGCTTCATAAGCCTTATCCCATGCTTCTTCCAAGGTAGCACCGATACCTACTCCACATGGATTCATATGTTTCAATCCAACAACCGCACACTGTCCTTCAAAATCCTTTAAGATTTCAATCGCTGCATTGCCATCCTGAATGTTGTTGTAGGATAATTCCTTACCATGCAGCTGTTTGGCATTTGCCAAGGAGTAAGAAGGTTTCATACCTTTATAGAAGGCAGCACTTTGATGAGGATTTTCCCCATAACGAAGATCTTGTACTTTATCGAAGGTAATCGTTAATTTTTCAGGATATTTTTCACCCGTTTTATTTGTCAGATATTCCGCAATCATCGCATCATAGGCTGCTGTATGACGGAATACTTTCGCTGCTAAAAGTTCTCTGGTATCCGGACGGGTTTCACCGTTTTCACGCAGTTCATTTAATACCATTGCATAATCACTAGGATCTACGATCACTGGGATATAGCGATAGTTCTTAGATGCACTACGCAGCATACTAGGTCCACCGATATCAATGTTTTCAATGATTTCTTCATGCGTTACACCTGGTTTTTGTACGGTTTGTTTGAATGGATACAAGTTTACACAAACCAAATCAATATAATCAATACCTAATTCCTGAATCTGACGAACATGCTCCGGATTATCACGTACACACAATAACGCTCCATGTACCTTTGGATGTAATGTTTTTACACGACCATCCATGATTTCCGGAAAACCGGTAACCTCTGAGATACCAATGGTATCTAAACCGGCATTATCCAAAGCCTTCTTTGTACCACCGGTAGATATAATTTCATAACCTAATTCTTTTAATCCGGATACGAATTCAATCAGATTTGTTTTGTCAGATACACTTACTAATGCTCGTTTCATAATAACACCGCTCTTTCTTTATTTATGTTCTTCCATACGTTCACAAACTGTCTTTACTACACGTGGAAACATATCATATTCCTTCGCATGCACATGTTCTTCTAAGGTTTCCAGATCCCAGGATGGATCAATCATGATCTTTTCCTGATGAATGATTTCCCCTGTATCGACACCTTCATCTACATAATGCACGGTAACCCCTGTATAAGATACCTTTGCTTCAAAAGCATCTTGAATGCTATGCGCACCGGGGAAGGCAGGTAAATATGCCGGATGCAGATTGATGATGCGATTTGGATAGTTGCTTAACAGCACCTTGCCAATAAAACGCATATAGCCTGCTAGAACAATCAATTCAACCTCATAGCTCTCTAAGGTTTTCATGATTTCTGTTTCATAGCCTTCTTTACCGCCATAGCCCTTAGGATTCACATAGACACATGGGATACCTAAACGCGCTGCACGCTCTTTGGCATATGCTTGTTCCTTATCGATAATCAATACCTTACAAACGGCATTATCGATATGTCCATTGTTTATTTCGTTGACAAGATTCTCAAAGTTAGAACCATTGCCACTGGCAAATATCGCAATGTTTACCATGTTAAATCCACACTTCCACTATCGGTTACTTCACCGATGACATAAGATTCTTCGCCGATTTCTTGTAACAGGCTTTGTACCTTTTCTACATCTGCTTTATCCACAGCCATCATAAAGCCAATACCCATGTTGAAGACATTGCACATTTCCTTCATAGGAATATCCCCTGTCTTCGCAATGAAATCAAAGATTGGTTTATGTGGATATGTCGTTAAATCGATAGAAACACCCTGTCCATCCTTTAACATTCTTGGTACATTTTCATAGAAACCGCCGCCGGTAATATGACTCATGCCTTTGATATCCACCTTGCCTAGCAGGTGTTTAATAGCTTTGACATAAATCTTAGTAGGGGTTAATAAAACATCACCTAGTTTTTCATTACCTAATTCTTCATAACGCTTATGTAAATCTAATTTCGCATCCTTTAATAAAACCTTGCGAATCAAAGAGAACCCATTTGAATGTACACCGGAGCTTGGTAAGCCAATCAACACATTGCCTTTTTCAATCTTCTGGCCATCTAATAGATTACATTTATCTACAGCACCCACACAGAAACCGGCAATATCGTAATGTTGTACATCATACATATCCGGCATTTCTGCTGTTTCGCCGCCAATCAAAGCACATTCTGCTTGTACACAGCCATCCGCTACACCTTTTACCAATTGCTCGATCTTCGTTGGCTCATTCTTGCCCACTGCCAAATAATCTAAGAAGAAGATTGGCGCAGCTCCTTGTACCAAAACATCATTTACACACATTGCGACTGCATCAATACCAACGGTATCATGCTTATCCATCGCAAAAGCAATCATCAACTTGGTACCAACACCATCTGTACCGGAAACCAAAACCGGCTCTTTCATATTTAACATGGATAAATCAAACATACCGCCAAAGGCGCCGATAGAATCAATCGCACCTTTTACCTTTGTACGTGCCACATGACTTTTAATCAATCTTACGGATTCATAGCCAGCTTCCAGATTGACACCGGCTTCTCTATACTTATCACTCATATTCTCTTTACCTTTCTGTATATCCTATACATGATAGCGATGCCTGAGGATGTGTACACAGGCATTGCTATCTTTTTCATTCCTTCTTATTTATTTTTAAAGTAGTTCACACCGTTTTCAAAGATGTTCTGTAGTTTATTACCATCAATATTCTTAAACAGTCCATCTTCATAACGTTCACTATGTCCCATCTTACCTAAGATACGACCATCCTTAGAGGTAATACCCTCAATGGCATAGTAAGAACCGTTGATATTATACGTGCCATCCATAGTTGGATTACCCTCTAAATCAACATATTGTGTCGCAACCTGTCCGTTTTCAAACAATTCTTTGGCAACTTCTTCGCTTACCACAAACTTACCTTCTCCATGTGACATGGCAATGCTATGGCAGTCATTTGGTGTAAAGCTAGACAGCCAAGGAGATTTATTGCTGGTAACTTTCGTTGTCGCAATATGTGAAACATGGCGGTTGATGTTGTTACGGAACAAGGTAGGAGAAGCTTCATTCAGCCCTTCAATATTGCCATATGGCAATAAGCCACTCTTGATCAATGCCTGGAATCCATTACAGATACCAAGAATCAGACCATCGTTGCTTAACAATGTCTGAACTGCTTCATTTACCAATGGATTGCTTAAGACATTCGCAATAAACTTACCACTGCCATCAGGTTCATCACCGCTGGAGAAACCGCCAACTAACATTAAGATCTGCGCATGGGCAATTTTTTCACTTAATTCTTTCAAACTGCGTTCAATGCTCGTAACATTCAGATTGTTGAAGACATAGATTTCAACTTCGGCACCGGCACGTTCAAACTGCTGTTTCGTGTCATATTCACAGTTTTGACCAGGGAAAACCGGAATGATAACTTTCGGTTTGTCATACGTCTTGCTTGCTTTCTTATGTTCTGTGCTTGTATAGGTAGGTGTATCCACACGTTTTCCATCATGATCAACACTCATTGGATAAATCTTATCATAACGCTTGCACCAAACAGCGATAGCATCATCAATGTTGATACGTTCCTCATTGATACGAATACTGTTTGTATCGGTTGTTGTACCTAACAGGATGAAGGCATCATCTTCGATTACCTTATCACTTTCAACGATGATAGAACCAATGCTGATATCAAAAACAGGTTCATTCGTCACAACATCGATACCAATCTTATTACCAAAGCTCATCTTACATAAAGTTTCGGCAATACCTCCAAATTTCACGGTAGCAGCAGCTACGATATCTTTATTTAAGATATGCTTACGCACAAGGGCAAAGTTTTTCTTTAACTGTTCATAATCCGGAGTCTTGTTTGCTTTTGGTGTGTGTTTTACCAGATACAGGTTATGACCTGCTGCTTTGCATTCACTGGAAATGATATTGTCTGTCTTTTCGGTTGTGACGGCAAAGGTAATCAAGGTAGGTGGCACACTGATATCATTAAAGGTTCCGGACATGGAATCCTTACCACCGATTGCCGGTGTTTCAAAAGCCATTTCTGCCTCAATCAAACCAAGCAGTGCCTGCATAGGTTTGCCCCATTTTTCAGGGTCTGTATGTAAACGTTCAAAGTATTCTTGATTGGTTAAACGACAAGTAGCATAATTACCACCTAACGCTGTCACTCTTGCCAAGGCTTCTACGACAGAATAGCTAGCTCCTAAATAAGGAGAGTATAAAGATACCTCAGGATGATATCCATGTGTCATGATGCTTGCCGTATTTGTGAAACCAAAGACAGGCAATTTCTGTACGCTGCCTTCTGTTTCAGTTAATTGATACTTACCGCCAAATGGCATTAAAACAGTAGACTTACCGATGGAAGCATCAAACATTTCAGCCAAGCCAATCTGAGAAGCAATATTTGGCTGCTGTAAGTCTTCTTCAATGCTTTTCACACTACTGTGGAATGGATCTTTTGTTGTTAAGCCTTCTTTCACAAGAACATCCTGTAAGCCTCGCACACCATTGGTATCCAGGAAAGCACGTGACATATTCACGATTTCCTTACCTTGGAACTGCATTACCAAGCGTGGTTCTTCGGTTACCACAGCAACGATGCAAGCGTCTAGATTTTCTTCATAGGCATATTGTTTAAATTCATCAAAGTCTTTTTCTTCAATTAATACAGCCATACGTTCCTGTGATTCGGAGATTGCTAATTCGGTGCCTGATAAGCCACTGTATTTTACTGGCACTTTATCCAAATCAATTTGTAAACCATCGGCTAATTCACCAACGGCAACACTGACACCGCCGGCCCCAAAGTCATTGGCTTTCTTAATCAAACGTGTCGCCTTTGGATTACGGAACAAGCGCTGCAGCTTACGTTCAATCGGTGCATTTCCTTTTTGAACCTCACTGGAACATTTCGTTAAAGAGGTGTCATTGTGTTCCTTACTGGAACCGGTAGCTCCACCGACACCATCACGTCCGGTAGCTCCACCAATCAAGACAACGATGTCACCGGCATTTGGTTTTTTACGCACAACATTTTCTTTCGGTGCTGCTCCAACGACTGCACCAACTTCCATACGTTTTGCGACATAGCCATCATTATAAATTTCTTTTACATATGTGGTTGCTAAACCAATCTGGTTTCCATAAGAAGAATATCCGGCAGCCGCTCCCTTAGAAATACGGGATTGTGGCAATTTATTTGGTAAAGCTTCCTTAATATCTTTTGTAATATCACCGGCACCGGTAATACGCATTGCCTGATAGACATAGCTTCTTCCTGACAATGGGTCACGGATGGCACCACCGATACAAGTGGATGCGCCACCAAATGGTTCAATTTCCGTTGGATGGTTATGCGTTTCGTTCTTAAACATCAACAGCCACTGCTGATCTTCACCATCTACATCCACCGTGATTTCAATGGAGCAGGCATTGATTTCATCACTGACTTCCATGTCTTCCAATTTACCATTCTTACGCAAATATTTACCGGCAATGGTTGCCATATCCATCAAGGTCATAACTTTCTTATTCCCATGTACCTCTTCACGTAAATGCAAATAAGTTTCATATGCCTTCTGGATGCTATCCTGTAAAGAACCGGCATCAAAGGTCACATTCTGTAAGATTGTTTCAAATGTTGTATGACGACAATGATCAGACCAATACGTATCCAATACCTTTAATTCCGTTAAAGTCAGATCACGCTGTTCTTCTTCTTTGAAATACTTCTGCACATGGGCAATATCTGCCAAGGTCATAGCTAAGCCATGTTCCTGACGAAGTGCTTCTAAGCCTGCTTCATCCAAAGCACAGAAACCTTCTAAAACCGGAACAGCTTCGATTTCAACATCTTCTTCATTGATTAAAACAGAAAGATCCTTTTCTCTCATTTCCACAGGGTTGATAAGATAGTTCTTAATGGCGATAAGTTCTTCTTCACTTACACTGCCATCCAGAATAACGATCTTTCCACTTTTGATAACAACATCCTGCTTATTATTCAACAGCATCAAACACTGCTGTGCGCTATCAGCCCGCTGATCATATTGTCCAGGCAGACATTCATAAGCAATGTATGTCTTTCCTTCCAATGCGATTTCATCAAATACTTCATCTGTTACTTTTTCTGATAATACCTTATCCTTTAACAATTCCATATCATGGTCATCGCCATTGAAAACATCATAGACATTGTAAAGTTCAATACCATGTACATCAGATAAATTCAAATTCTGTTTTAATTCATGAAATAAAGAATCTGCTTCTACACGAAAAGCTTCTTTCTTCTTCACATACACACGATAGTTCATCTTCTTCTCCTCATATTATTCCACTTCAATTACGGAATCTTTGATAACTTTTTCAGCCATTGCTTTCTTAAAGGCTTCCATTTTTTCAGCCATTTCATCATCGCTCAAGGCAATCATCTGCGCTGCTAAGATAGCGGCATTTTTTGCACCGGCTTTACCGATTGCGACAGTTGCGACAGGAATTCCACCAGGCATTTGCACGGTACTCAACAAAGAGTCCATACCACCTAATGCACTTGTCTGAATAGGAACACCAATCACTGGTAATGTCGTAGAACTAGCAATCACACCACCTAAGTGTGCAGCTCCACCGGCAGCAGCGATAATAACCTTAATACCGCGTTTCTTTGCGCCTTCTGCCAACGCGATAACTTCATTTGGTGTACGATGTGCTGATAAAGCATGTGCTTCAAAGGGGATATCGAATTCCTTCAGCTGATTGAAACAAGCTTCCATAGTAGGAAGATCACTGCGACTTCCCATTAAAATACTGACGATAGGTTTCTTTTCACTCATTTGCTTTTCCTCCTTAGAAATAAAAAATACATATCAAGCATCTCTTAATATGTACACTAAAAACCGTTGAATTGTGTAATTAATATAGTGCATCTTCTTAAGACCATAAGTAAGACCTCCTATAAAAATATAAAGACGTACCTGCCTGCCAAGCAAACAAGTACGTCTCGAACAAAAAGAAAGAGTAATTGTTTGCTTGTAGCCCGTGAATTTACGGCTCACGGCTAGAAACTCTCCATCCATATTATGGAGTATATACAAGCATATTGTCAATACATGATTATTTTACTAAACTTCCTATGGTATTACAATAGGTTTTCTTAATTTTTACATATATTTATACAGGTTTATTATCATTTTTACCTGTATTCAATATAGCATAGAAACGGTTGCTAAAAATAACAGATAAAAACAAAGCCTGTGTCCCCTTGCTACATAAGTAGTTTGATATCCTCGTTCATTAATTTCTGAAAATATCTTAATTTTTTAATACCTTCTTGCGTCTATGCTACTTTGTGTTACAATGTAGTTGAAGGAAGTACCTTGTGTAACAAAGTAGAGGTGATTGCATGTATGACAAAACACAGCTGATGCGTGGGAGTCTGGAAGGATGTATTCTCAAGATTATCGAAAAGCAAACAACATATGGCTATGAGATTTTAATGGGCATGAAAGAAGCCGGCTGGATAGATGTCAGTGAAGGTACCTTGTATCCCATATTATTGCGCTTAGAAAAACAACATTATATCAAGGCTGAGAAAAAAGCATCACCGCTAGGTCCTAAACGTAAGTATTATCAGATTACAGAAGCAGGCAAAATGTATTTAGCTGAATTTTACGAAAATTGGCAAATTCTAGAACATACCATGCATGTATTATTCGATGATAGAAAAGATACGTAATAATATAATGCATAATGTTTATGCAGGTGGTACAAGAGCATAATCGAAAGGAGTGAACACGATGAAAGATACAGGAAACTTAAACAAGGAATATCGTAAAGTTTATCAAACAATGTGTGAGTATCTATATACAAAAAACATAAACAAACTCATTCGTAAAGATATCTTAGCAGACATTTTAGCAATCGCCGAAGAAGGACAACTGCGTGGAGCTTCACCACATGAAACCTTTGGCGATTATGAAAGTTTCTGTGATGAGGTATCAAAAAATGCCATTGCGGAAACAAAGTTAGAAACAATTTCTTTATACCTAGGTGCCTTTCTTATGTTATTTAGTTTAAGCTTCTTAAAAGAATTACTTTTTTCCTTACAAACGACCCTACAACTTGGCTATCTGCTTTATGACAGAGCAGACTTCTGTATGTACTTCACAGATTTCTTAATGATAACTTTAGTTATGTATATCTATCAAAGATATGCTTTCCATCTACCTAAAATGCGTATTCTTATCATAATTATAGGCTTTATTGTTATTGATGGCGGTATGTATTTAATAGCTCCTTATCTCCTGCCAGCTAAGATGCATATTCCTTTATTATTTATTGGTTGTATTTGTTTCATTTGTGTAATCATGCTAAGTTTGTCTTACTGGCTGCGGCATAAGCATTATCAACAGTTTCTTAACTACAAGAGTACATCAGGAGGTGAGAATGATATTTTACAAAAATAAATTAGATGAGCGTGGTCTTAATAGCGATTATCTAACAACCTTCCATTTAATGAAAGATTATTTAACTAGCAAGCATATTAATCGTTTGGTTTTGTATGACATTCTAGAAGATATTCTTGTGATGGCTTTGGATAATCAACAGCGCAATTTAAAGCCTAAAGAAGTTTTTGGAGATTACCAACAGTTCTGTGATGAGATTTCCCGCAATGCCGTAAAAGAAACAACGATAGAAAAAGTAGGTTTATATGGCGGACTGCTATGCATTTTTATCACACTTCTTTTCCTAATCGGAATCTTCAATAACCATGGTGAGATACGTTTTACTGCAGATGAACTTATACGCTATATTTTGACATTTATAGGTATCCCTATGACCAAATCAACCGTTTATCCTTTCGTTTAGAATTTGGTCGTTACGCCATTATGATACCCCTCTATGCTTTACTAATTTGTATAATGCCTCCTATGTTATCGCCTTATTTGCCTCATTCTATTATAATTCCTATAGTTTTTATTGGCATATGTATTCTCTTAACACCTATTTTGTTATACCTGTACTTTCATACACAGCATAAGAATTACTTTTCCTATAAAGAAGCAGCATAAAAACGGAGGTGTCTTTATGAAAAATAAAGTAAAAGATCTGCACCACGATTATAAAAAAGTATATACAAAGATTGCTCGTAATTTATCCTCTCGTCATATCAGCAATACTGTATTCCGTGATATTCTTGACGATGTGCTCGCCTTAGCCTTGGATAATCAACAACGTGACATCCCAACAGAAGAAGCTTTCGGTGATCTTGAAGAGTTCTGCAATCAAATCAGCGAAAATGCTGTAAAAGAAACCATGCTAGAACATATTTTGCGTTTATTATACATCTTTTCCGGTGCTATCTTCATCTTCTTTATCATGATCTTGCTTTTGTCTTTGATAGGTCTTGATGATACGACATCTATTTCTTTCACACACTATACATTTACCTTTACTGTAAATGATTTCTGTACCGCTCTTGCCGTATCTGCTGCCATTTTATTAGCTGATTTTGCACAAGGCCGCACTGTTTTGCGTTTTAAAGAATATAGTTGGATCATCTATATAATTATTTATGCTGTTTGCTATATAGGTATCATGCTTTGGGCAAATACACACTATACCGGAACTATCACCATCTCTTTCTTAGCGCTATGTATCATCTTATGTGTCATAGGTGCTATTTCAATTTTCTATCATATACTATGCCGCAAACAATTTAAGAAATATAAAGGCTTATGATATAGGCAGAAAGATTGCAATTCCGGCAAATTTCCCCTATGATATTGCTAAGTGAGGTGGCTATTATGAAAGTCTTATTTATTGAATATCCGAAATGCTCCACATGTCAAAAAGCGAAAAAGCACTTACTATCCCTTGGTGTCGAAGTAGAAGCGCGACACATTGTGGAAGATACCCCAAGTGTTGAAGAGTTAACCGCATGGTGGAAGCGCAGTGGACTTCCCTTGAAAAAATTCTTTAATACCAGTGGTAATTTATACAAAGAACTACATATGAAAGAACGTCTTCCTTTGATGAGCGAGGAAGAACAATTGAAATTGCTGAGTGAGCATGGCATGTTAATCAAACGTCCGCTTCTTGTAACAGAGCAAGTTGTTCTTGTTGGCTTTAAAGAAGAGAATTACACAAACTTATGTTCACAGTCTTGATTTTATGATATATTTAAAGAAAGTATATTGAGGTGATTGCATGAAATTAGGGGAATCTTTAGAAGATTATTTAGAAACATTGCTGATATTGGAAGAAACCGGAAAAATTCGCTGTGTGGATGTCGCAAGTCGCATGCATGTATCCAAACCCAGTGTAAACAAAGCCATGAATGTGTTAAAAGAAAAAGGGTATGTCTTACAAGAAAGCTATGGAGATATTCATCTCACCGATGCCGGAAGAGATTTGGCAAAAAGTATTTATTTGCGTCATGAAACCATCAGCGGTTTTTTACAAGATGTACTTGGTGTCAGTGCTGAAAATGCTGATGAGGATGCCTGTCACATTGAACATGTCATCAGTGAGGAGACCTTTCAAAAACTGATGGATTTTAAAAACAAATATGCGAAATAAGCTGAAGAAACATCAACATCATTGCTGACTTCCTTCAGTTTTTTTATGACTTTTTTATAATCAGCCGCATAACCCTTATATGAATACCTTGTACAGATTCTTTATCCATCATGATCTACATCTTTTTCATAACTCTACTAACAGTCGATTGATTATAAAAGCATGACACTGTAAGATATAGCCAGGAGGTGTATGTATGGATCAGATAAATAATGAAAAAGTCGGTTCGTATATAAGTGAATTAAGAAAAGCAAAAAAGCTTACACAAAAAGATTTAGCTGACAAGTTGTATGTATCAGATAAAACCGTAAGTAAATGGGAGCGTGGAGTAAGCATGCCCAGCATACCCTTGCTTATGCCCCTAGCAAATTTATTTGATTTCACTGTTACTGAACTACTAAAAGGTGAGCATCAGAATATCGAATCCTTGAAGCCATGCGATATTCATGCATACGATCACGTCATCTATCACACGCTACAACGGCATCGAAAACATTGGATCATCGCATATTTCCTATGCATCATCATCTTTTTCTTTGAAATTATCATGTTTACTATGGCAGATATCTCGATATCAGACTTACAAAGCAGCATAACTACTAGTGTTATCATCTTATTATTAGGAGGATATTTTTGTTTTCTTACCCCAAAGGTATTACCTTCCTATTACGATTCAAATAAGATTCATTATGTTATGCATGGTATTTTCAGAATACATTGTACCGGTTTATCTTTCCATAATGGGAATTGGCCATATATCTGTACCACAATTAAGAGTTGGGCACTGCTATCTGCTGATGTATTCATTCTCATCCACGGTATATGTATAAAATTATATGGTTCAACAGTTACAAGCAACATACAGGGCGTTTTACTAACCTTTCTTTTTTGTAGCTTAATACTTGCTATATATTATATAGGTAAAAAGTATGAATGATATAAAGAGTAGAAATACCTTTAAACTTTCCATTGTCAATATAAAATAAAGATAAGAAAATAGTATTTATCTAATAAATAAAATCTTCTTATCTTTTTTGTTTTTCAAAGTTCCTATAACCGCAATGTATTATAAAATAACCTTTGATAATTTCTTTCTAATTGCTCAGCCAACTCAGCTTCACTCATACCCTTTATTTCACATAAGCGTTGAAAGGTTACTTCAACATACATCGGCTCATTTTGTTTGCCGCGATGTGGATGCGGTGTAAGATATGGGCTGTCTGTTTCAACAAACAATCTGTCTACAGAAAGTTTTTCAGCAACCTCTGGAGCTCCTCTTGAATTTTTAAATGTCAATGGTCCGCCATAGGAAATATAAAAGCCTAATTTCATTGCCTCAACAGCTGTCTCATAACTTCCGCTGTAACAGTGGAAAATTCCTTGTAAAGGTCTGTGTTCTTTCAAGATGTCAAGCGTGTCCTTTGTGGCTTCTCGCATATGTATAAGAATCGGAATGTGGTATTTTTTCGCCATTTCAAGCTGACGTATAAAGCCTTTTATCTGATCTTCTCTTTTTACGTCATCCCAATGATAATCCAAACCTATTTCACCAAGTGCACACAACTCATGATGCTGTAATAAGCTTTCCAATCGTACATAATCTTTTTCTTCAAATTTATATAGATCATTGGGATGAAAGCCTAACGCAATATCAAAGATTGCAGGATGTTGCTTTTTTAAACTTTTTGCACGTTCAAATTCTTTAAAATTCGTACAAACAATCAGCATTCTTCCTACATGATGCCTTTTTGCATTTTCAATCACATCATCAATGCGTTCAAATAGATCATCACATGTGATATGACAATGAGTATCTGTTAATGTATAGTCCATACTTTTCACCTTCTTTTTAAGAATCTGCTTCTGTAACCAGTCGATTAAAAACCATCCTATATTTACTTACCTAAACAGAAATTAGCAAATAATGTGTCTAATAAATCTTCTCGATGTACTTCTCCTAATATTTCTTTTAATGCCGTATAAGCTTCCTGTATATCGATTTCTACCACATCAAGTTCAAGTCCCATCGCAATCGCATCAACAGCTGACAGCATACTTTTTTTGGCTTTCATCATTTGTGATATTTGTCGTTCATTCGCTAATACGGGCTCTTCTATAACAATTTTATGACTGTCAAATAATCGATGTACTTCATGTATTAACGGTTCAATTTCATGATGTTGAGCAGAAATGCATATGCCTTCTATATGTTGATTAAGATCTTTTTTATTATATACAATAATTCTTGTCTTATTTTCAGTCATTTGCATCAGTTGCTGATCTTCTTCATCCAATGGACGACTGGCATCTAAAACTAAAATAATTAATTGTGCATCTTCGATAGCTTTCATACTTCTTTCGATACCGATTTTTTCAACAACATCTTCTGTTTCACGAATTCCCGCTGTATCTATCAAATTCAAAGTCAAACCACCCAAGTGAATATGACCTTCCACAATATCTCTGGTGGTTCCTGCTATTTCGGTAACAATTGCTTTATCTTCTTCCAGAAGGGCATTTAACAAGCTGCTTTTCCCAACATTTGGTTTTCCGATAATCGCTGTTTTGATACCTTCTTTCATCATTTGTCCACTTTCAGCACGTTCTAATAATTGATCAATTTGTGAAAGCCATTTTTGAATCTTAGGAAGTATCACTTCATTGCTCAACATCTCAACATCATCATATTCAGGGTAATCGATATTCACTTCTATATTCGCGATAATATCTAAAATATTTTTAATGAATGGCTCTAATAATTTTTTTACACTTCCGCGAATCCCATGCATTGCTAATTTCCGACTCTCATTAGAATCCGCAAGAATCATATCGTTAATAGCTTCTGCCTGTGTCAAATCAATTCGGCCATTTAAAAATGCTCTGCGCGTGAATTCTCCCGGCTCTGCTAAGCGTGCCCCCTGCATCAGACAAAGTTGCAGAATCTTTTTTGTCACATAACGGCCGCCATGGCAATTGATCTCTACGATATCCTCTCTTGTAAATGTTTTAGGAGCACGAAAAACCGATACTAACACCTCATCAATTTCCTCTTTTGTAATAGGGTCTAGGATAAAACCATAACTGATTGTATGACTTTTTTTTGATGTCAGATCGATCGAACATAAGGAATCAACAATTTGAATGGCCGCATCACCACTCATTCGTATGATCGAGATGGCGCCATCTACAGCTGCTGTTGAAATTGCCGCAATGGTATCTTGTAACATGTATAAACACCTGCCGTTTCTAACGTATATTGTATCATGTATATCACCATTTTTCCTATTCGTTTACCATCTTTTTCGCAGATAACGCATAAATTGTATGCTTTTGTAGATGCTTTGGGAAAAACAAGAAAATAACGCATAGCTGATATACACTACACTTTTCTTTCAAGCATCCTATTTTTGTAAAAGCGGCATTTCTGTTTTGTTACCATTTCTTAGTGCTTAATGAAACGTAAGAATTTTATGTAGTAAAAACGCTTGAAAACAGGTATAATAAATATGCTTATCATTACAAGAAAGGGCTGAAAACATGGCAAAAAAAAGCACGAATAAAAAGGCGTTCTATAAAAAGCCTGAATTTTATTTCATATTGATATATGCCGTACTTACTTTAGCATTTATCGTTCAAGCATTTACAATTAATCTGATTCCTATGAAATATTTTATGATACTTGCTGTATTGCTTCTGTTACTATTATTGGCAATGTATTATTTACAGATGGGTAAAAGAGTAAATCGATTTAACCGAGCTTTAGGAAAAGTTCTCATCGTTATTCTTTCCTTATTATTAGCTGTAGGTAATTGGTATATATTTAAAACAAGTGATGCTTTCTCAAAAATGACAGGTAGTGATACCGATGTATCTATCCTATCCGTTGTTGTTATGAAAGATAGCAAAATGAAAGAAATCAATGACTTAAAGGATAAGAAACTTGGCACAATCTCTATTGGTGATTCAGAAACCCAAAATAAGGCATTGACAGATATTGAAAAAGATTTAGGATCTAAGCCAGTTACCATTAGCTATTCTTCTTATAAGAAATATGGTGATGACTTATACAATGGAAATGTGGACGCAATCTTAGTTAACGAAGGTTCTCGCGGGATGTTTGAAGAAGAACACTCTGATTTTAACAAAAAGACACGTGTCATTAAAGAATACCGATATGAGACCAAATCAAAAGCATTGGCAAAAGGTGTTGACGTTACCGAAGATCCATTTAATGTGTATATTACCGGTATTGATACTTATGGTTCTATCGCTACTGTATCGCGTTCCGATGTTAATATGATCGTATCTATTAACCCTAAAACACATCAGATTTTAATGACCGGTGTACCTCGTGATTTCTATATTCCTCAGGTATGTCAAGATAATCAGCTTGATAAATTGACCCATACAGGTATCTTTGGTGTTGATTGTACTTTGAAATCAGTTGAGAACTTTATGGATATCAAATTAAATTATTATGCACGTGTAAATTTCTCAAGTTTAATTAATATTGTCGATGCATTAGGTGGTATCACAGTAAATTCTCCATTTGCCTTTACGACAAATAACGGATATCAAATCAATGTCGGTGAGAATAATTTGAGTGGTGAAGCAGCCCTTGGCTTTGTTCGTGAACGTTATTCATTAGCTGACGGTGATCGTGAACGTAGCCGTAATCAAATGCGCGCTTTGACAGCTATTATCAACAAAGCCTTATCCCCTACGATTATCACAAACTATACAGGTATTATGAGTGCTGTAAGCGGCAGCTTCCAGACAAATATGTCACAAAGTGAAATGACAGCATTTGTAAAAGCACAGTTGAATGATATGAGTGGCTGGGATATCAAGCAAATTCAAGTGAGTGGCCGCGGCGCAACCAAGTGGACACCGGCTAATGGATTTAATGCCTATGTTATGGTACCAAATGAAGCCTGTGTAACGAATGCTATTAAGTTAATTAAAAAGATAGATAAAGGTGAAACCATTACACAAGCAGATATTGATCATCAAAATGAGCTTGTTTCAAAAGCCGGATAATACTATCTGTTATAGGGAAGTTTCGTCTTTATCGTTTCTTCGAAAAGACATCATGACGTATCCCAATTATTAGTAGCGATAGTTCTTATCTTTCAAATGAAGGAAGTAATCTTATCTTAAAGAATAAAGTAATCTCAATAGAAAAGAAGAAGTTTGTAAACCTGTTGGATATGATTTCATTCAGTATCCATAACCTGCAACCTTCTTCTTTTTTTCTTCCATCGTGTAATGAATTTGCCTTTAATTTGCAATATGATGATGAAAAACCGGCGTTGTATCATCGATGATCCGGAATTCAAAGCCTTGTTGTATATAACTGTTTAACAGCGTAGGCAAAGCCTCAACAGTAGCTTTATTGGCACCTCCATCATGCATAAGCATCATGACCGTATCCTGATTTCTTACTTCTTTTAGCCCTGTGTTTATCAAAGAATCCACGCTTGTATAACAATTTCCATCGCCATTCGAAGCATTCCAGTCATAATAGTGATACCCATGTTCCTCAACTTTTTTAGCTAATTTACTCATAATCTTAGAGGCATATTTCCGTGAGACTGTATTACTGACACCACCTGGAAAACGTAGAATTTTTGTCCTTTTACCTGTTTGTTTCTCAATGATATCGTTCATTTTTTCAACATCTTTAAAATAACCATCTACACTTGTATAAATTGTTTTATAGTCATGTGCATATGTATGAACTCCTATCGCATGGCCTCTTTTCACCTCTTCTTTAATCATATTTATATGATCTGGGCTTTCTGCTGTTACGAAAAAGGTTGCTTTCACATGGAAACGATCTAGAATATCTAATATTTCTTGCGTATTCTGACTTGGACCATCATCAAAGGTAAGATACATCACTTTTTTCTTCTCGCTGCTTACCTTAATCAATTCAGCAGATGGCAAGACGGATGCCATCATCGCAATTACTAGCAAAAAACCACAACAACACAAAAACACACGCTTTGCTAATTGCTTATCCATACAATCACCTCATGAGTTATTGTTCCCCGAGGTGTTAACTTTATTTGCGATGGCAGATTCTTTTCGTAAACTGCCTCGACTTACCGAATGTAATGCCATGCATAATTTAAATACCTCAGCAGATTCTACTCTGATGTACTTTCTTGTGAATTCAAAGAATTATAATGTTTCTTCCTTTCTGAAATTACATTTCTATAGTAAAATAAAAGACAAGGAGGGATAGTATGCAAATTGATTCATCTCTTATTCATGCCTTTTTACATGATTTACCTATGGAACAAAGCAGCGGATATTCCTATGTATCTGGCTTTCAACAACCAGATAGCAAACGTAAAGATGTCGTTTCCGCATTATTAAGTGAACTGGAAACGATTGTCGAGGAATTCCCGGTATTTAATCAAGATATCTGGTTAAGCTTATTTTCCGATATGGATGAGCTTCTTGCTTCATTAACCATCATACCGGTTGTCGGAAGTACCTCAGCCCCAATGCGTACCGAAGTTTTCAAGCATAACGTTATCATTTTAGATCTGATTCATATTGCTGATTATACAAGAATCCTCTCTCAAATGACTTATATCATGCAAAATTATATCACTTTGGAAATAACCAAGCTTTGTATACGTCATCGTTACCCTTTGTCAACTCACCATTATCTTGACATGCTAGATGATATGACATTTACTCATGGGCTGGCTAATTGGTTAGCCTGGAATCGCAATTGTAAAGAGTATAAATTTCAAGATGTCCGCTATGAGCCTCACAAAGAAAAAGCATTTGGCATGTTGGCACAAGCTATTACAATTGAAAATAAAGCTTTGCAGCATACCGTATTGCATAAAGCATTACATAGTGACTTTTGGAATCAATTCACGGCAGTAGCCGGTATGTTTTATTTTGATGATGTTTATCATGATATAGGAAAAGATGGTATCTTATTGCTTTATCGACATGGGCCTAAACATTTTATTCACACCATTTTTCATACAAACGATAAATAGAACATACGTTTCTTAAAAAGCTAAGTACCATGAGTTATCAAGAAAAGTTTAATGAATTATAATGAAGTTTGTTGAATTATAAAGAAAATTTCGATGATTTACAAATAAGTTTAATGAATTATAAAGAAGTATGTTAAATTATGAAATAAAGTTTAATAAGTTATAAGAATAGAAAAGCAATAAAATATCCTTTATAAAGACTTATATAAGAAAAGAGTCGTGACACTACACGGTATCTCTCACATTTGCCACTTCATTTGTGAGAATACATTCGTATATGCCTTGACTCTTTTTTAATAAATATTTTATGATATTTAATAATTGTTAGGAGATGCCTCTTCAGGAGAGCCATGTTGCTGTTCTGCCTTGATTTCAAAATGAATCATCAATGACAACAGTGCTCTTAGAAGAATGATCGCACCTAAAATGAGGATTTCATTTAGACTGCGGACAAGAACCGTCTTTAAAATTTCGGCTCCCATCTTAAATTCCAGTCCCAATGCCAGAGCATTTGCTAATTCGATACGTATCGGGTATCGTTTCTTTGTCAGAAAAGCCTTACTATAATGATAGAAAGCCTTAACCGAACCGAAGGTGATTACTGCAATCCCAATCAGTTCCAGTAAAGAAATAATTTCTGGCAGGAATTGTGCAACGATATGTTCCAGCATATAAATTCCTTTCTATGTATTTTTTTATTCAGCGTAACGGGAAACAATTGGACTTACCGGGCGGTTTTCTTCAATTGCCTTAATGACATCACCAAGTACCGGTCCAACAGATAATACTTTCATTTCTGGATACTGAGCAGCTTTTTCATCTTGTGCAATTGTATTTGTACAGATGAAACCTGCTAAATTACTTGCTTTTAAACGATCAATTGCTGGTCCGCTTAATACCCCATGTACACAAGATGCGTATACAGCGGTAGCACCCTTTTCATACAACATGTTAATACCTGCTGTTAATGTTCCGGCAGTATCTACAATGTCATCTACCATGATGGCAACCTTACCATTTACATCACCAATGATATTCATCGCTTCTGCCACATTTGGTTTTGGACGACGTTTATCGATAATAGCCAATGGTGCATGCAGAATCTCCGCTAACTTACGCGCACGCGTAGTTCCTCCATGGTCCGGAGATACAACAACTACATCCTGCAGATTTAATTCCTTGAAATATTTACCGATGATTGGTATTGCTGAAATATCATCCGCCGGAATATCGAAGAATCCCTGAATCTGTGTAGCATGAAGTTCCATTGTTATTACACGGTTAGCTCCTGCTCTTTCAAGTAAATCAGCAACTAACTTTGAGGTGATTGGCTGTCTTGGTTTTGCCTTACGATCCTGACGTGCATAGCCAAAGTATGGCATTACGACAGAAATATGTCCGGCGCTGGCACGTTTGCAGGCATCAATAGCAATCAACACCTCCATGATGTTACTGGAAACCGGTGCGCAGGTAGACTGTACGATAAAGACATTCTTACCACGTACAGATTCCCCAAGTTCAACCATGATTTCTCCATCGGAGAAGTGTTTTACATCACACTGTCCCAGAGGAATACCCAGTTGACTGACGATTTCATTTGCCAGACCCACACTGGATGTTAACGCAAATACTACTGTTTTGTTTTCCATTGTTCCCTATTCCTTTCCTATTTGTTCTTATACTTTGATCCATAACCTTTCTTTATGGACTGACGAGAGCGGGCAATTCCCATATCACCATCATCTACTGAATCAGTAATTGTAGAACCTGCCGCAAGCAAAGCGTTTTCGCCAATGGTCACAGGCGCAATCAGATTACAATTGCTGCCAATAAATGCACCATCTTTAATCGTCGTGCGATATTTGTTCTTACCATCGTAATTGACGGTCACAACACCACAGCCAAAGTTGACACGCTCGCCAACATCACTGTCTCCCACATACGTTAAGTGCGCACATTTACTTCCATTGCCAAAGTGTGAGTTTTTAAATTCCACAAAATTTCCAATACGACAATTCTCACCAATTTCCGTATTGTTTCTTAAATGTGACATAGGACCGATTGTTGTCTTAGCCCCTACCTTACTTTCAACAATTTTGCTGCTATCAATGGTCACACCATCTTCAATAAGCGCATTGCGCAAGAAAGAATTCGGTAAAATTGTCACATGGGAACCTATCTTAGTGTTTCCCTGTAGATGCACATTGGGATAAATCGTTGTATCCTCTCCGATTTCCACATCAGCATCAATATAGGTGTTGTCTGGATCCAGAATGGTCACACCATTTAACATGTGTTTATGATTAATGTGCTTTTTCATCCAGCTATTGGCTTTTGCTAAATCAACACGATCATTCACACCCATGGTTTCCTCTGCATCATCTACGATCATCGCATTTACCTTTTCATTATGCTTATGAAAAATTTCTACCAGATCTGTTAAATAATACTCATTCTGGGCATTGTTGGTGGTGATTTCTTTTAAACCATCAAACAGCTTGCTGGTCTTGAAACAGAAAATTCCAGTATTGATTTCTTTAATGGCTAATTCCTCAGCACTGCAATCTTTTGCTTCAACGATTTTTTCAACCATACCATCACGATTACGTACTATACGTCCATAACGCTCACCATCCGCTAATACGCTAGTCAATACGGTACATGCATAGTTTTGATTCGCCGCAAATGCTTTCAGAATTGTTTCTTTCTGAATACAAGGTCCATCCCCATTTACGATAATGGTATCGCCGTCTTCTTCAGCTAATGCCTTAGCTTGCATGACAGCATGCCCGGTACCCAACTGCGGTTCCTGTAATGCATATTCTACGTCATCTTGTAAATACTCCTTGACGCTATTTGCTCCATGTCCGACAACAACAATGATTCGATCAACCTCGGCAGCCCTTAATGCCGCGATAATATGTCCGATCATCGGTTTATTTAACACCGGATGCATGACTTTACATAGTGAGGATTTCATTCTGGTACCTTTACCAGCCGCTAATACTATTGCAGATTTCATAAAAAAATTACCTCCATTCCTATTTTATCAAAAAAGCCAAGTAAAAAAAAGGTATATCGCCTATTTCCTACCCAATTTCCGTTGTTTTCCATATGTTTACGAATGTGTACTTCACCATGAAGATTAAATGTGGCAATGTTCCTTAACCTATGATACCATGTAGACATAAGGCAGGTTGATAAATTTATGAACGATAAAATGCTATTTCTTTTTGATGTTGATGGTACACTCATTGATACAGAAACCCATCAAATTCCCCTTTCTACAATCACAGCCTTACAACAGCTGCATAAACAAGGGCATTTACTGGGAATATCAACAGGACGTTCTTTGCCATCATTGAAGAATGGCGGTTTTGCTTCCTTAATTGATTGGGATTTTTTCTTATGTAACAATGGTCAGGCAATCTTTAATAAAAAACAAGAAATCTTACATCTCGCCTGTATTCCTCAAGCGAGTGTTGAAAAGTGTATGCAGGTGGCACATGCCCAACAAAATCCTATATTGATAATTCATGGAGAAGGTGAATATCTTACTGCTGCGCCTAATGAGCTGGTTTATCAGGCATTGGATTTTTTTAAAGAACTTGTTCCAGAAGTTAAGCCTTATGATGGACAACCTGTCATCATGATGATCGCTTACGGTCCCTTACAATACGATTATGCATCTTATCATGAAATTGATGGTATACATATTATTCCCGGATTATCCACGTATGCCGACATCGTATTAAAAGATTATCATAAATATAAAGGCATCCAATACTTGTTAAAACATCTGCAAATGGATTCCTACATTGCCTTTGGGGATAGTTTAAACGATGTAGAAATGTTGACACATGCTGCCATAGGCATTGCTATGGGAAATGCTCATGAAGATGTAAAAGCAATCGCTGATTATGTAACGACAAAGGTTAGTGAAGATGGTATCCTGCAAGCATTAACTTCCTTACATTTTTTGTAATTTTAATTCAAGTAAGCCTTAATTTTAAGTAGTAACTGTTTTCTTATGCTATTTATGATAATATTCTAATGATCACATCACGGTGAAACATGATACAAAAAAAGAATCCTTGGCAATTCATTCACGCAATGATTTACTGAAATAGGTTTGAATATTATCTCTTTCAAGTAATCTCATGCTTAGAACTTGCTGATGATTCTTTTTCTTTATTCACTTCATATCCTAGTTGTATAAGATTTCCAAAAGCCGATAGGAATGTATTTCATCTGATACTAACATTTCCATATAAAGGATCCTCATTCATCATCTCATGCTTTTGGTAAACCATCCATTGATAAAGGGAACACAAGCTGTACTATAAAAATGTCTTCTACCTCCTGAATCACTAAAGTAGCATTCATGTAAGACAGCATTTTTCGTACACTCTTTAATCCGATATGAGAACTTTCTTCTTTTGAAATATCCTCTTTCTTATCATTTTTAATACACATGCATAACTGCTTTTCTTCACAGCGTAAACTTATTTCCACTTGTGATGACCCATATTTGCGGATATTTGATAATAAATTATCGAATATTCTTTTTAACAAACTCGTTTCAGCCATAATCTTAAATGGTTTTGCGTCAATAAGCAGCTGAATCTCAAAACCACTGTCAATCAATTCATTGCCAAAGGCCTCGAGCATCACATTTACCTGATCTTGATCCATCAGCTGCAATTGGATATTCTCATCCTGTGCATAGATTAGGAAATGCGTAAATAAACGATCAGACATATCTTTAATTTGATCAGCCTTTATTTTACACTTACGAATATATTCCGAACGCTCTTCTTCATTCTTATATATTTTCATGTCAAGAATATCAAGATAACCAAGGAGGGAGGTCAATGGCGTACGTAAATCATGACTCATCGCTGTAACCAAATCTTGATTTGCTTGTTTTGCTTCTTTTTCACTTCGCATGTTTTCATCTAATACAGAACGCAATTGGTTCAATTGAATTGCTAGATCTGTTAATTCATCTTTACCTTCATAAAGAATTGGATGTTGGAAATCTCCACTTTCTATCAGCTTCATTTCATCCCCTATTTTTAGGATGTAATTTATTTTACGGCGGATATAGCGCATGATCAGTAATAGAAATAGCATCACACAAAGCACAATAGCACCTATTACATACAGCTCCATAAACCAAACACCTTGATAAGAATACACGGTCAAATTATATGTACCATCATAAAATTTTAATGTATAATCTTCATATTGTGGATAATATAACGTTAATAGAAAAGAAGATGTTTCTATGTATACATCCTTTTCCAAAGGACTGGCATGATCCGTATAATAGACCCCTTCAGAATCATATAGCTGCATCGTAAGATGGCGATATTCTTTCATTTCTTCACGGATGCGTTTCTGATCATTTTTTGATATATGTTTCTTGGTAATCGTAGTTTGCAATTGAGCTACCGATTCAGCTGTTGATTTTGTTAAGGCTGTTTCATCAATAATGAAATGAAAAACGCGATAACGGTTCATGAACAAAATAGCAAATAATAAAGCACTGGCCACAAAAGAAATTAACACTATCATAACCAGTTTGATACTTAATCTGGATATTCGTGTTTTTCTAATCAAAGCGATACCCCTTTCCCCAAATAGTACGTATATACTTAGGATTGGAAGGATCAACTAATAATTTTTTCCTTAAATTCCGTATATGTACCATGATCGTGTTATTGGCAGTATATAAATAGGATTCATCCCATATGCTTTCGTATAATTCTTTATTAGAAAAGACGCGCTTAGGATTGGTAATCAGTAATTGCAAGATACGATACTCTATCTCGGTAAGATTTACTTCTTCATCACCAACCCATACACGATTACTATTTTGATCCACTTTCAAATCATTACGTTCTATAATATTACTTTCCTCAATATTACTTTTTCCGCGATATACATAAAAACGACGTATAAGAGCATTTACACGAGATAAAAGCTCGCTATAGGAAAATGGTTTAATAAGATAATCATCGCCACCACTGTTAAAGCCGTCTTCTTTATCTTGATCTAAAGTCTTTGCCGTAAGAAATAAGATAGGTACATTGGTTAATTCACGGATACGTCGACATGTCTTAAAACCATCCATACCGGGCATCATGATATCTAAGATAATAAGATCCTGTGCTTCGCATTTTGTAATAGCTTCTGCACCATTGTCAGCTTCATTCACAATATATCCTTCATTACTTAATAGTACATTGACCACTTCTCGGATTTCTTTATTATCATCTACGATCAGGACATTATATGCCATACCATCACCTGGTATATTGTAATGAACTCACCTAAGCAGTCATCCTTACAATATACGCATCCTTTCTATACAATGTTTTCGTCTTCATTATATAACATTTATATGAAAACACTAGTAAATAATAAGGGTTTAAGACTTTTTAAGATTTAACAAAATGATTCTAACGTTTTTATTCCAGCGTATAAATTGTATGTAAACGAATGATTGTTTCAAACACTGCATCAATTCCTATTTCATCTATCCAAGAGCATAACGCATGCAAATCATCTTGTTCGTTTGATATTTCCATGATATCTACGATTATTTGAAAGATTTCTGAATCTGTAATAATGAGCCCTCCATTCAAAACACATGCAACTGATGGTATACTTTATTTTACCACTTTTAATTATATATAGTTAACTCGAATTCAGAAATTTCTTTGTTCTATCGATTCTAATAATATCTATTCATGATTCCTCATTTTTATGATTCCCCATAATGAAAAAAAAGACGTAATGGAGTGACGACTTTGAAATGAACTATTTATCTAAACTTTAAGATTCATTTCCCTTGTGTCAATTCGCATTACAGCCTTTTTATAATTGTATGTTCCTGTTTCTATCATCTATTATTTGGTGCATCCTTCTTGATAATTTTTTCTTCTAACACATCAAACATGAGTGCCGCATCATTCTTATTTACTTGTTTCTGTAACATCAAAACGCGAACACTTAATTCTCGATAACCAAACAGAACGCGTATTTCATCACCAATCTTTACATCCGTAGATGGTTTTGCTACTTTTCCGTTAACATAAACACGTTGTTGATCGGCTAATTCTTTTGATACTGTTCGCCGTTTTAAAATACGTGCTGTTTTCAGATATTTATCTAATCGCATCGTAACTTCACCTCTACGGTATAGTTTACCATTTATTGTGATTGTTGGCGAGATAAAAGTTGTGTAAATGCCTCCAACGCATATAACTGTTCTTTATCTAATACACTTTTATCATATAACATAACAAAGGCTCCAAACCAATCGCCAAAAGAGGTAATCGGATAGATAATACCATCATATGCCGTATCCTGATTTTTCATGACCATTGTATTTTTAAAAACTTGCATGCGATGAACATGACATTGTTCTAAGAAACTTTCGCGCAAATTAATTTGTTTTTTGTTTAACCATTCATCCTGGATAAACCAAACAGTATTTTGATACATTGCATGTAAAGTTTCACACATGATATTTATTTCTTCCATATGATTTGACATGATATCATGTTTTTGAATTACGATGCGATCATTATCAATGAAAAATTCAATAGAATCTCCTTCTTTCAATCGATATTGTTTTCTTATTTCTTTAGGGATAACTAAACGTCCCAAATCATCCAGTCTTCTAACGATTCCAGTAGCTTTCATAACGACACTCCTTTACAACGTGTAGTATGAGCATTTTCATTTGAAATATTCGTTTCTTAAACGGGAATGCGTGATACTTATAAATTTGTTGTATATATAGTTAATTTAACTATAATTGGTTAAACTTTCTATAGCGAATCTTTTAGAATAGGTATTAGAAAAGGAGTGATTCCAATGACACTACAAGAAGTATGCTGCCAACGTATTCAGGAATTATGCGATGAGCGCAACATTTCCATGAATAAACTTAGTATTTTATGTGGTATGACACAATCAACACTAAGTAATATTACCTCTGGAAGGAGTAAGAATCCAACTGTTTCCACAATCAAAAAGATTTGTGATGGTATGGATATCACACTAGCAGAATTTTTCGATTATGAACCGTTTAATGAATTAGATCAGGAAATTGAATAGTCTTTATAGAGAAGAGATGCAAGCTATTGCATCTTTTTTCTTTTGCCATGAAAATTAAGTCTAATCTGCTGTTTTTGCTAATATTCTATTGCTTTCCTTTTGACAGGTTATATATCTACAAGTTTTTTCTCTTATGAAATAGTATAGAAAGAAAGGAGGTGACATCTATGCAAAACAATATACAGAATGATTATGGTTTACCTTCTGAAGTATGTACAAATTTATCTACGCACCGTAGACAGGTGGTAGGTATGGCTTATGTTCCAATGCAAAAATGGAGTATGCCAATGCCATTGGAAAAAGGATTTTGCAGCGGCACAATATTTTATGATTTAAACAAACCATTTCGACCATAAATGAAAGGAGGTCCTTTTTATGCATGATGATGTTTTAACACAGTTACAAATGTATGATTTTGCTCTGCAGGAAGCTGCTCTTTTTCTAAATTCTCATCCGCACGATAAAGAAGCTTTATCGTACTATCGCACAATGCAATGTTGCAGTAAACAGGCGAGAGAAGAATATGAAGCCTTGCATGGCCCATTAACAAACCGTGAGAATAATAGCTGTTCATGGGAATATATACATGGTAAATGGCCATGGGAAGGAGATAAGTAAGTATGTGGGTATATGAAAAGAAATTACAGTTTCCTGTTCAGATAGAACATCCGGATCCATCTTTTGCGAAAATTGTCATTACGCAAATTGGAGGTCCAGATGGTGAATTGAGTGCTTCCATGCGTTATTTGAATCAGCGATATGCAATGCCTTATGATCGAGTGAAAGCGATGTTGACCGATATTGGAACGGAAGAATTAGCTCATCTGGAAATGGTTTCAGCCATCGTCTATCAACTAACACGCAATCTTAGTGTAGATGAAATTAAAAAAGCCGGTTTTGATGCTTACTATGTCGATCATACAACCGGTATCTGGCCACAAGCAGCTAGTGGTGCTCCATTTACTTCAACTTACTTCCAATCAAAAGGTGACCCTATCACAGACTTGATGGAAGACATGGCAGCAGATGGTGCCGCTTTGTAAGATCAACATTGACTGTATAAGTGGTGTTTGCGATAATCAGGCATACCCGCTGCCAGCTTATAAGAATTTAGAAATTCCAATGTATTTCAATAGGTACTTCTTTTGTGACAGGGTCTTTTTTTCCAACTTCTATATAGTCAATCAGCTTATCAACGATTTCCCTGTTTAAATGTTCAAGATTGGTATATTGCTCAATTAACTGGCGTTTGTTATCACCAGCTTGTATCTTTCTTTCCATAATGTCAAGCTGTTTTTGCGTATCAATCACCAGTTTTTCTAACCTTTTCTTTTGAGTTGAGAAGTCTTTGGATAAGTCCAAATAGTCCTGCTCTGACAAGATACCCTTAACCTTATCTAAATACAACTCACGAATACCTTTGGTATATTCTCCAATCTTACTTTGATACGCGGCTATTTCCTCTTTCAGAGCCTTCTGTTTTCCTCTTACATCACTGTTAAAGATTACACTTTGTTCCAGTTCATCTTTATCCAGATATGCGGCAGACAGCTTATTGATTTCTGTAATCACCGCCTGTTCCAACTTAGGTACAGAAATGAAAGAACCAACACAAGCATTCTTAGAAACGTGTCGGCTAGAACACCCTAAATATCGTCTGCCATCAGACTGTTTATTAGAACGCATAACATAACCGCAGTTCATACAGCGGGCTTTTTTGGCAAATAACCCAATCGTACCTGCTGTAAATGGCTTTGCCTTTTGAGCTATCAACACCTGTACCTTATCCCACAATTCACGGTCAATGATCGGTTCGTGCGTACCTTCGACAATGTACCACTCACTTTTCGGACGTGGCTTATTTTGCTTTGTCTTGTAGGATACACTCCCATATTTGCCCTGTACCATATTGCCAATATAAACTTCATTTACCAGCATATCGGAAATAGCATAATATTTCCATAAGGTACTGTTCTTGCCTTTGGGTGTTCGACAGCGTAAACCATGAAGCCGCTTGTATTCCGTTGGGTTGGGAATACCTCGATCATTCAGCATGCGGGCAATGGCAGTTTTTCCATAGCCTTGTGAAAACAGAGTAAAAACTTCTCTGACAACCTGTGCAGCTTCTTCATCAATAATCAAGTGTCCTTTTATATTAGGGTCTTTTTTATAACCAAAGAGAGCAAATGCTCCAATGTGACGACCGTTTTTTCTTAGATCTGTCAGCACACTCTTGATGTTCTCCGACATATCCTCCAAGTACCATTCATTCACCAATCCGTTGATCTGTCTTGATTTCTTATTTCCTTTATTTGCGGTATCCGCATTATCAACTATACTAATAAAGCGAATACCCCAAATGGGAAATAGACCGTGGATATACTTTTCTACCAATTCAAGCTCCCTGGTAAATCTGGATTGCGTCTTACATAAGACAATATCAAATTTATGGTCTTTTGCGTCATTCAGTAACTTGTTGAACTCTGGTCGTCGTCGGTCAGAGCCAGTGTAATCATCATCACTGTAAATATTGTAGACCTCCCACCCTTGTTCTAAAGCATATTGAAGCAGCATAGACTTTTGATTTTGAATACTGTTACTGTCATCTGTTTCTGATTGTTTGTTTCTATCTTCTTCGGATAAGCGGCAATATATCGCAACCCTTGACGTATTCATCATGTTTTGTTCTCCTTTTCAAAGATGGCAAAACAAACGATCACTGCTTATGTTATGATAACACTTTGCAGAATCGCTTGTTTAACAACTCGCAGGGGTAGAGTGCCCCTTACTTTTTTCAAATTGGTTTATCAATTCTATCCATTTCATAGTAAACACTTTCTGCAGAGCCGCTGTATCACTATTTTTAAAAACATTCTTGCAAACTACTTTAACATCATTTGCCATGAAACCACCTCACTACACTATATTTAAAAAGCATCCAAAAATGCTTGTACATAATGAAATAAGTTATCCATTCATATGAAGGAATCAGATGGCTTTAGAAAGCTCCATGGGACGCTCACCATTTCCAGTGTGATGGATGATGCGTATTAGACGAGTGTATCAGTATGCTGATATATAGAACATAGCCGCAATCTTCTTTCAGCATATGAAATGCTTTAACTCCAAGTGCGAATTTTATAATTGTATAATTTGCGTTTTGTCCCTGCTCTATGTTCGCAGAGGTAGAAATGAGATCCCTTAAAAGTCCCAGATACAAATGAAATATTCATTGCGTGCTCGTAGAAAGCGTGCTATACTTAAGTTAGTACCAACATGAACAGGGTTACCCTAATATGAGCAGAGAGATAAAAAATAAACTAATAATTTATTGCTTCGCTGAAAATCACCAAGGAACGGTAAACACATAAGAGCAGGTGTCCCCCTGCTGGAGGACAGAAATGGCAAATGATAATGTACTTAGCGAGCTGATTTACGAATACTATGAATCGCGAATTCTTTTTGGCATGTACCAATATGGCGACCAGTTAAGATCAATTTCACAGATTTGTGCTTCCTTTGGTCTGGCGCGAAATACGGTGCAGACTGCTTTGGACAAATTGGAGGCAGCTGGGTACATAAAAACAGAACAGCGGAAGATGGCCATAATCGTGTACCAGGGGACAGAGAAAACCTTCATAGAAAATGCTATGAAGTATTTTGTTCCGCGCAGAGATGGAATGCTAGATATTAACCAACAAGGGGCTCTGCTATTTTCTACGGTCTGGGAGATGGGGTTAAAAAACTTAGAACGGAGTATCTCTGCAGGTTTATACAAGAAAACAAATGCAACTGGGATATTGAGTGAGGAACCAACAAAATTGTATTATGATGTCCTGAGAACTTTCAACAATGGCTTAATGGAAAGTCTATACTGGCAATTCTTGCGTTATCTCAATTATTTTTATCCCAATAAAGAGTACGGCATGGTCAATTATATGGAAGATGGTCTTTTGTCAGTTGAGATAGCCAACCGCATGAAGGCGGAAACAGATGCTTACTACTATCAGAACTTTCTGGAAGTCAAGGCATTTGTCGATTCCATTCCCGAGGAACATCACTTGAAAAATGTGCCGCAGATTCCGTTTACATGGACGATGTATCGAAAACGGCCGCAGGTGCGCTATACCCTTGCCTCCACCATTATTCAAGAGATTTTCTGGGAGGTCTATCCCGTTGGCAGCTATCTGCCGTCCCTGCCTAAAATGGCAGAACGGTATCATGTGTCATTGAGCACAGTACGTCGGACCCTGGATGTACTACATTCACTGGGGGTGACGAAAGCCTACATGGGGGTCGGGACCCGGGTATGTATGGAGCCTATCAATCCGTATATACTTAACACGCGGGAAATGCAAGAGAACTTGACCCTGCACAAGGAAGGAATGGAGTTTCTCTTTTTGACAATATATAACGTAACTCTCTTTACTTTGGAATCAATTACCGCGGAAAAGAGAGAAGCTTTATTGCAGGAAATCAGCAAACTTCACGGTAAAAATAACGATATTCTGTGTATTGATGTCCTCTTAAAGTTTATCTCTACTGAAGTTCCCTCTGTATTCTTGAGGGAGTGCTATGGTAAGTTGAGGGAGCTGATGGCATGGGGATATATTTTCTCTGCCGTGTTAAGAGGCTTTGGTGAACAGCCACATATGGATTTGAACGATTTTATCGCTCAGCTGGAAACAGATATGATGGCGGAGCATTGGACGGCGTGTGCACAATCTTGGCAGGCGTTTATTGAGGATAGACTGGACTTTTTACGCACAAGGTTTTCATTGGAAAACCCTAAGGATCAGATATGAGGACAGTGGTGTAAAAGGTTCGTGCAACGTAAAACAAGAGAGAATTTGGGGCTAAATGCCAGTCAAAAATGAAAGAGCCAAGCTCGTCTTCAAGGGAAGCATAACGAGATTGGCATGAGTAAACATTCTAGCAACATATCTTCATCCCATTTGAGCAGACAGCGGCATCATGGAGAATCTCAAGATGCTGGTCGCGGATGATGAAGGCTTCTGCGCCCATGCGTATATGCTGCTTGAAAAGGCGGAGACTGACAAGCCCATCGCAACGACGAAGTAGGCCATTATGGCCATACAAACAGTGTTAAAGATCCATTAGAAGATCGGTAATTCAATGTATGATTAATAAAATACCGTATTTAATGGAAGCGAGGTAATTCAGCGGATCCGCAAAGTGCTTAGGCGTATGCGTTGGTTCTATTATCTCATGGCATGATCGAAGGGAAAGCGATAGGAATGAACAGCCATATTAAGAAGCCGATTGAAGTGGGTGTGCTTTACAGAAAAATATCAAAACTGTTATAGGAGTGATGTGAATCATCATCGTTGGGAGAAAATTATGTTGAAGAAAATACGAAATATGAAACTAAAGTTTAGGTTGTTATTATCGTATGCAATGGTAATCGCAATATGTCTGTCGGCAAGTATTGCCGCTCTATTCATGCTGAATAGAATTGGCGATAATCTTTCCTCTTTTTATCGTAATAATTATACAGTGACGATCAATGTATGGCTAGCGAAAAGGGAGATGCAGGCTGCACGAGGGGATATCTTAAATGCCATATTGGAGTCTGATGTGGAAGAATCCGCGGAGTACATTGATAAGGCGAAGGAAAGCCTCAGAAACATGCGCGCTACATTTCCCGTAATCCGTAACTCCTTCAAAGGGGACATCGCGATGGTGGATAGGGTGGATAAACGGCTGCAGGAGGCCATCGTCTACCGTGACAAAGTATTCGCTTTGGTGGAAACGGGGAAAACGGATGAGGCATACGAGGTCATGAAGTCCAGTTATATTCCGGTTCTGAATCAGATGGCGGATCTTCTCCAACAGATCGCGGATGTGGCGGCGCATAACGCCCAGGATATGGTGAAGGAAGGGGAATATGCGCAGGCATCGGCAATCACTGTTATCATGATCATCATGACATTCAGTATCGTGTCTGCGGCACTGCTTGGCATTTATATTTCCAACAGCATCCGCAAGCCTGTGAAGGAGATTGAGGATGCCGCCCAGCAGTTGGCAAACGGTCAGTTAGACGGCGTGTGCGTTTCCTATACGTCGAGAGATGAACTGGGAAAGATGTCGGATAGTATACGGGATTTAATCAGCTATCAAAAGACGATTATTGAAGATATCAGCGATATCCTTGGCGATATGTCCGAGGGAAATTTTAAAGTTCAATCCAATGTCAATGAATACTACATGGGGCATTATGACCGCATCCTAGTGTCGATGTGGGGACTGCGGGATAAACTAAGTGATACCCTCTGGCGGATCAGCCAGTCCGCAAGGCAAGTGGCGAATGGTAGTGAACAAGTATCCTCAGGAGCGCAGATCCTTGCGATCGGGGCGGAGGAACAGGCCGATTCGATTGAAAAACTTGCCATAGCTGTAAATGAAATATCTGAGCAAGTCAGGGTAACAAAGGAGAACGCGGATAAAGCGCGCAACCAGACAGACCGTGCGGGCGCACAGGTTTCTGAGAGCAACCAGCAGATGCAGGAAATGATTAGTGCGATGAACATCATCAGTGAAAGGTCCGATGAAATTTACAAGATAGTGAAGACTATTCAGGATATTGCATTCGAAACGAATTTACTAGCCTTAAATGCCTCTGTAGAGGCGGCAAGGGTCGGTGAACTGGGGACGGGATTTGCGGTGATTGCGCGAGAAATACGCAGTCTAGCGGATAAGACGGCAATGGCCTCCAAGAACACGACAGCTCTGATCAAGGAATCGGTGGCAGCAGTAAAAAATGGAGAAAAGGTTGCCCACACGGCGGCCGATTCGCTGCTGCAGGTTATCGAGTGTACAAAACAGGTGATTTTTATGGTGGATAGGATTGCTTCCGCCACAGAAAATCAACATAAATCCATTTCTAATATCACAGCGGAGGTGCGCCAGGTTTCGGATGTGGTGCAGAATAATGCCTCGATATCCGAGGAGCTGGCGGCCGCAAGCGAGGAGCTTTCTACACAGACGCAGATGTTGGATCATATGATTGGGCAGTTTCAGTTGTATGAAAAACGGTAGGCAGTATAAGGAGGATGGCTTGTTTCAACCATGTAGAGCTTGCAAATACGAGCTTACCAGACGAAATATTGTTGCAAATAGACAACCCCACTGGCTTTTATTCTTTTACCACCGTATCGCAGATTCGTGTTGTCATATTGTTTGGCATATATTAAGGATTGGATTGCATACGATTGAACGATGAAATTTTTTGCAGGATAGTTTGTTTTATCTTCTATATTATATAGATTATGTACTTTTTGTCCTTATGCAATCGCAGCTAGGGAAAGCCTGTACAATAAAAAACAGCGTGTTTATAAGGCTTTTGGCCTATGTTGTTCTTATGAGGTTGCAGCAGAACAAAAAGCCAGAACAACGTATGACAACCTTATCCGGGAAGCCTGTGACCCAGATGTCATAGCCCCTTTGGTTTTCCTACGCGAAAGAGAAATCGTACATTTCCAACGATTTGGTGAAGCTTTGGCTTACGTTCAAAAACAATTAGATTCAGACAACTATTATCGTTATAATCCTGCTTTTGACAAATAATACAACACTGCTGAGAACCCCTAAGTCCTTCTTGCTTATTGCATAAAGTATTTTAAAGGAAGCCTTAACGCATTTTCTGATGTTAAGGCTTCCTATTTTTATATTTAAATTACTATCTTTACAACAAAATCATTACTTATAACACGCTTCTCACAAACAATTTCTACTTAAACCTTTCTTGTCATAATTTTTTTCTTTATTAACATCTGCAACAGTAACATATAAACAATAAAAACAAATAAAACGACCAAACATCCTTCACCCATCAGCATAAACGAAAAACCATTCTTTCCAAAACCAAATAAACTTGCAAAAAGGTGAAAAGCCGGATAAGCCATAAGACAATGTAAGATTGCTAATATAGGAGGTGCTAAGATCAGCCATCTGTTCTCTCTTGCCGACTCTAAACTCAACTCTCTCTTCGTTAATCCAATACGATATAAAATACTGTACTCATGTTCATGCTCGCGTAAATCTTCATGCATACGATAATACAAGATCATAAAGATTGAGAAGATGAAGAGAATGGAGAAAAGAATGCCTAAAAACAGAAAACTTCCATATGCACTCATCATTTCATCTAAAACTGTATAATAATCCTCTATTGTTATTTCCTCGTTTGCGTTTAAGTCTGCAGCTAATGCCTTTTGATTATCTTCACTACCAATGAAATTCATACTGCGATACATACTTAAAGTCGTACTATAACCTGGATCATCGTGTACATATTCCCCGAATAGATAATCTAAATAAGCAACTGCTTGTTGATCAGGTACGATTAAGACTAAATCCGTAGGGAAAACTTCAAAATCGACATCAGAAGATCTTACCTTTTTCTTCATAATAGAAATGGTATGATCATCATTTTCCATGCGTATATTCATTGTATGAATAGGATGGGATGTACGATTCAATAATAAAACTTCATCTTTTTTTAAATGAACTTGTGTATTTGTCGCATTTTGATATCCAGATAATGTGATAGCTGTTAATGCTGGAACCGAATCATTTTCTTTAATCGTTTCATTCACTTTTCCAATCCATAATTCTTCATTGCGTACTACCACTTGCATAGCACCATGAACTACTGGTATCTGGACTTCTTTTTGAATTGCTAAATGATGTTTCTTTACTATTTGTTGGAGCTGTTGATCATCATTTATACCATTAATGATAAATTTATACTCAGGAAAGCGTTGCTTTACACTATCTTCTACCCCTGTATACAGTGATATACACATGGATGCAGTTAATATCAGCATCGTCAGTAAGATCGTAATACTTGCCATTGAAACAGCATAACTACGCAAACGAAATAATAGATTTGATAGGGTAATCATATGTTTTTTATGATAATATAGTTTCTCATTTCGTTGCAGCAGCTTCAACAACATAATCCCTGTTCCTTTAAAAACACAATATGTGCCAAAAATCACAAGAAGAATGGCAAAAACAATTTTTTCTAAATCATCACCAATATCATTTACGGATAAAGATATACCATAACCAACGCCTAAAAATACAATACCAAATATGGTTGTCAATTTTTTTGCTTTTGGCTGTTCTTGCATTTTTTCTTTACGTAACATTGTTAAAGGGTTATGCGTAACAATATATACTGAATCACGAACGAGCAAAACAAGTCCGACAGAAAGCATAAATAAGCTTATCCATAACATCAGTCGCATATCAACGGTAATTCCTTGTATCAGTGTTTGTCTTGCAAAACGTTCTGCACTCATGATAAGCAACTTACCGAATACAATACAGAATATCATACCTCCAATGAGTGCTAACACACTGATAATTATCATCACACAGGCATTTAGTAATAATAAATTCTTTCGGGAAAAACCCAACACACGATATAATCCCTGACGCGTGGATATCTGACGGCGTATCGTCAATGAAAACGTCCAACATAAGATAAAAATTAATACACATAAGATGACACCACCACATGTTAGTAAGTCTAGCGTCATAATGGAACCTTTTGTTAAGGAATAAAAATTACCATGCGTACCTAAGTATGCGATTATATATAAGAAACAAAAACACATGGACATCATTCCACCATAAGGAAGATAAATATCCTTCATGTTTCGAATATCACTCCATGCCAAGGTGAAATAATATTTAATATTCATGCAGATCCCTGCTTTCTTGAACACTCAGCATATGCACGATACGATTATAAAAAGTTTCACGATTATCTTCTCCACTATAGATTTCTTGAATAATTTTGCCATCTTTTAGGAAAGCGACACGTTGTGCATAGGATGCTGCTAGTGGGCTATGTGTCACCATTAAAATCGATTGTCCTTGTTTTTGTAATGCACACAGCAGTTCTAATAGCTGCATGCTGCTTTTTGAGTCTAAAGCGCCACTTGGCTCATCTGCCAATAAAATATCTGGTTCATTGATCAAGGCTCTTGCTATTGCCACACGTTGTTGCTGACCTCCACTTAACTCATAAGGAAAACGTTTTAATAAATCTTCAATATGCAAAGTATGACAAAGCTTTTGCAAGTATTTTCGCTTTTCCTTTAAATCTTTTTGAGAAAGGATGCATGGTAATAAAATATTATCTTCTGCACTTAAAGAGTCAAGCAATGAAAAATCTTGAAACACAAAACCGATGTGTTCTCTACGATATAATGCCTTTTCTTCTTCCTTCATTGCTACAATGTTTTTATCCTGAATATAGATAGCTCCTTCACTTGTATCATCAAAACAAGCCAATAGATTTAACAGTGTACTCTTCCCCGAACCACTTTCGCCCATGATAGCGACAAATTCACCTTTTTCTAATTCCATACTCACCCCGTCCAAAGCATGCGTATGTTGACTTTTTAAACGAGATGTATATACTTTATGCACATTTTCTAATGCTAATATTGTCATAGATATTTCCTCCTTGATCTAAAGTATAACAAGCATTTCCATTTTCTGCCTTAACTTAAGATGACGGATATCTAACATCTATGTCATCTTTCTTTTCACCCTTTTCTATCAAAGATTTCGTTGTCGTTCAATCTTTCTTAAAATCATTGTTTATAACATCATGTTAGGTATTGCTTAACAATCTTTTCATCATGCTAAAAACCATTGTCTTTGTAGTATAGACTCATTTTAATAGAAAGAAATCGTACATAATTTTTTACGTAAAAACATTGCTCCCATATTATCTATCCATTAATCTTTCCTTCACCGGATACAAAGATACCTTAGTACCATGCTGCCATTGTGAAGATATTTGCCATTTGATATGCAGACGTTCACAAATTTCTTTAACGAAATATAATCCCATGCCGGTTGCTTGTTTTTTCTCTCTGCCAAGTTTACCAGTATATCCCTTTTGTTTGATTAATACAATATCTTCGCTAGCAATACCGCAACCCTCATCCTCAATGCTTACTTCGTCCTTACTACAACGTACATGAATGGTACCATGTTGGGTATATTTTATAGCATTATCTAATAGTTGCTCAATAACAAAACACAACCATTTGCGATCCGTATAAATTTCATCATCCTCATCATATGAGAAATCAAGACACAAACCTTTTTCAATAAACAATGTGCTATAAGTTCGTAATGCTTCTTGTACTATTGTATGTAAACAACACTTTTCCATAATATAATCATCATCTATACGCTGATAAGACAATGCCATCTGCGTATAACGCTCGATCTTGAATAACTCAGCACGGATTTGTTTTTTTCTTTTTTCATCCTGCATATGTTCATTCAACATATGCATAGCAAAAATGGGTGTCTTTATTTGATGTATCCATAATTGAAAATACTGTTCCCGTTCTTTTTTCTCTTTCTGATAAGATTGTTTCTGTGAATAATATTCCTCTTCCAATTCCTTGATGATACGCTGTATTTCTTTGTCTTTAGCAGTTAATGCCTTTCTTTCTAAAAAAGAGACATGATTGCATTCTTGTAATTGTTTTATTTCAGCTCTTCGTTTTACCCAAGCAATACCGATATAACACAATAACATACTGATTTCCATAAACAAGATGTATTCAATGATTTCTTTCTCTATTTCAAATGTCCATAAACAAATGACTTGTACGATCACCATCGTTAAAAGTAAACATACAGATCCTGATAAATCATGTAGTAGTTTCATATATAATAACCTGTGCCTTTCTTTGTATGAATAAAATCATCTATGCGAAAGACATCTTCCAGTTTTTTCCGCAATCTTCCAACATTAACACTTAAGGTGTTATCATCTACATAACAATCACTGTTCCACAAAGCCATCATCATATCACTGCGTGATATTACTACATGTGGATTGCTCATCAACAATTCTAATATTTTCATCTCATTCTTCGTAATTTCCATCATCTTTCCTTGATATTTTAATTGATAGGTTCGCAGATTTAATTCAACACCACGCCATACTAAAACTTCCTTATCTGCTTCTTGCTGCATCCTTCTGATAAATGCATTCAATTTAGCGATGAGAACCATCTTATCAAATGGTTTAACGATATAATCATCTCCACCATATTCATAGGCACTTACCATGCTCATACGATCTGCATCACTGGATATAAAAATTACCGGTGCATTACTAAACTTTCGAAATTGACGGCAAACACTGATACCGTTTATATTGGGTAGATGAACATCCAGCAATACGATATCACAATTTACAGTCGTGAGCTGTTGTAAAATATCTTTTGCCACATCTACTTTATTGACCTCAAAATTCCATTCCTTTAAACAATTACTTAACTCTTCAAGTATAATTTCATCATCTTCAACAATCGCAACTTTTACCATATCTTCACCTTCCAACATAGACCATCTTTTTTAACTTATCTTAACTCAACGTATCTTCTTTATTTATCTTCGCTTACTGCTTATCTTCCTACTGACCATAAATTTGTACTTTATCCATTTCATCTAATGCACAAGTGAAAGCTTCTTGTTTTCTTCTCCTCTTAATTATACACAACTTCATCGAAAAACGCTCTAACCTTACACAGATGTCAGAAAAAAGCCCTCCTATCCATAGGATAGTAAGGGCGAATGATTTATAAAACTAGCGTTGCGAAAACTGAATTACTACGTTTTCTTTATCTCAAATATTTTTTTAATGATTCCGCAGGTGTCGTATCTTCCCATTTCACACCCAAATCTTCTCTACCCATATGCCCGTACGCAGCTAATTTGCGATAAATAGGTTTACGCAAATCTAATGTCTTAATGATGCTGGTAGGACGCAAATCAAATTCTTTTTGCACAATTTCAGCAATTTCTTCATCAGGTAATCTACCAGTGCCAAATGTATCAACCAAAACACTCACGGGATGAGCAATACCGATGGCATATGCCAATTGTACTTCACAACGTTTTGCAAGTCCTGCAGCTACAATATTTTTTGCCACATAACGGCTAGCATAAGCAGCACTACGGTCTACCTTCGTTGGATCTTTACCAGAGAAAGCACCGCCGCCATGACGTGCCATTCCACCATATGTATCTACAATAATCTTGCGGCCAGTCAACCCACTATCACCCTGAGGACCACCAATTACAAAACGACCTGTTGGATTGATATAAATTTTCGTATTTTCATCCATCATTGTCGGATCAATAATAACATCAATAACATATTTTTTCAGGTCCTTGCGAATGGTTTCCAACTCTACTGTATCCGAATGTTGCGTTGAAATAACAATTGTATCTACACGTTTCGGAACATCATTTTCATATTCAATCGTAACCTGCGTCTTACCATCTGGGCGAAGATAATCCAATGTACCATCTTTTCTGACTGCAGTCAGTTGTTTTGCTAAACGATGAGCCAAAGAAATTGATAATGGCATCAATTCTGGTGTTTCATCACAAGCATAACCAAACATCATTCCCTGATCACCAGCACCATTATTATCTTCTTCCTTACCTTCTTTTGTTTCTAAAGAATGATCAACACCCATAGCGATATCACTGGATTGCTCATCAATCGAAGTTAATACGGAACAAGTTGTACCATCAAAACCATATTTTGCTCTGTCATAGCCGATTTCCAGTACTACATTACGTGCAATACTTGGAATATCGACATAGCAGTTTGTCGAAATTTCACCCATGATCATGACCATACCAGTCGTACAGCAGGTTTCACATGCTACACGCGCATTGGGATCTTGTTCAATGATAGCATCTAACACCGCGTCACTGATTTGATCACAGATTTTATCAGGATGTCCTTCTGTTACCGATTCAGAAGTGAAAAACTGTTTATTTAACATATGTATTCCTCTCTTTTTATTATCTTTTTCAGCTCTTTTATTGTAACGCATTTTTATTTATGAAACAAGGTTTACTCCATCTTTCTTCAAAGCTGATTCTCTACATCTTGACACATGCAGATAAGAGTGTATTGGATAAGCTGGTTATGGTTAAAAAGCGTTAACTATAACATGATTCATATATAAAAAGAGAATGCAATGACATAAACCTCGTTAATTGAACAACTAATTAACAAAGGGCATTTCAAACATTCTCTTAAAACACTGTTTAACCTTTGAAATTTTCCAGATGAATCTTCACTGTTTCATTAATTTTACTGAATTCCGTATAATGATGCAATTTTGTCTGCTCAACATACGTATCATACTCGGTATTATCTTCCTTTTGTGGAATACTGATTTCATAATCCATATCACTTGTTATAGATTTAACCAAATCATCACGAATACAGAATACAAGTTTATAAGAATGAAGTTTTGAGATATCGGCATTCTCTATTTTATCCTCTTTATTTTTTTGATTATAAATTTTTATGTAAGAATCAGGATCTTTTATCGTCAATGTATATAAGATATCATTACCTTCCTTATCTTTTACACATGTAAAACTTTGTTGTGTAAGTTTTAATAAATCATAGTTCAAATAATAATATAAAAAACTATTTTCAATATCTGATGATGTCGTTGCTTCTTTTTGACTTAAGTTGTAGGTACCATTTTCTTGTTTCAGATAGTTATACATATAACCATTTTCTTCACCATATACCACGGTACTATCTTCTGTTATTTGTTTCACCATATAATGTGCTTGCTTTGGATTTGCATTATCGATATCACCAGTGGAAATCACACTTCCACCATTCCCATCTTTTTTAATTTCCGTATTATTTTGATAATAGCGTTGATCTCTTTCATAATCTTGTTGTGATTGCAAATGCAAACTTTTTGCTTTTAAAGTTGCATCCAAATAAGTGAATAGTTCTTTTGTTTCATTACTGAGTGTTGTTTGTTCTTTTACTTTTGTGGCATTTGATGGCTGCTTTGTTTTATCATTGGATGAACAAGCAGTTAATAAAAAGAAACATAAGATTGCACAGCATACGCGACTCGTTTTTTTCATAACAACATCCCTCTTTTCTTACTTAAAGTATAGCATTCTTTTTGATATAAGTTACATTTTTATGTGTATAATTTTCTTAAAACCATTTCATTTTTCATTGTTTGTTTCTTTTTTATAAACAGTTTCAATAAAACGTTCAAAAAAGAAAACACCCACCTTCATCACAAAGGTGGATGTATCATTAAGCTTCTTTTCTTTCAAGTTTTTCACAACTCTCTAAAATTTCAATAACCGTAATCAACCAATCTTTTCGCTTTGCAAATTGCAAAGTGATTTTACGATTGACATACCGTAATTGAATATCCTTAGAAATACACGTCATGAATTCAAATAATTTCACACCATCAATTGCATTTGACCAGGTTTCGGTAAATGACATACTAATTCTTTTTGGCTGTTCCTGAAAATTCTCTACATAAGGTTCATTTATGAGAATATCCAAACGTTTCTTTTCAAACAATAACTGAACCGCCTTAGGTAATTTTCCATAATTATCCTTAATCTCTTCTAACATTGCCTTTAATTCTTGTTTCGTTTCTATCTTTTCAATACGCTGATACAATGTAATTTTCTCATAATCCTCATTGGCAAACTGTCCTGGTATATAGGCATCTACTTTTATGTTTGCTTTTTTCATAACCGGCTTTTCAACTTTTTTAATGCCTTTTTTCTCCATAATCGCACTATTCAACATCTCGATATACATATCAATACCTACCGTATCAATAAAACCAGCTTGTTGAGGACCTAACATATCCCCGGCACCACGAATCGTTAAATCCCGCATGGCAATCTTATATCCGCTGCCAAGTTGTGTAAATTCTTTGATTGACTTGAGTCGTTTCATTGCTACTTCACTCAACTGACGCTGCGGAGAATACATCAAATACGCATATGCCAAACGATCACTTCTACCAACTCTTCCTTTTATTTGATATAACTGACTTAAACCAAAATGGTCAGCATCTTCAATGAGAATGGTATTCGCATTTGGTATATCAATCCCTGTTTCAATAATCGTCGTGCAAACCAATACCTGATATTGATTATCCGTAAATTGCATCATGACATCTTCAATATCATCACGGCTCATTTGTCCATGAGCGACACCAATTTCCACATCCGGTAATGCTTCTCGTAATTTTCTTGCGACATTATAAATCTCTTTCACATTGTTATAAAGATAGAAAACCTGCCCATTGCGTGCCAGTTCTCTTTGAATAATTTCCTTGATCATTGAAAAATTTTTCTCAATTACATATGTCTGTACCGGCATGCGGTTTAATGGTGGTGTCTCTAATTGTGAAAGTGAACGTATGCCTATCAAAGACATTTGCAATGTTCTTGGAATTGGTGTAGCACTAAGTGATAAAACATCAACACTGTTTTTTAACTCTTTTATCTTTTCTTTATGTTCTACACCGAAACGCTGTTCCTCATCAATCACTAATAATCCAAGATCTTTAAATTGTATATCCTTAGATAATAAACGATGTGTTCCAATCAGGATATCCAGATTACCTTCTTTTAGATCTTTGATGATCTGTTTTTGATCCTGTGGTTTAATAAAGCGATTTACGACCGCAATATTTACTGGAAAATTGCGAAAACGATGTTGAAAAGTTTTAAAATGTTGTAAAGATAAAATGGTTGTCGGACATAGAAAGGCAACCTGTTTATTATCACTCACTGCTTTAAAAGCAGCTCTTGCGGCAACTTCTGTCTTGCCAAATCCGACATCTCCACATAACAATCGATCCATTGGCTTACTGGATTCCATATCACTTTTTATCTCTTTTACTGCTTTTGCCTGATCAATTGTTAATTCATAATCAAAATCATCTTCAAATTCTTTTTGCATCGCCGTATCTTTTGCGAATGCATGCCCGATATGCTCATCACGATTGGCATATAAATGAATTAAACGATCTGCTAATTCTGCTATTTTTGCACTGACTTTTTTCTTCGTCTTTTCCCATTCACCACTGCCTAATTTATTTAGTTTAGGAGCTGCTCCTTCTTTTGATACGAATTTACGAATCAATTGAAATTGCTCTAATGGTACTAATAAAACATCATCACCTTTATAGGCAATATGCAAAAAATCCTTGTGGATACCATCTACCTCTTTATTGACGATACCTAAATATTTACCAATACCATGCTGATTATGTACGACATAATCTCCGATATGCAGTTCTTGATAATCATGCAAAACTTCAGCTTCTTTAAACTTATTGGAATAACGCGTGGATTTACGGGATTTATGAAATAATTCCTTGCTCGTGTAAACGCTGATTCCTTCTGTTAAACAGCTGAATCCTTCAACCATTTTCTTCTCTAAAATAGAGACGCCTTCAGTTAATACATCATCCTCATGAACGATGCGTGTAGCTACATGCTGTTCTTCAAGCAGTTTACGGACTTGTGAAATCTCATGATGATCTAAACATAATAAAACTCTGTGACGATGCGATGCTGAAATGATTTCCTGGATAGTCCGTTCTAAATTAATATCACCTAATGACATGCTCATGATTTGTGATGTAATCGGTTTTTTATAATCCACAAACATGCCAAATTCAATAACTTTATGTTTGCCTAATATTTTGGATAAATCTTCAAATACACCAAACTTATACAAAGCACTTCCTTCTTGAAATAATTCTTGTAAATAGGCAATATTTTCTTCCTGTAGATGACGGATTGTATCGTTAACTTCTTCCTTACTAGAAACAACAATACTAGCATCTTTCACATAATCGCAAATCGTATTTGCCTGATCAAGAAACGCATAATAACGATATAAATGATTTTCTGCATGTCGATTTGCCAATAAGTCTAAATCTTCATTCACTTGTGATATCAACTGATCACGAAAAGATAATGATAACTGTTTCTGCTGTATAGCTAATTCTTGGTTTGCACGTTCAACGATACAACCGATTTCTTCATCCGTAAACAAAAGATTATTAGCAGGAATGATTGTCACTTCTTTTATCAGTTCAATTGTTCTTTGCGTGGAAATATCGAAAAATCGTACACTTTCGACAAGATTATCAAAAAATTCTATACGAATCGGATGCTCATAATTCATCGAATATACATCGATGATACCACCTCTTGCCGCATAACATAATGGTTGATCAACACGATTTACATAGGCATAGCCAGCTTCAAATAACAGTTGTTTCAGTTGTTCATAATCCAACACATCATCTTGCCGAATATGAATAAAGTGTTGTTGAAAAATATCTACAGATGGTTGAAAACGAATCGCAGCCGCTGCATTCATGACGCAAATATAAGGATGCTTATCTAAAAGCTTTGCCATTGTTTCCATCTGTGCTGCTTTGCTTTCCGGTGAAGCAGCAATAGCTTCCACCCGTAATGATTCTTCCACGCTGAAAAGCAGCACATCATCCTCTAATAGACATTCTAAGCGATCATAGAGTTTTTGTGCCGTATATGCGTTATTCTTAATAATAAACATACTTTGCGGTTTTTTGCGATATGCCGCTGCTAACAGCAGGGCTTCTTCACTTAATGATAAATTACCCAGCTGACTTTTACCTTCAACAATGGAAGTAACCGCTGCATTCTGCATGAATTCCTGAAGAAGTATTTTCACTTTATCACCTTATTTTCTGCATGTATTATCATGAAAAAGCTTTATTTCACATTAAAATGGCTCATCGTATCCATAAAGGTATGCGTAACGCTATAAATAGCTGCATCCTTTGCCAGTGCTATTGCTTTTTCATAATCTTCACGATCTTCTTTTCTGATTTTCCCTAATACCCAATCAATGACAGGTACTCGTGAATCCTTTCCGATCCCTACGCGAATTCTTTTAAACTCTTGTGTATGCAAATGTGCAATAATGTTTTTCATACCATTTTGACCACCTGCACTTCCTTTTTCACGTAATCGTATCTTTCCAACAGGCAAATCTAAATCATCATAAATAATCAAAATGTCTTTTACATCAATATGATAAAACTTGACAGCCTCAATAATAGCTTCCCCAGAATTATTCATATAGGTTTGCGGTTTCATTAATAATACTTGTTCTCCTTGTATTCTTGTCATACAAATGAGTGATTTAAATTTCTTTTGTGTGATATCAACATGCAATTCCTTAGCAATCGCATCCATGACACAAAAACCTGAGTTGTGTCTTGTATTTTCATATTCTTTCCCTGGATTTCCTAAACCGGCTATTAATTTCATTTTATCACCTCAATCAGCTTTCTTATTATACATGAAAATTCCATAGAAAAACAGGAAATCAATCCTGTTTTCGCCAACTTTCAAAATATGTAGAAAATGCACAGGCCATATTTTCAATTAAGAGAACATCTTTTATATTCCAAACTTGACGACTCTTTTTATTCATACCCACAATACCATAAAAATGACCATCATATTCAATTTTTTTCTGTATGGTAGACATGATATGATTTTCTTTATACTTTGTTTCATATGGAAAATCACAATGATTCAGATCATGATTTTGAAATAAACCTGTTTCATCAAATTCGTTAAAATACCCTTCCTCTATATGGTAAATGGCTTGACTGCGAATACTTTTATCATTTAAGTTAAACACTTTTAAATACCCTTGTTCTTTTTTTCGGTCTATAAAATAAAGTAAAAATAAGTCTTCTATATGTAAGGTTCTCCCTATATAACAAATGGCTCTGTCTAAAATCGTATTGCTTTTCTTTTCCGTATTTAAAATCATAAATACCTTTGGAAGAACTGCAGAGATCGATAATTTAGAAAATTCATTACTATGCATTGGTAATAAGCTTTCTTCCTGAACGTTATCTTCTTCATAAACTACATATTGATTTCTTCCACTCAATTTTGCCTCATACAATGCATGATCTGCTTTTTTATAAATAATATCATATGAATCATCATCCGATGCTTCACATATTCCTATACTGATACTTATTCTTTTTTTAACATTTCTAATTTTAATATCTTGTACATCATTTTTTATCTTTTCTACACAATTTTCTATCTTATATAATTCATATACATGATCTGCATAAATGGCAAATTCATCACCGCCTACTCTTCCTATAAGGGTATTTTGATCAACATTATTTTTAATGATTGCTACTATTTCTTTTATGACACGATCACCGATCATATGTCCATAACTGTCATTGATATGTTTAAAATTATCTATATCCATCATCAAGAAAAATGCTTTCTGATTCTTATTTCGACGCTGAAGTTTTTCTATCGTCTGTTTGCGGAAAGCTGTTTTTTTCAAAACGCCGGTAAAGTCATCTAATTGCGTGTACTGCATAAGTTTCTGATTGTTTTCAATGATTTTACGTTGTTTATACAACGTATTTTCTAAATCCATTTTAACTTTCATACTGATCTTACGATTCTCTAAATTAAAAGATTGAGCTTTTTGATATATTTCGTAATGTTGATAAATTTCATCTTTTAAATTATCTTTATGAAATTCTTTAAGATATTGTATATAGATTTGTGAAAGTTCTTCTTCAAAATATGGATTTTTCATATCTTTAAATAATTTCTTTGCTGTTTGATATAATTTAATAAACAGCGAATCATTTTTCATATGCAAACTCATTTCAAGCATAAAAAACATACAGTTTTTAATATGGGAATAGTCCTCTTCCTGATATAAATTTTTTAATACCTGCTCCATTTTTTCAGGCACCTTTGATGTAGTATGCGCACAGACATCCAGATATAGTTCACTAAGTACATATTCTTCTGGTATTTTAGCTAATTCATTATCTAATTCGTCATATTTCTTTTTCCAAATCCTTACTTCTTCCTGCTCATTCATTCTGGCAAGTGTAAACATGATATGAGAAATAACAATTTGTAAATCTCCCTTTTCAAACTTATCGAGCAACATATAGTCAAATGCTTCTGTATAGTATTGCAAAGCTTCCTGATACATACCGATACTAAAAAATAATGTTCCCATATTTTTTAAAATCAATTGCATGAATCCATATTCCGGATGTTCTTTTGACAGGAAATAAGCATTAATAAAATGATGAAGCGCTGTTAATTCATTACTACTATCTGCATATAAAATGCCGGCAAGATTCATTAAACGTATTTCATAGCGTACATTATCCGCTGATTCACATAGTTTTAAACCTTGACCGCATGCTTTCATAGCTTTTTGTTTATCTTCATTATAAAAAGATAATAAAGATATAAAATACCAGGCAATACTTTCATAATAATGATTTTGCTCTTTTTCAGCTAATTTTAATAATTGCTTCGCCTTTTTCTCTACAATTGGCAGATGATGTAGTTTTTGTTGTTCTTCCATCTCTTTCAATAAAGTTTCAAAGATTGTTTCTGTCATTGTGCTCATCTTCCTTTATCGCTATTTTAGCATAAATATTTTGAGCAGTATATGGAATCTTAGAAAATTTACTTATATGTGATAAATATAAGATATAAAAATTATAAACCTTCCGTAATATACACTATTTAGAACTTTTTAAATTTCTTTTTTATACCACCATAAATAAAAACAGTCTTCTTACTTTCCTATTTACGATAGATTAACAAATATCTTTTTCGAAATTCATTTAGCATTTTAAATAAAAAATTATCTAGCACATTACATACTCGTGATTTACAATTAGCTAAAGGTTCTCCATCCTATAACTAATCAGTAAATAACATGTACCTTTCATATCAAATAAATGAAGACATCTTACTAACAAGAATTTCTTATTGTGCAAAAAGAAAAGTCTGCTTTTCACAGACTTTCTAATAGTTTTTTATTGTTTTTCAGGGTCATATACGATTTTTAATCGTCTTTGATTACCTTCCCCTTCACTTACCGTGGAGATATTACGCATATTCGTCAAATAGTTATGAATAGCTTTACGCTCATCAGCTGGCATAGGATCTAAGATAGCATCTGTTTTGCTGCGCTGTACACTTTTTGCTACACGCAATGCTAAAGAACATACTTTTTGGTATTTTTCTTCTTTATATCCATTGATGTCAATGAGAACACGGATACGTTTTTTAAATTCACTGGATACTGCAGATTTCAATACAGCATTCATAGATTGCAGTGTTTGCCCATTTTTACCAATTAAGATAGCATTGTTTTCAGCATCCAAATCTACATGATAGAAATCATTATCTTCACTTACTTCAATGGTTGCTTCCATTTGAATTCCATCAAAATAAGTTTGCAGATAATCCTTCATAAAATCCATGATATCATTTTTGCAATAAGCACTAATCGTTACTTTACTTCCTAATCCCAGAAAACCACTAGTTTCCTCAATAACGGTATAAGTAAGTTCCTCTGCTGTCACTTGTTTATCGTTTGCTGCATTTTGAATAGCATCTTCCAAGTTTTTTCCAGTATATGTTTTCATTGAACGTATGCCTCCTAATCTTTGATAAAGCATTTATGAATCAATAAGTTCTGTCCTACTCTGACAATGGAATTTACCAACCAGTAGAATGACATACCTAATGGCCAGTTGATAGCGAATATGGCAATCATTGCTGTACTCATATACATCATCATATTCATTGAGCCCATCATACCCGGCTGTTTCTTAGGTTCTGCATATTTCTTTTCTTTTACATGTTGTTTCTTTTTTCGATGTTCCTGTAACCATTGTGGCATTTTAAAGGAAAGAAGTTGGAACAGAACCATCAAGATGAAGATAACGCCAAAAGCAATCTGTCCTTCTTTTAAACCTTCAATTGGTGTTTTTGCAAGATTGATACCGGCAAAACTACCAGTTACTACACTGTAAGCACGCATTGTTGCCTGATACATACCCAAAATAACAGGGAACTGAATAAAAGTGATTAATAAAGTTCCAAATGGATTAATTTTATATTTAGAATATAAAGCCTGCATTTCCTGTGCTTGCGCCATTTTGGAACGATCATCTGTACGACCGGCATACTTTGCCTGGATTTTTTGCATTTCTGGCTGTAATGCCTGCATGCGCTGATTTGCGACCTGTGATTTAATAGAAAACAGGAAAATTAATAACTGAATCAAAAAGGTTGCTGCGATGATACCAATACCGGCATCCGTAAAGTTTGCTACCCAGTTGATCAGCTGTGCAATTGGATATACGATAATACCATGGAACCAACCTTCATCCATCGCATCTGAGAAAGTTGTTGGCTTGATGGTAATTCTTTCATCCGGTTTTAAGTCTTTATACAGCTTTTCTGCTTTTGATCCCTTTTCAAAATCTACATTCTTCCTTGCTACGGTTTCTTCTTTAATTGTAATAATGGAGTCCACATAAGTCTTACCATTCTGACCACGCGGTACGCTACATCCTGTGAGCGTTACCACCATCAGCATTACAACAAGAAGCAATTTCTTTTTTTGTTTAAAAAAATCTTTCATTTCATTTCTCCTCGCTAAAGTTGCCTACCTTTATATTTTAACTTTTTTAATCAATCTTTCCAAGAGTTTTTTGTTGTTTATATAATTTTCTTCATGATATTTCACTCGAACAAGAATAATCGTATCAAAATTCTCATCAAATGTATAAATATCTTGTACCATGCTGCGTACTTGCCGCTTAATTTTATTACGTATAACAGCTTTTCCCATCTTTTTTCCAACGGAAATTCCTACACGCGCATGATCTTCTTTTCTAGGTTTTACATAAATAACAAAGGAAGGACATGTATAGAACTTCTTATAATTCATGATTTCCGCAAACTCTCGCGTATCTTTTACACGAAATTCTTTTTTCATATCGTTGCTCCTTTTCAGACCTTACTACAAAAAAATCACCCGAAGGTGATTTTTTAAGCTGACAACACTTTTCTACCTTTACTACGACGACGTGCTAAAACCTTACGTCCTCCAACAGTAGCCATTCTGGCTCTGAATCCATGAGTTTTCTGGTGTTTTCTTTTGCTCGGTTGATATGTTCTTTTCACAAGAGCCACCTCCACTTCTTTTTTCTTTATACAAATTGAGCATTGCTAAGAAATTATACATAAATTCATTATCAAAGTCAATAAAAGTTTAAAATAAATGAAAATTCGTATTTCTTTTTTTAGTTTTTCAATAAAGAAAGTTTATGGAATAAAAAAGGAAATCCGATTAACATAGCGAATATCAAACCTAAAAATAGAAGGATTGGTGTATAAAAGAAACCTATTCCGGAAAGCACAATTTCACAAAAAATCATTCCAAAATATAATAATCTAATATCCAATGAGCTTGTTATCGTTATATAGATATGTATGATTCTAAATATTAAAAAGACACAGATTGCCAACATTAAAATTGTCCAAGCATTCATATTGCCAACCACATAGATTGTCATGGCCAATAAAAAAGCTCCTTCTGTACAATTGCATATTCTAGATAAACTACGACGATTGCTGGCCTTTAGCTTTTCTTCATAATTCTGTAATTTTTCTTTTACTATATTTCCTATTGTATTCATAAAAAACCTGCTTTCTTATTAATTTATATATCGTATCTATTATAACGAAGATTAAAACATTTTCCCATAGTTCTTTTCAGAAAATAAAAAGTGATCTTGTTCTTTCAAGATTTCAACAAAATTTTTATGTTTATATAGGTACTATGTTTTCATAATCAGAAAAGTTTTCAACAATTCTAATCCTCTTCTATAAAAGAAAGTGGAAAACTTCTAAGTTTTACTCCTATTGAAAAGAAAAAAGGGGAATTCTAGCTAAAATTTCTAATATTCTTATTTATCCACAAGCTTTCCACAGTAAATTTAAGCTAGGTTTTCCACCTATTGTGGAAAACGTGGAAAACATTCATTTAGCCTTTAATTATCAGTTTATTTTAATATAAAAAGCTATGGGAAAGCTATTTCTTATACTAGTACTTATCAACTTTTCCACCATTTTTACTTATCCACATTAAAAAATCCACAGGCTTTCCACGTTGATAAGTGTGGAAAACTTTTTTTATCCTTTATTTATCGATGAAATACTTACTTTTCCTGTGGAAAATTTGATATTTTCATAATACGCATAGTTTTTTTCCACCATTTATAGTAAAATATGACTACCGAAAAAAGGAGTTGCTT